>JBOHYR010000068.1:0-5739 GCA_050737995.1 Rhodanobacteraceae bacterium
CCACTGCGGATCGATCCCGAACGGTACGGGGACGACTTCCGCGATGTCGCCGAACGCCGCGCGCAACGGCTGTTCCATCCAGTCGGCGTTCGGGCAGATCGCGACCTTGCGGCCCCGCATAGCACGACGCAGGGCGGGCCGAACCAGCCGCTTCCGGAGCAGCTTCATGTCGTTGCCCAGCACCGTGATCAGCGCCGGCTTGCCGTCGTTGGGCAAAGGCAATGCGCATTGCAGCCAGTTGACGTGGTAAAGCGAAGCGTCGGTCGAACGTCGGTAGACGCCGCCCAGCATGCGCAAGAGCGCGACCGCCTCGCGCGCACCCGCAACGCGATGCTTGCGCAGGAGATGCGAAATGCCGCCGGCATCCATCAGGCGCGACAGTCGCGCGGATTCGCCGGGCAGGGTCGCGGAGGCGACTCCGTCCGGCAGCACGCCCGGTGGCGCCCACAGCCGCAAGCCCACGTGTTTGTCGCGCGCGAGCGCCGCAGCCATGTGGTAGATGAAAAGGCCTTTCCAGTCGGAGGGGTCGCGCGGAAAGGATGTGCTCGTCATCAGCACGTTCATGCGAAACCGGCGCGTCTCTTCAAATGGATTTCAGCGATCACGTTGGTACGTGAGCGACGTGATCTGTTCGGATACCAGCCCGATCAGGAAGATGATCACCGCCGCGCTCCAGAAGGCGACGCTGATCAGGCTGAGGCGGTGGAACTCGAAGAAAGTGTAGAAGTAATAGGCGAGTCCGACCAGGAAGAACACCAGGCTCGCGGGCACGAACAGTTTCAGCGGCGCGTAGAGCGTGGCGATCTTGAAGATGATGATCAGGAAACGCAGGCCGTCGCGAACGGGTTTGATGTGGCTGGTGCCGACGCGCTCAGCGGCCTTGATCGGCACGTAGGCGACCGGATAGGCGCTGCGAAAGAACGCCATCGTGGAAGTCGTAGGATAGCTGAAGCCGTTCGGCAGCAGGTGCAGGAACTCGCGGAACTTGTCGGCGCGCGCCACGCGGAAACCGGAGGTGAGGTCGTCGATGCGGTGGTCTGTCATCTTCGACGCCAGCGCGTTGTAGAAGGTGTTGGCGACGCCGCGGCCGACGCCGGCCTGTCCTTGCCAGTCGCGCGCGCCAACCACCATGTCGAAGCCTTCGTCGAGTTTCGCCAGTAGCCGCGCGATGTCGGCGGGATCGTGCTGGCCGTCCGCGTCCATGATCACCAGCACGTCGCCGCGGGCGGCCCGGGCACCTCGCTTGATGGCGGCGCCGTTGCCCATGGAGTACGGAGTGGTAACGCGGGTGATGCCGTGTTCGGCACACAGCGTGGCGGTGTGGTCGGTGGAACCGTCGTCGGAGACGATGATTTCCGCGTCGGGCTGTGTTGCGCGCAGCCGGGGCAACAAGTCGGCGAGCGCGGCAGCTTCGTTTTTGGCCGGCAGGATGATGCTGAGCACGCGTGGTCCCCTCGGGTTCGGGGCATCTTAGCGCAGGTGGGATGACACCCTGCCGCGCTGCGTGCAAGCCGCGGAGCAAAACCGCGCCTTGAGGGAATGGCGCGGTGAATGCGGCGGCGGGTGTCAAACACCCCATCCCTACCCCAGCCCTCCCCTTGAAGGGGAGGGGCGTATCGAATGCGGCGCGACTTCAGCATATCGCAGGTTGGGCTGAACCTGCGAAGCCCAAAACCCCGCAAGCCGCATCAGCACATGTAGGTTGGGCCGAGCCTGCGAAGCCCGACACCCCGCAAGCCGCCGTTGGGCTTCACTCTGTTCAGCCCAACCTACACGCTATATTTTTCTGATCAGGCCACGAACCATCGGCTTGTGGTCATTCCGGGGCCATCACCGGCTCTTTGGCGATGGAACCCGGAATCCGGGTTTTCGTACGGATGATCGGGATCAAAATCGGATTCCAGGTTTGCGCACCATGGAGCAGGCGCGTTCCCGGAATGACTATATTTTTCTGATCAGGCACGGGAATGCCGGAGCGAGGCTTTGTGCAACGCATGGCCCGAAAGGTGCATGGCATGAGCCGTGCACAATGCATCTTGAGCTTCGATGCAGGACGATCAATCCCGGCCCCCGCCGGGATGGCGCAAGAGGCGGATTGTTCGCAGGGTTGGCCAGAGTGAGACACGGTTCTCGCCAGGCCCTGCCCAAACCCGCGTATTTGCGCTACATTCGACTTGCGATTCGGGGGCTTGGACGACTTTCATGGCAACACAGATGAACCCGGCACCCAGCATGCCCGGCCTGACGGGCATCCCGCGCCGGCTGGCGCTGGAAGGCGTGCTCACTGAAGAGGACGCACGGGCTGCCGTGGAAGACGCCGTCAGGCAGAAAATGTCGGTCACGTCATATCTGGTCGAGAACGGCATGGTGGACGGCCTGCGCATGGCTCAGGCGCTGTCGGCCGAGTTCGGCGTACCGATGCTGGACATCTCGGCGATCGACGTCACCCAACTGCCGATGGGCGAGCTGAGCGAGGAGCTTATCGAGAACCACGTCGTCCTGCCTCTGCTGAAACGCGGCAACCGCCTGTTCGTTGGCGTGAAGGACCCGGCCAATCCGCGCACGCTGGAGGAAATCAAGTTCCATACCAACTGCGCGATCGAACCGATCCTGATCGAGGCCGAGCAGTTGAAGCGCGGCATCGAGCAGGCGCAGAACGCGCAGAGCATCAGCCTCGGCGATAGCGACGGCGCCGACGAAGGACTGGACGGGCTGAACATCGGCGACGACGGCGACAACGCCGACAACGCCGTGGTGGACACCAATTCGACGGACGACGCACCAGTCGTCAAGTACGTCAACAAGATCCTGCTGGACGCGATCAAGCGTGGCGCATCGGACATCCATTTCGAACCTTACGAGACCAAATATCGCGTACGGGTGCGCCTCGACGGCGTGCTGAAGGCGGTTTCCTCGCCTCCGTTGAAGTTGGCGCCGCGCATTTCGTCGCGCCTCAAGGTGATGGCACGCCTGGACATTGCCGAGCGCCGCGTGCCGCAGGACGGGCGCATGAAGTTGAACCTTTCCAAGACCAAGTCGTTCGACTTCCGCGTCTCGACGCTGCCGACGCTGGGCGGCGAAAAGATCGTGCTGCGTATCCTGGACGCAGCGGCGGCAAAACTCGGCGTCGAGAAACTTGGCTACGAAGACGACCAGAAGGAACTGTTCCTCGAGGCCATCAACAAGCCCTACGGCATGGTGCTGGTGACTGGCCCGACCGGCTCGGGCAAGACCGTGTCGATGTATACCGCACTCAACATCCTCAACACGATCGGACGCAACATTTCAACGGTCGAGGACCCGGTCGAAATCCGCGTCGAGGGCATCAACCAGGTCCAGCAGAACGTAAAACGCGGCATGACCTTCGCTGCAGCCCTGCGCTCGTTCCTGCGCCAGGATCCGGACGTGATCATGGTCGGCGAAATCCGCGACCTCGAGACCGCGGAAATCGCGGTCAAGGCTGCGCAAACCGGACACATGGTGATCTCGACGCTGCACACCAACGATGCAGCGCAGACCATCACCCGCATGATGAACATGGGCATCGCGCCGTACAACCTCACCTCGTCGGTATTGCTGGTGATCGCACAGCGCCTCGCGAGGCGACTGCACGATTGCAAGAAGCCGATGGCGCTGCCCAAGGCGGCGCTGCTTGCGGAAGGTTTCTCAGAGGAAGAGATCGATGGCGGCCTGACGCTATACGACGCGGTAGGTTGCAGCGGCTGCAATGAAGGTTACAAAGGCCGGACCGGCCTCTATGAAGTCATGCCGATGTCCGAAGAAATCCAGCAAATCATCCTGGAAGGCGGGAGCGCCATGCAGATCGCTGAAATTGCCCGCAAGGCCGGGGTGCGCAACCTTCGCCAATCGGCGTTGCTGAAGGTGAAGCACGGCATTACCAGTCTTGCGGAGATCAACCGCGTCACCAAGGATTAGCGTCAAGACCCCTCTCCTAATTAGGGAGAGAGGTTGGGTCGAGGGCGCGACGATGCTTTGTCGCGACACCGAACCCTCACCCGCCCCTTCGGGGCACCCTCTCCCGAAGGGAGAGGGAAAAAGCAATTGAATGGGGAAGTAGACATGCCCACAGCAACCGTTGCAGCCAAACCCACACCCGGCAACGTCGGCGCCGCCCGCGCGGCGGTCAAGCAACTGACCGTGTACGACTGGGTCGCGCTCGACAAGCGCGGGGTCAAGATGAAGGGCGAGATGCAGTCCCGCAATGCGAGCCTGGTCAAGGCCGAACTGCGCCGCCAGGGCATGAATCCCCAGACGGTCAAGGAAAAGCCCAAACCGCTGTTCGGTGCAGCCGGTTCGCGCGTCAAGCCGCGCGACGTTGCCATTTTCAGCCGCCAGATCGCGACGATGATGGCGGCCGGCGTTCCGATGGTCCAGGCGTTCGAGATCATCGCCGGCGGTCAGCGCAACGTGCGCTTCAAGAACATGCTGACAGACGTCAAGCAGAACATCGAAGGCGGCTCGGCGCTGCACGAGGCAATGGCCAAATACCCGGTGCAGTTCGACGAGCTGTACCGCAACCTGGTGCGGGCAGGCGAATCGGCCGGCGTGCTGGACACCGTGCTGGATACGGTCGCGACTTACAAAGAGCGCATAGAGAGCATCAAGTCCAAGATCAAGAAGGCTTTGTTCTACCCCGCAGCGGTACTGGTCGTCGCATTCTTGGTGATGCTGATCCTTCTAGTGTTCGTGGTGCCGGTGTTCCAGAACGTGTTCAAGAGCGCTGGCGTGGCACTGCCCGCGTTCACGCAAATGGTGGTGTCGCTGTCGAATTTCATGCAGCACTACTGGCTGCCGTTCCTGGCGGTGCTGATCATCGTGATCGTGGGCATCGTCATGGCCTACAAACGCTCGGAAAAGATGGCGCACATGGTCGATCGGATGTCGCTGAAGATCCCGGTCATCGGCAACATCCTGCGACAATCGGCGATTGCGCGATTCGCACGCACACTCGGTGTGACTTTCCACGCCGGCGTGCCGCTGGTCGAAGCGCTGGATTCGGTCGCCGGGGCCACAGGCAGTGTCGTGTACGGACAGGCGATCAGGAAGGTGCGCGACGATGTTGCGGTAGGCCACCAGCTGCATCTGGCGATGGCCCAGACCAACCTGTTCCCGAACATGGTCACCCAGATGGTGTCGATCGGCGAGGAATCCGGCGCGCTCGACAAGATGCTGTTCAAGGTCGCCGACTTCTACGAGGAAGAGGTCGGCAACGCGGTGGATACCCTGTCCACGCTGCTGGAACCGATGATCATGGTGATAATCGGAACCCTCGTCGGCGGCATGGTGATCGCGCTGTACCTGCCGATCTTCAAGCTGGCTGGCACGTTCTGAAGTGGCAAGGCGGTTGCGCAACGACGATTCAATGGCCGATCGTCATTCCGGGGCCATCCACGGGCGAACCGTGGACGGAACCCGGAATCCACGTACTTCGAGGGACGCCACGGAAAAACTGGATTCCGGGTTCGGCCCGCGATGAAGCTGCGGTCCGCCCCGGAATGACAAGGACTTTCGGTTGCCACGCGTCGATTGCTTTGTCCCGGGGGGACCGTGGCTGAGCTCCCTTCCGCCTTCTGGATTGCCCTGGCAGGAGTGCTGGGCCTGATCGTTGGCAGTTTTCTGAACGTGGTGATCCTGCGCCTGCCGGCGCGGATGGAGTATTTCTGGAAGCGCGATGCGCGCGAGATGCTGGAGCTGCCGGAGCACGGCGAAGTCGCGCCG
>JBOHYR010000069.1:0-21731 GCA_050737995.1 Rhodanobacteraceae bacterium
CAGCGCAGGGCAACTGATGTGGCTGGCGGTGGACTCGAAGATACGTTCGCTGACCCACGACAAGAAGTCGCTGGATACTTTCGCGAAGGATTTCTTCGGGGCCGACAACGGAAGTTTCGTTACCAGGGCCTACACCTTCGATGACATCGTCGCGGCCTTGAACGGCGTCGTGAAGTACGACTGGGGCGGCTTCCTGCACCGCTACGTCGATGAACTGCAGCCGCCGTTGCTCAACGGACTCGAGGCGTCCGGATGGAGGCTGGTCTATACCGACAAGGAAAGCCCGTACGAGAAACAGTACGAACGTCAGTCCGAATCACCGCGGCATATCTTCAACTTCACCTACTCGATCGGGCTGACCCTGACAAGGGACGGCGAGATCAACGACGCGCGCTGGAACGGCCCCGCCTTCAAGGCCGGCATCAGCACCGGCGCCACCGTAGTCGCCGTCAACGGCCGTGCCTACAAGGGCGACGTGTTGCAAGACGCGATCGCCACGGCGAAAGACGGCGATGCGCCGATTGAGTTGCTGCTGAAGTACCAGGGCGAATACAAGACGGTCCCGGTTGATTACCACGGCGGCTTGCAATACCCGCATCTGGTGCGGGTGAAGGGCACGCCGGATTATCTGGATCAAATCATCAAGACGAGGAAGTGACCGTACCCGGCCTATTCAGCCATCATCATTCCGGGGTCGTTGCCGCAGGCAGCGGAACCCGGAATCCAGCTCTTCACGCATCAGGCATGGATTTCGCTTCGTGCTTCGCTTGTCCGAAATGACGCACCGGTGTGACGCAATAGCGCGCGAATCGCGCGGTCCTCGTTCGGTGGCAGCGCCTGCAGCAGGGCCACCTCGCCGGCGACGCGTGTCGCCATCGGCACGCCGTCGCGCCAGACAATGCGAGAAGTTGTCACCGCCGGCACCCTCGCTCCCGCTGGCACGATCCCGACGAGGTTCAGCGGATCGGTGCCGCTGACGCAAACGAGCGACTCGTCGTGCTCACGCTTGCGCACCCGACGCAGTACCTCGACTGCTTCCGGCAGCGCGAACTGTTCGCCCACGATGCCTTCCACGAAACGGCCACCGCGGATTTCGCCGCGCGCTTCGAGACGCTGATACACGCGTCGCAACTCGCGCCATGGCGGCAACCAGCCGGCCTCGCGTTCCAGCAACTTCCAGAACACGACGCCCCACCGGCGCAGCAGCACGCGCGCGATGTGTTCGATACTTTCTCCCCTTCCGTCGGAAGAGGGCTGTAAAGCCGGATGCCGGATCAGGCTCCAGCGCCCTGCGTCCTCGATGCCGTTCAAGAGGTGGCGTGTCAGTCGGCGATGCCGCGCGCCGTTGCGCCTGGCGGCAGGTAGCAACAAGGCGCGCAAGCCGGCAAAGCTGTCCGCGCCGACGCACCCAGCGCCCACCAGTTCACCGAGTGCGTTCTCCAGCTCCACCTTCAGCAACCGGGTCCCGTCAGCGATCTCGCCGAAGAACGATGCGCCCTGCTGGCCGAGAAAATCTGAAACGGCCTGCGCGCGCGAAGATAGTGTCGGCGGTTCGTTGGCGCCCTGCGCGCCGAGAGCGTTCCACAGGGCAAGTCGGTTGCGTGGCAGCAGCACGATCGGTGATGCGCGCACCGGTGATGCATGCGAGCTACCGGATGACGCGCGCAACCGTGTCCACACGATCCTGCCCGCGCCGCACAGTGCGTCCAGCCAGCCGATGTCGTAATCGGCCACGCGCGCGGGGAGCACACACGATTCCCAGGCACCTGCGGGTGCTTCGTAGCCTTCCAGTTGCGCCAGCACCGCGGCCAGCGCGTCCGGACCGCGTACACGAGATTGCGGTGCCACATGCTGCCAGTCGAACAGGAAACGCATGAAATCGCGTGGCGCAACCGGTTCGATCTCGCGGCGCAGGCGTTGCAGCGTGCGGCGATGGATGCGCGCCAGCAAATGCCTGTCGCACCATTCCTCCTCCGCCGCGTCGGGCGTGAAGCGTCCGCGCATCGCGAGGCCTTCGCGTTCCAACGTCGCCAGCGCGATCGCGACGTCGCCATCCGTCAGCGCCAGCGAGTCGGCTAGTTCAATAACGCGGGTCGGCCCGACGCAGCCGAGCCGCGCGCGCAGGATTTCCACCAGAGCTTCCTCGCGCGTCCAGGATTTCGTGGCAAACTCTCCCGGAGCATCGATCGCGGGCTGCCGGATTGCGTCGGGATGCACCGCCCGCCACATCGGCAACGTTTCCGCGGCGACCCACAGCCTTGATCCATCCCGCTCCGGGACAGGCTCAGTATCCTCATCCGCCGCTTCGTTGCACATTCGTCCGGGGCGAAACGGAAGACGCATGCGCGTCGCGCGTTGCGCTTGCGCGAGTTCATCCAGTCGCGTTTGCCATGCCTGATTGCGCGCGATGTCCGCATCGCAGATCGCACCCAGCGCCAGCAGCGCTTCGTGCATCTCGTCGGCATCGCGCGGCGCCGGCCACGCTTCCTCGCGTACCGCGGCGATCGCATCGGTGTCGAGCGTGCCGAGATCCTCGGCGCGTTCCGCGTCGACCAAACCGCGACTGGCAACAGCTTGCGTGCGGCGCTCCTCCAGCGGCGCATCGTCGAGGTAGGCATATGGCCGCGCGCCCAATACCTCCGCCGCCAGCGACGACGGCGCGGTCAGATCACGCGCGACAATTTGCGTCGCACCGCTTTCCAGCCTCTTCAACAGCGCCGTCAGGCCGTCGAGATCCATCGCATCGAAAAGACAGTCCCGCAGCGTCTGCGCAACCAGCGGGTGATCGGGAATCCGGCGTTCGCCCACGATGTTCTCGAGGCAGGCAACCTGGTCCGGAAACACCGTGGCCAACAGGTCCTCCGATTTCATGCGCTGGATCTGCGGCGCGACTTTCGCCCCGCTGATGAATCGCGGCAACGCCAGCGCGGCGCCGGCATTCCAGCGAAAGCGCAGTGCGAACATGGGTGCATCCAGCAGCGCCTGGGTCAGCACGTCGCGTACCGTGTTCGAATGGAGGTAACGCGCGACCTCGTCCAGCGGAAAGCTGTGGCTGGTCGAGAGCGACAGCACGATCGCGTCCTCGGTCGCCGCTGCCTGCAGTTCGAAATTGAAGCTGCGGCAGAAGCGCTTGCGCAAGGCGAGACCCCAGGCGCGATTGAGCCGGCTGCCGAACGGCGAATGGATCACCAGTTGCATGCCGCCGGATTCGTCGAAGAAACGTTCCAGCACAAGCGTTGTTTGATTCGGCAACAACCCGAGTTCGACACGCACCATGGCGAGGTAATCCACCAGTTGCCGCGCCGCGGGTTTGGCGATGCCAACGTCGTTGGTCAACCATTCGATTGCTGCGTGGCTCCCCTCTCCCGTCGGGAGAGGGGTTGGGGGTGGGTCGGCGTGGTTTGAACGTTCGTGGGGGTCCGAACCCTCATCCGGCGCTTCGCGCCACCTTCTCACGATGGGAGAAGGGAAATCGAGCCGCTTCGCGATCTCCTCGCGTAAACGCGACACCGCGAACGAGAGCTCATCGCTGCGACCGGGAGCCTCGCCCAGCCAGAACGGGATCGATGGCGGCGCGCCCCGCGCATCTTCCACCCGCACGCGACCGCGCTCAACGCGCAAGATGCGATAGGACTGGTTGCCGAGCTGGAAGATGTCGCCGGCGATCGACTCGACCGCGAAGTCCTCATGCACGCTGCCGATCCTGAGCGCTTGCGGTTCCAGCACTACGTCGTAATCGGCGGTGTCGGGGATCGCGCCGCCGGAGGTCAGTGCGGTGATGCGTGCGCCGCGCCGCGCACGCAGCTTGCCGTGGACTGCATCGCGATGCAGGTAGGCAGCGCGTATGCCGCGTCGGGTGCTGTAGCCGTCGGCCAGCATCCGCGCCGCTTCGGTGAATGTCCCGCGCGTGAGACCGCGGTACGGATACGCGCGACGGAACATCTCGAACAGCGCAGTTTCGTCGCGCTCGCCGCATGCAACCTCGGCGACGATTTGCTGGGCTAGCACATCCAGCGGCGCGGATGGCATGCGCAACGTGTCGAGTTCGCCGCGCCGTACCGCGTCCAGCAGCGCGACGCATTCGACCAGATCGTCGCGCGTCGCCGGAAACAGTCTCGCCTTGGAGACACCATCCACCGAGTGACCGGCGCGACCGGCGCGTTGCAGGAACGCTGCAATCGAACGCGGCGAGCCGAGTTGGCAAACCAGATCCACGTCACCGATATCGATGCCGAGTTCCAGCGAGGCGGTCGCGACCAGTGCGCGCAACTGCCCCGCCTTCAGGCGTTGCTCGGCGTCGAGGCGCTTCTCCTTCGACAAGCTGCCGTGGTGCGCGGCCACTGCGTCCTTGCCCAGTCGTTCGGCAAGATGCCGTGTTGCGCGTTCAACCGTTCGTCGGGTGTTGACGAAAATCAGCGTGGTGCGGTGCTGTCCGATCAATTCCGCGAGGCAGTTGTACACCAGTCCCCACCCGTCGTTGCTCATTACCGCGTGCAGCGGAACTGCGGTGAGCTCGATTGCAAGATCGCGCTCACGCATGTGGCCCGTGTCGATGACGGTGCAATCGGAATTCGCTGTGAGAAACCGCGCGACTTCCTCTATGGGCTTCTGCGTCGCCGACAGCCCGATCCGGGTGCAGCGCCGACCGGCAAGCGTATCCAGCCGTTCCAGCGAAAGCGCGAGATGGCTGCCGCGCTTGCTCGACACCAGCGCGTGGATTTCATCCACGATCACGCTGCGCGTGGTCGCGAGCATCGCGCGTCCGGATTCCGAGCCCAGCAGGATGTACAGCGATTCCGGCGTGGTGACGACGATGTGCGGCGGGCGCTTGCGCATCGCATTGCGTTCGGCCTGCGGGGTGTCTCCGGTGCGCACCGCAGTGCGTATCTCGACGTCGGGCAGCCCCATGCGTTCGAGTTGCTTGCGGATGCCTTCCAGAGGTGCTTCGAGGTTGATGCGGACGTCGTTGGACAAAGCCTTCAACGGCGATACGTAAACAATGTGCGTGGTGTCGTCAAGTTTGCCGTCGATGCCTTCGCATACCAGTTCATCGATCGCCGCGAGGAAAGCGGCCAGCGTCTTGCCCGAGCCGGTCGGTGCGGCGATCAATACATTCCGCCCGGCGCGGATTGCCGGCCACGCCTCGCGTTGCGCGGGCGTCGGTTGCGCAAAGACCGACTCGAACCAGGCGGCGACGGCGGGATGGAACGTTTTCAGGGGCATGTCGAATAGACAGCGCAACAGCGCTCAAGTGCCGAGGCTGGCAGACGTGGCTTCGCACAACCGGTCTGCGAGCCCCGTCATCCGCAGTGTACGTCGCCCGATGCCTGCGCGCAGGATCTCAGGGGTCGAATACACGGTGATCCCGATTCGCGCGCGGGTGATGCCCGTGTAAAGCAGTTCGCGTGTCAGCACTGCGGAATCCGGACCAGTCACCAGCGCCACGCGGTCGAACTCGGATCCTTGCGCCTTGTGCACAGTCAGCGCGAAGGCGCCCTCGTTCGGCGGCAGCACGGCCGGCGCAAACGCGCGCGGTGCTCCCTCGGGATCCTCGAACCACACTTTCATCCTGCCGTCCTCGTCTGGCCAGACGAGCCCGGTGTCGCCGTTGAACAGACCGAGTTCGGGGCGGTTGGCGGTGATCAGCAGCAACCGGCCTCGCCACCATTGCGTATCCGAACGCACACCGATCGCTTGTTGCAAACGTTGCTCGATCGAGCGGTCGATCGCAATGCATCCTGACGGCCCCTGTCGCAATGCTGTCAGCACACGGAAACCGCGCGCAGCGCGCAGTGCTTCGGCCGGATCGTGCGCGTCCAGAACCGCGCGGTATTGCGAACCAGCCTCCGTGGACAACGCCGCGCCATGGCTTGCCAGGGTTGCATCGGCGGTCTCCGCCAGGATTTGCAACGCGGTGTCCGCATCGCCGCTTGCGATCGCGGTCGATAACGCGGCGAGCGCCGATTCTTCACCGAATCGATGGCTGTGCGTCAGGGGCGCGTGGCAATGCCGCAGGGGCCCGTCTTTCGCGGCCTCCACCAGCGCGCCGAGCACGTTGCCGGCCTCCACCGCGGACAATTGGTCGGGGTCGCCCAGAAGGATCAGTCGTGCGGGTGTCGGCACCGCATCTACCAGCTTCGTCATAAGCGGCAAGTCCACCATTGACACTTCGTCTACCACCACCACATCGACCGGCAGGGGTGATGTGTGATCGAAACGTGGCCGGGCCTGCCATGGCGACAACCCGACCAGGTGGTGCACGGTACCGGCACGCTCGGGAATCTGCTGCGCGATCCTGACCGGGAGATCGAGGCTCGCGAGTTGACTGTGAATGGATTGCGTAAGACGTGCCGCGGCCTTGCCGGTCGGTGCGGCCAGCTCGATGCGCAAGGACTCACCGCGTGCGTTGGCCCGCCGCGCGAGCGCGACCAGCATGCGGACCACGCTGTGGGTCTTGCCTGTGCCCGGGCCGCCGGTTACCAGCGTGAAGCGGTGGGTGAGCGCGGTGTCGATCGCGTTTTGCTGCGCGGGATCGGTGCCGGCATCCGCCGCGGCTTGGTACTCATCCGCGGGTTGCGCGGGGGAAAGAACGCTGGTGCGCGCGATCAACGCACGCGCGAGCTGGCGCTCGTATTCGAAATACCGTCGCAAGTACACGCGACGTTTTGAATCCAGCACCAGCGGCACGCGCGCCACGGGTGCGTCGCCGTCGTGCACGTGCACGGCCGGTGATTGCCGCAGCGCATCGCACCATGCGGACGGCTCCGGCAGCCTCGGCGCGTTGCCGTCGCCGGCAACATCATCCAGCCAGGTTTGGGAGAGATCCAGCGCCAACGCGCTGTGTCCGTCCGCGATCGCACGCGCGGCCAGCGCGGCGGCCAGCGCGGTTTCCGGCGACGCGCTGGGAAACGTGCGGGCGAGCCAGTCGCCCAGCGCTTCGTCGACGCGACGCAGCCGTTGCGAGCCTGCAAGCTTGCGCAGTGCGACGTTCATGCGGCGATCTCGCCGGCGCCGAACAAGGCGTCCATATCCTCAATCAGCTTCCGTGACGGGCGGTCGGCGTGTATACCGGCGCCCTTGGCCATGCCCCGCACGAAGAGGTAATACGTCTCGCCAATGTGCCGGTCGTAGTCGTAGTCCGGCAACTGCTGGCGCAACCAGCGGTGCAGCGCCAGTGTGTAGACCAGCCACTGCAGATCGTAGTCGTGCGCAGCGATCTCTGCGCGCAACGTGGCGTCATCGTAAGACGCACAGCGATTGGTCTTCCAGTCGACGATGTGGAAGCGGCCGGTATGCGAGAACGTGAGGTCGATCTTGCCGGTCAGCAGGCCGTGCAGCCGCTGTGCGGCAATGCCGCTGCGTTGTTGCTGATAGCTGTACCGGTGCAGCAAGGCGTAGAGGTCGTCCGAACGCGCGGGCGAGAGCGTCAGATGAAACTCGATTTCCATCTTACGTCGTTCGGGCGGGACATCGCACAAATGCGTGCCGCACGACAGCGGCGCGTTCAACGCGTCACGGATGCAGGCACCGACGACATCGACTGCGCGCTTCATCGCGGCGTCACTGTCGGCAAGTCCTTGCGCGCGCAGTCCGCGCTCGATTACGCCACGTTCGGAATCAGGGGTGTCGCTGGCATCGCGCCACGCCGCGAAGTCGGTGTGCTCGAACGCGTCATGCACGGCGGTGCCGAAGCGTGCACCTGCCAGGCCCGGTTCGTATCCGGCCTCGTCGGGAGTGGCCAACGCATCGGCATCGCCGCTGCCGGGCAACGGGTCGACAACGGCCCGGTTGGCACTGCCACGCACCAGCCGCGAGAACGACCAGGTTTGCCAGTCGCGTTCCAGTGTGGTGCGGGCGAATTCGCGGGTGTGCAGGGATGCTGTGGACGCGGCCGGCTGCATGCGCACGGCCACCGGGATCGCGGCCATGGCAAGGGTTTCCGCGCTGCCGTCAGCCTTCACGCACAACTCGCGCAGGGCTTGCTCACAGCCTTGCGCAGTCGGCGGCAGTTCCGCGCTGCGGCCGGCGCGGTGCAGGAGATGAAACAACGCGGCGTACTGCGTGCTGGTGGTCTCGCCCCACGGCAACACGCACAGCGCGCGTGCACGGGTCACCGCCACGTACAGCTTGCGCACATCCTCGGCGCGGATCTCGTCGGTGACGCGTTGCGCCACGGCATCGCCGGCGCCCGCTCCGATGGCCACGCCTGGCTGGTTGTCCCCGGCGTGGTACCAGCGCAGCGGCACGGGTTCCCGGTGCCGGGCCGGATCGCGCGCCAGTGCCGCGTAAGGCACCACCACCACGTCGTATTCGAGACCCTTGGCCGCGTGCACAGTGGACACGGTGACCGCGTCGGCATCGGTGTCGAGGCGCAGACGCGCCGTGTCAGTGTCGTCCGCAGCTTCGACGCGTGCGCGCGCGAACCGCACGCAAAGGTCGGAAATGCCGAAACTTTGCGCATGCAGCTCCTGCAGCAATTCCGACAATTGCAGATAGTTGGCCATGCGGCGTTCGCCATCTGGCAGCGCGCGCAGCCGCGGCCCCGCGGCCGCGATCAGACGGTGCAGCCACGCCAGCGGGCCACGCCGGGCGGCTTCGGCCGCCCAGCCGGCAACGCGTTCCAGCATCGTCGCCTGGGGGTCGGGATCGCTGACGGTCGTGGCAATTGCGACTGAGTCGTGGCCGATGAGCACGCTGGCCAGCGCGGCGCGCGCGCTGCGCGGATCGTCAGGCGCCGCCAGCGCCGCCAGCAGCAACGCGAGGTCGCTGGCCTCGTCGCTGCCGTACACGCTGGCGCGCAGGTTGCTGGAGGCTGCAATGCCGGCGCGGCCAAGCGCGGCCTGCATCGCGTGCGCCTGCCGGTTGTCGTTCACCAGCACCGCGATGTGCCCGGCCCGCAGCGGTTCGACGCTGCCGTCGGCATCGCGCAGACGCACGTCGTTCGCCGACAGCATGTCCGCGATCCATGCCACGCACGCCGACTGGATGCCGGCTTCGGCACGCGCCTTGCTCGCCGCTTTGCCGTCATCCTGGCCGAGGTCGGCCGGCGCGAACGACCACAGTTGCAATGCGGGCAGAGGTCGTCCGTCGCGCAGCAGCGCCCGTTGCGCCACGCGTGCGGATGCGGTGACGGGCGCATACTCGAACCCGTTCTCGACGAACGCCATGGGCGCATCGAACAGCGCGTTGACCGCGCCGGTCATTCCCCCGCCCGAACGATGGCTGGTGGCGAGCCGCAGCGCGGGGCCGCTGGCGCAGGCGACCGCATCGCGCCACGCATACACGTCGCCGCCGCGGAACCCGTAGATCGCCTGTTTCGGATCGCCGACCAGCGCCAGTGTGCCGGCACCGAACAGTTCGCGCACGACCTGCCATTGCAAGCTGTCTGTGTCCTGGAACTCGTCGATCAGCGCGGCCTTCCAGCGTTGCCGGATCGCGGCGACGGCCTTCGCGTCGCCGAGTGCGCGCGCCAGCCGCTCGACCGCCTGGTCGTGGCTCATGAGGTTGCGTGCGGCGAGCCGCGTGGGGCGTTCGGCCGCGAGCCAGATACGCGCCGCGCACAGCAACTCGGCGGCGGGCAGCCCGGCCGCGGCCTCGCGCGCGGGCAACAGTTCGGCGAGCAAGACATCGAGCGCGCGCACGCTGTCGAACAGCGGGCCTTCGGGGTAAGCGAGGAACGATTTTAATCTCGCGCATTCGGCGCGATCGAAGCGCCGGGCTTCGCCGTGCGCGTCGACATCGGCATCCTCGTCCGGATCGCTGCGCGCCCATTCGCGCAGTTTGCGCAGCGCCTCGCTGCGTGACTTGCGTGCGGAGGGATGGCTGAAGGCATCGCCGATGACCTGGTCGGCATCGCGCAATGCCGTGTCGTTCCAGTTCGCGATGACGGCGCGCAGCGCGGCGAGGTCTGCTTCCAGCGCGCGCGCATCCACGGCCGCGGGTCGCGGCATATACCCGTCAGGCAGGTTGCCCCAGCGTGCATCGCATATCTGATCGGCCAGTTTTTCGGATGCTCCCCAGGTGTCGGCGAGCAGGTTGGCCATGGCGGCGTCGGCGCTGCCGCGCCGCCAGAAATCGCGCACGATCTCGCGTTCCAGCGCGCGCACGTCCTCGATCAGTTCCGGCTGCGCGAGCGCCTGCCCGGTGTCGAAGCCGAATTCCGACAGCGCGCGGAAGCAGAAGCCGTGCAAGGTGCCGATCAGCGCGGTGTCCTGCGCGGCGCAGGCATCGCGCGCGCGCTGGCGCAAGTCGTCTAGCGACAAACCTTGCGTGTGCGCCTGTGCGATCGTGCGGCGGATTTCCGCGGCCGGGCCGTCTTCGTCGGCGCGCAGTGCGCGCGGATCGTCTTCGTGCAGCAACCGCGCGGCCAGCGCTAGACGTTCGCGCAGGCGGCCGGACAGCTCCGCCGCCGCGGCACGGGTGAAAGTTGCCACCACGATCTCGTCGGGCCGCAAGCCGCGTTCCAGGATCAGGCGCAGATACAGCGTCGCGATTGCGAAGGTCTTGCCGGTGCCGGCGCTGGCTTCGGCCACGCGGGTGCCGTCCAGCGGCAGCAGCAGCGGATCGGTCACCGCGATCATGCGCGCTTGCTCCGGCTTTTCGGCAGTGGCTTCAGTTCGGGGAACACGCGGCAGGCGGTGGCATACCACGCTTCGGAAAGCGCTTCCTGACGCGTGAAATCATGTCCGCGCCAGACCATCGCGACGGCCGGATCGGCGAAGTCGCCGCTGCCGCCGAAGTCGCCGTCGTCGTCGGTCCGGCCGGCACCCGACCGCAACAATGCGTCGAACTCGTCGTGTCCGGTTTTACCCTTCTGACGCCAGCGCTTGAGCGCGTCCCACGAGGCCTGCGGCAGCAGCGGCAGTGGTGTCCGCAAACCCGCCCGCATTTCCCGCGCCAGTGCATCGAGTTCGGCCAGCGCGCTCGCCGGAGCGACCGCGGCGATGTCGCGCGCTTCCACGTGCAGCTTGCTGCCGCTGCCATCCAGCCACAGCAGCCGGCAACCGATGGGCTTGCCGCTGATCGCGGCGGCAAACAGGGTGTCGATCCATGCTTCTGCTGCGCGCTTGCCGTTGAGTCCGGCCGGGATCGCGCGCAGCAGACCCGCGGTATGCGCGCCATCGATGCGGCCGGCGAGGGCGATGCCACAAGCGAGGGCGATGCTGCCCACGATGATGCCGGCTGCAGCGTCCGCACGGAAAACACGCGCGCCACTCTCAAGTATTCGCGCGCGCTCGCGCGCAATCACGAGAGCGGCATCGGCGAGCGCGCCGGGCGGGAGCCTGCCCACGGCGCGCAGGCGGTCCCGCTGGTGCGCTGCATCGGCTTCGCCGCGTTCGAGCAGCGCCGTCGTCAACTGGTAACGCAACAGTGGGTGATCCGGCTGCAGGGGTTCGAGATCGGCGTCGCGTTCCTGCTCGCGCGGCAGGCGCAAGCTGAGCGTTCGTTCCAGCAGCCCACGCGCGGGATTGCGATAGAAGCGTTTCAGCGCATCGAGATCGAGTTCGTCCGCTGCGTCGGCGCATGCCGGCAGCTCGCCCTCGCCGAGGAAGGGCGCGATGCCATCGCTGCGTTCTGGCGTGCGCGCCGAAGCGATCCATTCTGCACGGTACGAGCGCGGTGCCTGGCCGTTGCCGCCGAACAGGGTCGCCGCAAACGGGTGCAGCGGTTCGACCTGAGGCAGCAAAGCATCCCGCGTTTTTTCTGCATTCTCGTCACTGGCGGGCAGCAGATAGCCTTGCGTCACCACGTCGATCAATTCGGCCACGACTGCTGAAGGCGGCAGCGTCTGGTTGGTGTGCGGATCGCGACCGATCCAGCTCACATAAAAACGTTCGCGTGCGGCAGACAGCAGTTGCAGGAACAGCAGGCGGTCGTCGGCGCGCACGTCACGGTCGCCGCGTTCTGGCCTGCCGGCGCGCCGGTCTGCCAGAAGCGGATCGAGACCGCCGGTTTCGCGGCGCGGGAACGAGGTTTCGTTCATCCCCAGCAGGCAGATCACTCGGAACGGCACCACGCGCAGCGGCACCATCCCGCAGAAGGTCACGCCGCCGGTGAACAGGTATTGCTTTGGATCCGCCGAGGCCAGTTGATCGCGCAGGAAGGCTCGCACATCGGGCCACGGCAATTCGAGTTTGGCGTTGGCCTGCCCGCAATCGTCGGCAAGTTTCTCAAGTGCGGCGCGCACGCGTTCCAATGCACGGCTTTCGGCGAGGTCACGCGGGTCGGGTTGGTAGAGCGCGTCGATGATTTCGTTCAATACGCGCTGCCAACCGCTGGCGGTGCGGCCGCGTTGCGACAGTTCGCGCAGGCGTCTCCATGTTTCGGTCACCGCCAGCACCGCGTCCAGATGCGCGAACGCGGCGCCTTCGATGCCGTCCAGCGGCGCGGTGTCGCCTACCAGCGCGGCATCGTCGCCGTCACCACAGGCAAACCCGGCGACAATCCGGTCGATCCCGAACGCCCAGCTGAACTCGCGGTAGCCGCCGCAATCCGCACGTGCCTGTTCGTCCTCGCCCCAGCGCACGCCAGCGTCGCGCACGCGCCTCGACAGGCGTTCCAGCGCGTCGGTGTCGAGGTCGAAGCGGCGCATCACGCCCGGCGCGGCGAGTACGTCGAGGATCTCGTTGACCTCCCAGCGCGAGGTCGGGGCGTCCAGCAGGTCGAGGAACAGTTGCGCGACCGGGTGCAACTCGCTCGCGCCGGTATCGCCGAGGTTGTAGGGAATGAAGCGGTTGTCGTTGCGAGCGATGCCGCCGAACACGGCCTCGATCGCCGGCCGGTACGCCGCGACGTCGGGCATCATCACTGCGATGTCGCGTGGTTGCAGGGTGGCGTCCGCTTCGAACATCGCCAGCAGCGCGTCGTGCAGGGTCTGCACCTCGCGCAGCGGCGTGTGACAGGCGCGAAACTGCAGCGAATCGTCAGGCAACGTTTGGCGATCGTCCGCCCGTGGCGCAGCATGATTCAGGATGTCATCGCGGACGCGGCCGAGCAAAGTCTCGCGTGGAATACCCTCGTCGAAGTCATCCGTTTCATCGCCGGGTTGCACGTGCTCGTAGCCATACAACAGTTCGATGAATTCTGCCGCCGCCCCGCCGAGTGACACGATCAGCGGATTGCCGTTGTCCTTGCCCGTGAGCAGGCTGCGGACTTGCTTGCGCGAACGCGGGGTGTCGCCGAGGTATTCCTTCGACGGCAGCGGCAGGAAGAAATCCACGTCGCAATGCAGTCCCGCGACGGCCAGCATGCGCAGCACGTCGGGCGATACATTGGCGCAGGCGAAACAGGAAAGATGTGCGGGCAGTCCGGGCGGGACTGGCTTTTTTGCGTAGCCTGCAGGCGCGTACTCGGGGTCGTACGCATGCAGCCATGCGTCAACACGTGCCGCTCGCGACACACCGCCGATGCGCGGCAACAAACGCCGCCACACTTCGGCCTGCCAAGCGCGGACGTCGTCGCCCTGACTTGATCCGTTGTGTTCCCAGCGAAGCAGTTTGGCGCGCCGGTAGCCCTGCATGCGTTCGTATACGCGCGCCAGTTCGAAACTCAACGCGTAACGGCGCAGCGGATCGTTGTCAGTCTTGAGGTAGTCACGTAGCGGTTCGAGCACGGCCCCGTCCAGATGTTTGCCGAGCAGTTCGTACAGATGCCAGCGCAGCACATCCACGTCGAACGGCGATTGCCGTGGCAGATCGGGCGATGCGGCAGCCAGCAATTCCCATGCAAATTGCGCGGGTGGCGTGAAGTCGACATTCGCAATCACGCCGTGCCGCCCGGCAAGGGTCACTTGCAGCCAGCGCCGGAGTCCGGCCTGCGGCACCAGCACCCGTGCGGGCACGAGCGGGTTGGCGCGGGGCCCGCACAGTCGTTCGCCGAGCACGGCGGCCAGCTTCGCGGCGTCGTTGGATGTGTGCAGTCGAAACATGCGGGCGATCCTTCCTAACCTTTTGTCATTCCGGGGCCAGCGCCAGCTCCATCGGGGATGAAACCCGGAATGACGAGAATAATTTTGAACGCTGCAACAGTGTGGCCAAGGATCGAACCCAATCAGCCCAAGTATGCATGCTGCGGGTCTCACCGCGTGCGACTAAAATGGGTCGATGCACGATCTCGCCGCACCGGCTGATGACGCCACGCCGAATGCTGCCGCCGTGGCCTGGGCGGGTCTGGTTGCCCTCGCGGTGGCGATGGGGATCGGGCGTTTCGCGTTCACGCCGATCATGCCGTTGATGGAAGCCGACGCCGGGCTGACGCTGACGGCGGCGGGCTGGCTGGCGGCCGCCAACTACCTCGGCTATTTCCTGGGCGCGTTGTGCGCGGCGCGGCTGTCGCTGGCGCAGGCGATCCGAGGCGGCCTCCTGCTGATCGCGGTGGTGACGTTCGCGATGGGCGTCACACACATTTTCGCGTTGCAACTGCTATTGCGTCTGCTCGCCGGCCTCGCCAGTGCGTGGGTGCTGATCCACGTGTCCGCGTGGGCGCTGGATCGTCTGCTAACGCTCGGGCGTCCCGGCGCCAGCGGCATCCTATACGCCGGTGTCGGCGTGGGCGTCGCGGCCGCGGGTCTGGTCGTCATGGGCACGATGCACGTGCATTGGAATTCGGATCGCACCTGGCAACTGTTCGGCGTGCTGTCGCTGCTGACGACGCTGGCCCTGTGGCGTGCGTTTCGCGGCAACGGATCGAAACCGCCGCAATCCGCTGACAGCGAGCAACCGCGCATCCACTGGAATGCCGACAAACGCCGTTTGATGTGGTGCTATGGCGCGCTTGGTTTCGGCTACATCATCCCGGCCACCTTCTTGCCGGACATGGCGCACCGATTCATCACCAACCCACTGGTGTTCGGCCTGGCGTGGCCAGTATTCGGTGCGGCGTCGGCGTTGTCGACCTGGATCGCGGCACGCTGGCTGGCGCGTGTCGACGATCGCAAGTTGTGGGCGATCTGCTACCTGCTGATGATGGTTGGCGTCGCGCTGCCCGCGTTGTGGCCGACCCTCACCGCAATCCTGATCGCGGCACTGCTGGTCGGAGGCACCTACATGGTCGTCACGATGCTGGGCCTGCGCGAAGCGCGCTGTGCGGCTGGGGCCGAAGCGACGGCCTTCATCGCCGTGATGACCGCGGCGTTCGCGATCGGACAGATCATCGGCCCGTTGCTGGTCAGCGCCGTCGCACACCTGCAGCATGGATTCGCCGCTGCGCTGCTCGCAGCCGCATTTGTGTTGCTGGCGGCTGCACTCTTGCTATGGCGGTCGCCGGCCAGAGAGTCGGCAGTGTGATGATCGGTTGCGGGCCGCATTGCGCAAGAAGGTGTGGCTGAAACCAAACAGTCTCCGCAATGGCGGGTATGGTTTTCACTTCCGGGTCGATCCCGCCGGGCCCACTACCGCGTCAGCTCGCACGCACCCAGCGCCACAATTCGCGCCAAGTCGGTTTCTTGCCGAACATAAGGATGCCGGTGTGATAGATGCGCGCGGCGACCCATACGCAGACCCACAGGCCCAATACCATCAGCACCAGCGAGCCGGCCAAGTCCAGCGCCGATACCGAGGCCAGTGACCAGCGCACCGGCATCACGAATGGCGCGAAGAATGGAATCCAGGACATGACGCTGCCCAATTCTCCAGAGGGGTTGCTGATAACGCTGAACACCGCGAAGAACCCGACCAGGATCACCATGGTGACGACGCTTGCGTACTGCTGGGAGTCCTGCACCGAATTGCACATCGAGCCGATGGCGGCATACAGCGCACCGTAGAGCAGGAAGCCCAGCGCGAAATACACCAGGAAGACCGCCACCAGACTGGCACTTACTGTCGGCAGTGCGAACTTCTGCAGCGTCTCGGCATTGACGCCCAGCAGTGCGGCCAGATGGGCGCCCTGGCTGGTGATCAGATATGCCGAGATGCCCCAGATCGCCATCTGCAACAAGCCTGCGGCGCCTACGCCGAGCACCTTGCCCATCAGCATCTGGAATGGCGTCAGCGAGGACACCAGTACCTCCATAATGCGCGAGGTCTTTTCCTCGATCACCGAGAGCATGGTTCGCTGCCCGAACAACAGGATCGACATGTACAGGATGATGCCCATGCCGTAGGCGATGCCGAATGCGGACGCCCCGCTTTGCCCGGTCACCTTGCCGTCGGAGACCTTGCTGGCCTGCATGTCCACCGGACTCATGGCTTGGGTGACCATGCCGACGTCGAGGCCCGCCTTGGTCAGTCGCGTGGCCGCGAATGCCTGCGACAGGCTGCGTTGCAGGCGGCCCATGGCTTCCATGGAACTGACATTGCTGCCGTAGTAGGTGGGCTTGCCGGTGGACAGCACATGGGCGCCGAGCACCAGCACGCCGTCCCACGCGTTGTTAGCATCGTCGCGGGAAAACCCGGTCTCGCCGATCAATCGGTCGCGCACGGATTTCGCGTCGCCGGTGGCCGGGAACACCTTGATCGCATAGCGCGGCTTGGCTTGCGTACCCGTGCCCAGCTTCTCGGCGTCCAGCACATGCGCCACCTGTGTCCCCAGGTGGACGCCTGAGGCATCGACCACGGCAATGCGCATCGTGTGGTCCGAACCACTCATCAGCATGGCCGGCACCACGGCGATGAACAGAATGAGCACCGGCAGCAGCAGGGTCGATATCACGAAAGTCCTGGTGCGTACGCGCGTGGTGAACTCGCGCCGCACAACGGCCACGACCTTGTTGTTCATGCGGCGTCTCCGCTGCGCACGGCCTCGGCAGCGTCAGCGCCCACCTTGGCTATGAAGATCGATTGCAACGACGGTTCCACCACCTGGAAACGGCTCAGCCCCACGCCCTGACCCACCAGCGCGGCCAGCAGTGCGTCCGGCTCGACGCCCTCGGCCATCTGCAATTCGGTGCTGGCGCCGTAATCGTCCATGCTTGCGACCAGCGCGCGATCCGCCAGCACGGCGTCAGCCCGATGCCGGTCGTGCACGAATTCCAGCGCGACATGGCGCTTGCCGGATTCGGCCTTCACCTGCGCCACCGGGCCATCGACCACCTTGCGCCCGCGCGCCATGATCACGATGTGGTCGCACATGCGCTCGGCCTGCTCCATCACGTGGGTTGAAAACAGCACCGTGCGGCCTTCCTTCGCCAGATCCACCACGATGTCTTTCATGACCTGTGCGTTGACCGGATCCAGCCCCGAGAAGGGCTCATCCAGGATCAGCAATTCAGGTTCGTGCAACAGAGCGCCGGCGAACTGCACCTTCTGCTGCATGCCCTTGGACAGGTCTTCGACCTTCTTGTCCGACCAGTCGGCAACGCCCAGCCGCTCCAGCCAGGCTTGCGCGCGGGTGCGCGCTTCGCCGCGTGCGAGACCCTTGGTCTCGCCCAGAAATACCAGATGGTCGAGCACCTTCATTTTCTTGTACAGGCCTCGCTCTTCCGGCAGATAGCCGACCCGCTCGGACAATTTGCGGCCGTGGTGGGGTGTGCCGAACAGCGCCACCGTGCCTTGGTCCGGCTCCAGAATGCCCATGATCAGGCGGATAACGGTGGTCTTGCCTGCGCCATTGGGCCCGAGAAGACCGAAGATGCCTCCAGCCGACACTTGCATGGACAGGTCATCCACAGCGGTATGGCCCGAAAAGCGCTTGGTGATGTGCTCGGCACGTACGCTGGGTGATGACATGAAAGCAGATTCCCTTGTACGGGGTCGTTCCCCGGAGCGCACAAGGTATCAGCTACCGCGAGAAAAAAGGTCAGGGGAAATGGGCCATATTTATCTGCTCAGATCGAGAAACACTACCGTCCCTCGCTGCGTTTGCGCACCTCGTCGAACGTCCAGTCGCGGAGCAAGTGGCCGCTCTCCCACACGGTTTCCATCGCGTCATCCCAGCCGTGGCCCAAGGTGTCGGCATCGCCCTCGATCGCGCCATCCGTCAGCGCGACGGTCTTGAAAGTGCCGTATTCGCGATGCCGCGCAAGGGTCAACCGGCCGCGCTTGGAGGCCTTGGCGTGGTCGGTGACCGGATCCTTGTAGACGTCCTTCCACCTGCCGTCGATGCGCGCGGCGGAACATTTCAGCGCGAACTTCTGGGTATCGCGGTTGAGCTTCTGCAGCAGCGCGCCGCCCATCCCGAACGCGATATTGTCGGCGGAATACCGCGCGTGGGTGATGCGCTCCAGGATCGCGCGGATCGAATCGGGATTCACGCCGTCGCCCTGGATTACGCGCACGTGGTTCAGCACGCGATAGCCCTTGTCGTTGACCGTGCTGCCGAACGCGGCGTTCAGCATCGACAGGGTCTGGTGCACGATGTCGGCGGGGTCGCCCGAATCGGGTCGCACCACCAGTGTCGCGCCGCTCGCGATCACCTCGTCGCGCAATTCCGTACCCCACAGTTCCCTGATCGCGTGGAACAGATCGTAGCTGTCGGACACGCATGCAACCACGCTTCCGGGCTTGGCGAACTGGCGCAGCATGTTGCGATACGCGTCGACCTCACGGTCCTTGCCCCAAGCCGTGATGGTGCTGTGCTCGGAAGCCGGGATCGAGTGCGCCGCCATCGCCTCGCCGTAGTACTCGCGCGCCGCCAGCACGCCCAGCACCGTGTCGGTGCCACGAAAATTGACCAGGTGCGCCATCCCGCCCAGTGCCGCCGATTCCGCGCTGGACACCCCGCGCGACCCGAAGTCGTGCAGCTTGGAAAGCACCTCTGACGCCGGGTCGTCACTGCTCTTGTCGAGGTATTCGCGGATCGACTGCTTCACGTGCCAACTGATCGTTGCGACCGTGACGGGATACCAGACCCGCATCAGCAACGTCTCGACGTACGACGGCAGCCAGAAACAGGCGGGATCGGTACTCTCGATCGTCATAAACGCCTGATGCGTCGGCACCACGGTGCCTTCGGCGACCGCGCGGATACGCAGCGGCAATTCGCCGCCGTGCGCGTCGACGATGTGCCGCCAACCCGCCTCGTTGAACGGCTCGCCGTGTTCGGGGAAGAACGCCCTGGCCTCGGCGATCATCGCTGCAGTGACCGGCTTGCCGAGATATTCCTTCAGGATCGATTGCAACCCGAAGAACAGCGTGCGCTCGTACACACCGCCGCGGCTCTCCAGATAGAAGAACGTGGCATCCACGCCCGGCGGATACTGCAGCCAGTGACTGGCCTTGTAACTATCGGTGTTGAGGATCAGGTTGGAGGTAGGAGGCATGGGTGCCATTGCTGCTCGAGGGGCTAGGGTTTCGCGGGCTCCGGTTGCATCGCCCTGATGCTGCGCATTTGCGGGCTTGCGAGGCAGCACAGCGCAATTGCAGTGAGCGTAAGTCCCGCAATGCCGAACAACGCGGTCAGCGAGATCACCTTGAGCAGCGCGCCCGCGGCCGCCGCTGACAGCGGACCCAGCCCCATGAAGGTGAACATCAGGATGCTCATGGTGCGCCCCATCATTGCTTGCGACACGCGTTGCTGGATCCAGGTGAAGATTGCGATCTGCACGATGCCGCCGAGCAGGCCGGTGCACATCAGCAACACCGCACCGCTGTAAGTGCTGTACACGAAGATCAACGCGGCGAGCGCCAGGCCCATCGCGCTGTCGAAGCACAAGATCATCACGCCGAGATGACCGCGCATCGCGCGCTGACCGAGGCCGGAAAGGAAGCTGCCGACGAACATACCCACGCCTTGCGCGGTCATCAGGATGCCGAGCGACGCCGCACCGAGATTCATGCGTGTGTCGGCCAGTACCGGCAGGCCGACCTGGATCGGGCCGCCCACGAACACCGACACGAAACTCGCGTAGATCACGAAGGCGCGCAGCGGCACGTCTGCCCACACATAGCGCACACCCGCGGCGATGCTGGCGAACATGCCATCGGTTTTTTTCGCGGGATGAAAATCGCCACGAATGCGGATCAGCGCCAGCGACACCAGCGAGAACACGAAGCTTGCCGCGTCGATGGCGAAAGCCTCGCCGAGTCCGCTGGCATCCGGCAGCGTGTGCGCGGAGGGTTGATGGTGCGCCCCCAGCGCGATCACGAAACCGGCGAGCACAGGGCCGCCGATCATGCTGAGCTGGCGCATGCCCATGAACGCCGCGTTCGCGGCACGCAACTGCTGCGGCTGCACCAGTTGCGGGAGAATCGCTGAACCTGCGGGATACGCGAATGCCGTGGATAGGCCGATGCCGAGCGCCAGCAGGTACACCATCCGCATCTGGATGGCACCTGTGAGCACCAGTATTGCAAGAACCACGATGCAGGCGGCATTCACCGCGCGCGCACCCAGCAGCACGCGCCGTGGCGACATCCGGTCCACCACCGCGCCGCCGACCAGCATGAAGATCGCGCGTGGGAATGCCATCACCGCCAGTACCACGCCCAGCGCGGCGGGGTTGCCGGTGAGTTTCAGCACCAGCCACGGCAACGCCACCAGCGTGAACTGGTCGCCGAACGCCGAGATCGAACTGCCGCCGAACAACAAACTGAAGTTGTAGTTGGCGAAAAGGGAATTGCGCGCGCGCTTCGGAGGGGCTGGGGCGACGGCGTTCATGGCAACCCTTGCTGCAATCGAAATGGTGAGCAGCAGAAATGGGCCCACCAGGACTCGAACCTGGAACCAAGGGATTATGAGTCCCCTGCTCTAACCAATTGAGCTATAGGCCCCCGCGCTATTAAACAATGTCCTCGCGCAAAGCGCGACGCTTCTTCCTTTTGCAGGCAGAGCCGGCTGAGAGCAAACGCACCGGAAGCGAAGCTCGTCTGCTGACACACGCTGTCAGCATCGAAGGGCTAAACTTGGCGTTCCCACGTGCGAGGAGAGAACGCCATGAACACCGAACAAGTTGCCAAGCGTCTGGTCGAACTGTGCCGCGCGGGAAAATATCAGGAAGCGCAAGACGAGTTGTATGCACGGGATGCCGTCAGCATCGAAATGGAAGGCCTGCCAGCGGGCGCGCTGGGCAACGCCAAGGGCATGGATGCGATACGCGAGAAAGGCCGCAAGTTCGGCGAGTCGCTGGAGGCTGTGCACGGCAGCACGATGAGCGAGCCGGTGATCGCGGGCAACTGGTTCAGCGTGGCTTCGTCGATGGACGCCACGTTCAAGGAACGCGGCCGAATGGAAATCCGCGAAATCTCCGTCTACCACGTGCGCGACGGCAAGATAGATCACGAGCAGTTTTTCTACGATATGTGAGATGCGCGCAGGAACGGTCGAACTGTTCGACGCAGACACCGATTCGCAACCACGCCAGCAGACATTGTGCGAAGGCGCGGTGGTGCTGCGCGGTTTCGCATCAGGGCGCGAACGCGAGATTCTGATCGCGCTGGATGCAGTAATCCGTGTCGCACCGCTGCGACATATGCGCACGCCGGGCGGATTGCGGATGTCGGTTGCGATGGGCAATTGCGGCGAACTGGGGTGGATCAGCGACCGTCGCGGTTATCGCTACGAACATCGCGATCCCCAGACCGCGAAACCGTGGCCGGCAATGCCTTCAGTGTTTGCGACGCTTGCGCGTGATGCGGCGGCGCATGCAGGCTTCGATAAATTCGCGCCGGATGCGTGCCTGATCAATCGCTACGAAGCCGGCACGAAGTTGTCGCTGCATCAGGATTGCAATGAGTGCGATTTTGATCAGCCGATTGTTTCGGTGTCGCTGGGTCTTCCCGCGACATTTCTATTCGGCGGCTTGCAACGCAGCGATCGGCATTTGCGCGTGCCGCTCGTGCACGGCGACGTAGTGG
>JBOHYR010000070.1:0-2505 GCA_050737995.1 Rhodanobacteraceae bacterium
GGAAGGACAAGCCGTGGTGATCTCGAACTCCGGGCGCGTGCGCGTCGGCAAACCGGAGCCGGAGCGGCTACAGGCGTGCCTCGCTGGGTTGCAGTGACTACACTCGGACAGAGCCGGAAGCTTCAAGTCACGTATTGCGCATCAACCTTCAACAACCATGGTCATTCTGGGGCTGCGCGTCAGCGCAGAATCCGGAATCCACTGCCGAAAGGCTGGATTCCGGATCGTCGCTCCGCGGCGTCCGGAATGACGACCTTTTTCAAGTTAGTCGAAGATCGACACCAATCATGTCAGTCTTGTTGTTTTCAAAGGGCGCCCCGCGGAGTGACTGTCCGGGCCGCGCCTCCCAACACGCGGATACTTCCTCAGTCATCCCTGCCAACGATTCGCCGGACACGCGGCGACGATCACGGCCGTCCGAGATAACGGTAGTACGCTATTCCGAAATCCTGGAAGGCGTGCTCATCGTGCATGCCGATGTGATCGATGACAAGGCCGGACAACGCGGGTGGCGATGTGCCATCCAGCGTGCCGTCGTCGTGCAGCATCGCGTATTCCGCGCGATCGAGGTCCATCGCGTCGGCCAGTGACTCGCGGAAGCGGATCGCCGCGGCGGCTTCGCGCCAGCCCCGCGCCACCCGCGCCGGAATTGCTTCCGCCGCGTCGCCACTGCCATAGCCGAGGACAAGCAGGTCGCGGCCATCCAGTTCGACCCCGCTCGACGCCGCATCGTCCAGCCCAGATGCCAGCCACGCGGGCAGCGCCGCCGTGTACAGGTTGCCGAGCTCCATCATCGCGTCCGTGCCGAGCTGCATCTTGGCTTCCACGATGCACGGGTAGGCATCGCTCTTGCGGAATGCCTTGAGCACGGCCGTCGCCACCGGGAACGCGTCGTCCGGCAACGCGTCTTCCGGGCAGCCCCGAGCGCCCGCGCGCAGTTCGCGCAACACGTCGTCCGGCGCGGTGCCCGCGACCGAGCAATAACCACTCAGTTCGCGTTCGGCATCAGTGCCGCCATCATTTGCATCGTGCGCGAGCGCGGCCAGATACGCCATCGCCCACGCGTTGCGCGGCATCCGGTGATAGGGCCTGTGCATGAACACACCGGCCAAACCGCGCAGATAAACGCTGCGCGAACCTTCGCGACGCGCGAACATCGAGTCGAGCGCACCCAACGTCGCATCCGTGTAACAGTCCGTCGAATACTTGCCGTTGAACACCGGCAGATCGCTGAGGCGTCCATGATGCCCCGGCGCCTGTCCGGCAAAACGCAGGAACGGCTTGCGGAAATCGAGCCCACGGTATTCCGAAGCGCTGCCGCCGGCGGCGAGATCGAGTTCCAGCAAACGCGGCGACGATTCCAGCAGCATCGCGACAGCGCCGGCACCCTGTGTCGGTTCGCCGCTGCTGCCGCGCGCGTATTCGGCGATGTCCGCGCTGACCGCGATCGCCTGCCGGCCTGCGCCGTCGCAGGCAAGGTAGCGCAAGCCGCCCTTCAGCGCGTATATGCCGCCAAGGCACGCATGCTTGAATTCCGGCACCTCGCAATCGCGGGCCAGACACGGGCGTCCTTCCTCCGCCAGCGCGCGGTCCACCAGTCCGCGCACGATGACCGCACCCGCGGCATTGTCGGTGCTCGACTCCGTGCCGAGTGCAAGATACCCAACACGACGCGGATCGATGTCGTATCGCTCGACCAGCCGCAGCACGGCATTGGCCGCCAGCGTGTACACGTTCTGGTCCGGACCCGGCATGCGGAACGCGTGGCCGACCACCGCGCGCGTCTTGGCAGGATCGTTGCCGGTCCAGCCTGACCACTGTTCGAGATCGACTCGATACGGTGGCACATAGACCGCCATGCCACTGATGCCGACTGGGGGCGTCGCTGCGCGAACGGTGTGGGCCACTGGGGAAATTGCCTGCGCTGGGAACAAAGCTCTGTCAGGCGCGAAAGTATGCGGGAAAAAGACGTGCATGCCATGTGAAAAATGGCATGCGAAGCATGGGAACACATCTCCTCGATCTCCCTTCCTCCGGAAGGGAGAAGTCAATCCGGCGTGTTTCGGCGAAATAGAGAGAGGGTTCGCAACGAAAAAGGTCGACGGTAACCTGGTACGTAGGCTGCCCATGATGGACAAACGGGCGACCGCCAAGCGCGGAGCCAATTTATCCCGGAAGTCCTTCGGCGGTTTACAGGCTGACAGGATGGACTTTCGTGGACATTTGCGCTTTCCGTCCCTGCGGCATACGGCACGTGGACCCAACATGGATGACCGCCTTGTGCCGGAGTCAGACACGACGCCAGCGTCGGCCACGATCAGAAACTCAGCACATCCCCGACAACCCATTCCAGTCCACGCCGCACGCCGGGGCCCGTCCTGAGCGGCGTCGCTACGGTGAAATACAGTACGCGATTGAAGGAGCCGCGCAGGTTGCCAAATCGCAACCCGGCACCCACGCTGGAATACCAGGGGCTCCAGCCTTGGCTCGCGGTGCGGTCGATGA
>JBOHYR010000071.1:0-3636 GCA_050737995.1 Rhodanobacteraceae bacterium
GGTGGTGGCCTGCTGTGGAAGTTTGCGCGCAATGCACCGGCACCGGCGACGGTCGCCATTGCTGCAGGCGCGTCGGCGACGAACGCAGCGAGTTCGGTCGTCGACGACCGCAAGTCAATCGCCGTGCTGCCGTTTGCGAACATGTCCAGCGACAAGGACAACGCGTACTTCTCCGACGGCGTCAGCGAGGAGATCCTCGACGTTCTGGCGCGCTCGCCGGGCCTGCATGTGGCAGCGTTCACCTCGTCCTCCGCCTTCAAGGGCAAGGGCATGACGGTGCCCGCGATCGCCCACCAACTGAACGTGCGCATGGTGCTGGAGGGCAGCGTACGCAGGGCGGGCGATCGTGTCCGCGTCACCGCCCAGCTGATCGATGCCAAGACTGGTTTCCAGGTCTGGTCGCAGACCTACGATCGCAAGCTCAAGGATATCTTCGCCATCCAGGACGATATCGCCAAGGCGATCGGCAACGAGTTGGAAGTCAAGCTTGCTGGCACTCTGCCGGCAGGCAAGAACTCGGTCGGCACCAACAACCTGAAAGCGTACGACCTGTACCTGCGCGGCAACGCGCTTTGGCATACCCGCCAGGAGGCCAATATCTGGCAGGCGGTCGATCTGCTCAATCAAGCCATCACCACCGATACGGAATTTGCCCAGGCTTATGCGAGCCTGGCGATGGTGTATGCGGACGTTGGGGATTACAGCAGCCGCATTCCGATTGCGGAAAGCCTGTCACGGGCTACCGATTTCGCGGAGCAGGCGCTGGCGCTGAATCCCAGGCTGCCGGAAGCCTACGCGGCACTGGGCATCGTCGCTGGCAACGAGTTCCGACGTGCCACGGCGGTCAAGCTGCTCAGCCGTGCCATTGCCCTCCAGCCGTCATTTGCAAACGCCTACATGGCGCGTGGAAGAGTGTTGATGGCCAATGGCGATCTTGCCGGTGCCATGGCTTCGCTCGATCAGGCCTTGTCACTCGATCCACGCTCATTGATCGGGGCTGCCAACAAGACGCTTGTCCTGCAGGCCATGGGTCGCCTTGCCGAGGCCAAAGTAGCCTGCAAACAGGCCTTGGCTATCCAGCCGACATTCGTCCCGTGCCTGGGCAACACAGCCATTGTCGATCTGGAATTGGGCGATTACCCGGAAGCACAGTCGCTGTTCGAGCGCCAGGCAGTGGTGCAGAACCCGAGTGCCCGTGCCCAAGGCCGGGAACTGGTGGCGGCGCTCTCCGGCCACGCAGATCGGCATGCCCTTGCACTTCGATACGCCACGTTCGCCGTCGACAGCCTGGTGCATCAGGGCAGCGGCAACGTGATCTGGGGGGCCGAGATGCCGGTCGTGCTGATGCTGTTGGGCGAACACCAACTGGCGCTGGACTATCTCGAACGTCTCGCCGCATTCGCGGGCGGTAGCGCCGATGATGCCGTCATGATGCCGGCACTCGACCCGATCCGCTGCCAGCCGCGCTTCGTCGCCATCGTCAAGAAGCTGCGGACCACAGACCCGTACCACAACAAAGTCTGCGCAAAGAAGAATTGAAGATGTCTCTCATCGACAATCTCAAGCAACGCAAGTTGGTGCAGTGGGCCATCGCCTATATTGCTTTCGCGTTCGCGCTGATCCAGGCGCTTGATGTGGTGGCGGACAGCTATCACTGGCCGGATCATGCGATGCACATCGTGTTCGGCCTGCTGGTGGTCGGCTTCGTCGTGGCTCTGCTGCTGGCCTGGTATCACGGCGAACGCGGTGCACAACGGGTGTCAGGGCCGGAGCTGCTGCTGATCGCGCTGGCGTTGGCGATTGGTGGCGGGTTGTTGTGGAAGTTCGGCGGTGCGGCCCCGCCAATGCGTAGCCCGGATGTAGCGCAGCCAAATCCGGGAGAGGTTACCCCGGGTTCCGCCGCCAAAGCGGCTGCATCCGGGCTACACAGCACGCACGCACCCGCAAAGGTGCAAACCGTTGCCATTCCCGCAAAATCCATCGCGGTGCTGCCGTTCGAAAACCTCAGTACCGACAAGGGCAACGCCTATTTTGCCGACGGCATGCAGGACTTGATCCTGACCAAGCTGGCCGACATAGGCGATCTCAAGGTCATCTCGCGCACTTCGACAGAAAGCTATGGGAGCCACCCCGGCAATTTGGAAACCATTGCCCGGCAACTGGGCGTGGCGACGATCCTCGAAGGTTCGGTTCAGAAGGCCGGCAAGCAGGTGCTGATCAACGTGCAGTTGATCGATGCCAATACCGACAGTCACATCTGGGCGCAGAGTTACCAGCGCACGCTGGACAACATCTTCGGCGTGGAAGGCGATGTCGCCACCCAGATTGCGAACGCCTTGAATGCCAAACTGACGCCGGCCGATACGGCTGCGGTGGACAAGATAGCCACCCACAATCCCGCCGCGCTGCAGGCCTTTCTCAAGGCAGTCTATTTCCTTGGCGACTTTAATCGCACGGGCGATGAGGCCGAGCTGGCGCGTTCGGTGCCTCTGGCCAAAGAAGCCATTCAGGAGGATCCGAACTACGCCGACGCTTACGCGTTGCTGGCGCTTGCGTACCAGAAGCTCGGACACTACCGGGAAGCCGAAGCCGCCGCACGCCACGCACTGGCGCTCGACCCCGGCAATGCCGACGCTCATAAAGTGTATGCGTTCGTGCTGGTGGACAAGGGCGAGTTCGATGCCGCGATCGCCGAAGCCCGAAAAGCGGTGGCGTTACCCTCGCATGGCGCCGGTGACATCGACGGGCTCGGATTCACGTTGCTGTATGCCGGCAGGTTCGATGAAGCGGCAAAGGCGTTCGAACGCTCCATTGAGGCTGCCCCGACCGACAATTTCTCCCGTAAATGGCTTGCGGTGGTCATGGCATTGCGTCGCCGTTATCCGGAGGCACGTAACAGCTTGCTCTACGTCACGGCACGCAACCCGAATGACGTCACCGCAGTGAGCAGGTTGGCTGTGGTGGAACGCCTTGGTTGTGGCGACCTCGCGGCTGCGCGCAAGGCACTGCAATCCACCGCAACACCGGTAGCGTCTTCCTGGGCGCTTTCCGAGGCGTGGTTCGATCTGGATTTTGCGGCGCGCGACTACACGGCGGCGGCGGCCGTGGTCGCCGCGGCGCCCGCAACAATGTTTGACGATACGCCGCGAGCCTTGTACGTGGCGCAAGTCGAGCGTGCCCAGGACGACACCAGCAAGGCACGGTCAGCATTCGCCGCCGCGCGCGCGCAACTCGAAGCGCGACTCAAAGCCGCGCCGGACGATCCCTACCTGCACGCGAACCTTGCCCAGGCATTGGCCGGGTTGGGGGACGGTGATGCCGCCGTGACCGAGGCGAAACGCGCCGTGGCGCTGCTGCCGATTGGGCATCGCACGTTGACCGAACCTGGCACGTTGGTGAATCTGGCAAGCGTGTACGCGCATACCAGCCACGCCAGCGACGCCATCGAGGTGTTGGCACGCCTTCTGTCCATGCCCGCAGGGATGGACATGTCTGTCGCAGATCTGCGCATCAATCCCGAGTGGGATCCGCTGCGCAAGGATCCGCGCTTCCAGGCGCTGCTGAAGAAATACTCAAGTGCCACACCCGCGGCCGCGCGCAGCGGAACTGGTCCATGACCAACCTCTGGCAACGCCT
>JBOHYR010000072.1:0-33551 GCA_050737995.1 Rhodanobacteraceae bacterium
GAATTCGTGCGCCAGCCGGGCGATACCGGCGTCGCCGACATCAGTCTGGACGGTCAGTTGCAGTCCGGCCGCGCGATAGAGCTCGCCGACGACGGCAAGGTCCACGACGTGCTGGTGCGATTCGGTAAACTGGACAGCTCATGGCAAGCCGTGACTAGCGGCTACAGCGATCGCACGGCGCACGAGGGCACGCCGACGGATGCGCGTTGACGCCACACTCACGGGCACTCGGGGAGATTTGTCGTTTCAGCACAAGGATCGGGCATGACAACCACTTTCACCTGCAACCTCGACGCTCCGGGCAGCGCCCTCGCCCACGTCTGGAGCCACACCGTCGGCAGCGGTCACGCCAACCTCGCGCTGCGCGCCGACTGGCAGCAGCAAATGGCCAAGACGCACAAGGAACTCGGCGTCCGCCACGTGCGCTTTCACGGCATCCTCGACGACTCGATGGGCACCTACCTGATCGAGATGGACAAGGACCTGTATTCGTTTTTCAACGCCGACCAGATCTTCGATTTCCTGGTCTCGATCGGCATGAAGCCGTTCGTGGAACTGTCGTTCATGCCCACCGCATTGCAGTCCGGCGGCGACATCGTGTTTTTTTACAAGGGTAACGTCACGCCGCCGCGCGACTATGCCAAGTGGGCCGACCTGATCAAGCGCCTCGTTTCGCATTGGGTCGATCGCTACGGTATCGAGGAAGTACGCTCGTGGTATTTCGAGGTCTGGAACGAACCCGACCTCGACGCATTCTGGAAAGGCAAACAAGTCGATTACTTCAAGCTCTACCAATACACGGCGGCAGCGATCAAGGGCGTGGATGCGCAACTCCGCGTCGGCGGCCCTGCCACGGCCAACGATGAATGGGTGCCGGATTTCCTGGAGTTTTGCGATACAAACAAGCTGCCGAGCGACTTCGTTTCCACCCATCACTACCCGACCGACGCACTCGGCAAACCCGGCGACGACACCGAAACGGAGCTGTCGGACGCGCCGCGCGATGTGCTGATCCAGCGCGTACAGAAGATGCGCGCCGCGGTCGGCGACAAGCTCCTGTGTTACACCGAATGGTGCAGTTCCTCCAATCCGTTCTTCCCGTTTCATGACGAACCCTACGCGGCCGCATTCCTGTTCAAGAACATGCTGGACGTGGCCGACATGGTGCACTGCTACAGCTGGTGGACGTTCTCGGACATCTTTGAGGAAAACTATTTCTCCTCGACGCCGTTCCACGGCAGTTTCGGGCTTCAGACCATCCACGGCATCGCCAAGCCGAGTTACCGCGCGATGCAGTTGCTTCACGGCCTCGGCGACCAGCGGCTGCCGGTTCAGGGCTCGCACCCGACCGTCGATGCGTGGGCGGTGCGCGGCGACGACACCCACGTCGATCTGCTGCTGGCCAACCACGCCTTCCCACGACACGACATCGCGCTCGAAGCGGTAACCTGGCACGTGCAAAGTTCGCGCAAAGCGGCGTCCGCCAACGTGCGCCGTGTGGACGACGACCACTGCAACAGCCGCCAGGCGTGGGTAGGCATGGGCTCGCCCGAATACCTCGACGCCAGACAGGTGACCGAACTCGACGACGTCTCGCAATTGAAATCCGATCCGGTCGCAATCGCCGCACACGACGACGGCTTCGACATCCAGATCAACCTGCCGCCGCACGCGATAGCGGCGGTGCGGGTCGAACTGGGCTGAGGACACGACCATGGCTGCAGGGCGACGGGCGGTTCAGCATTCCCCGAATGACGACACGATGCTGGATGACCTGCAACGCAAGGCGTTCCGGTTTTTCAAGCGACATACCAACCCGGAAACGGGTTTGGTACTGGATTCCAGCCAGCCCGAGCAGCCGGCCAGCATCGCCGCGGTCGGTTTCGCGCTGTCGTGCTATCCGATAGCGGTCGAACGGGGCTGGATTCCACGTGCGACTGCACTGGCGTGGACGCTGGCCGCATTACGCTTCTTCAACGAGGCGGACCAATCAGGCGCCAAGGACGGGGTTGGCTACAAGGGCTTCTTCTATCACTTCCTGAAGCCCGACAGCGGAACCCGCGCGTGGAATTGCGAGTTGTCGACCATCGACACCGCGCTGCTGCTGGCAGGCGTGCTGCAAGTCGCGCAATATTTCGATGGCGACGGCGCCGACGAGCGCGAGGTGCGCGAGCGGGCGCAGTCGATCTATGCGGGCGTGGACTGGCGCTGGGCGCAGAACGGCCAAGACGCGATCGTGTTGGGCTGGAAGCCGGAGTCGGGGTTCCTGGTCAATCGCTGGCTCGGTTACAACGAGGCGATGATCCTGTACGTGCTTGCGCTGGCCGCGCCGGAATTCGCGGTGACCCCGGCCGCGTACCAGGCATGGACTTCGACGTTCAAATGGCGGCGGCTGTACGGTCACGACGTACTGTACGCGGGCCCCCTGTTCATACACCAGTTCTCGCACATCTGGCTGGACCTGCGCGGGCTGCAGGACAAATTCATGACGGAGAAGAAAACCGACTATTTCGAGAACAGCCGGGTCGCGACGCACATTCATCGTCAGTACGCCATGCGCAACCCGCGCAAGTTCGAAGGCTATGAGAAGAACTGTTGGGGCTTCACCGCCAGCGACGGTCCCGCCGACGCGATGGCCACATACCGCGGGCGCAAACACAAGTTCTACGACTACATCGCGCGCGGCGCGCCGTTCGGCCCCGACGACGGCACCATCTCGCCGTGGGCCGCGATTGCCTCGCTGCCATTCGCGCCCGAGATCGTGCTCGACGAAATCCGCCATCTGGAAGGTCTGATCGGACACAGTCCGGCGGGCTACGGCTTCCACGCCTCCTTCAACCTGTCGTGGCCCGAGTCTCATACGCGGGGTGCGCATCGTCACAACCTGCAGGGCAGCAAACAGGTCACCTGGGTGTCGCCATGGCACTTCGCACTCAACCAGGGTCCGATCGTGCTGATGATCGAGAACTACCGCAGCCGCATGATCTGGAACCAGATGCGCGCAAGCGCACCGATCAAGCTCGGCCTTCAGCGTGCCGGGTTCACGGGCGAGTGGCTGGGGAAATCACAGCCGGACACGACGCCATCGAAGTACTAAGCGCACCCCGGGACGCAAGGGAGTCCACTTCCCTTTGCCGCCATTCGGAGCCTGCCCGGAATGACGACTCCGCATTTTCAAACATACAAGGACCAAGGAACCATCATGAACTCACAACCGACCCCCAAACGCCTCGCCGGCCAGAACGCTCTGGTCACCGGCGCCAATTCCGGCATCGGCGAAGGTATCGCGCGCGAACTCGCTGCGCGAGGCGCCAACGTCGCGGTCAACTACGTAGTGCAGCCGGAAGCCGCCGAAGCCATCGTCAACGACATCAACAAGTCCGGCAGCGGCAAGGCTGTCGCGATCCAGGCCGACGTCAGCAAGGAAGACCAGGTGCAGGCGATGTTCGCGGAAGCCGTCAAGCAGTTCGGCACCCTCGACATCGTGTGCTCCAACGCCGGCATCCAGCGCGATTCACGACTGGTCGACATGACATTGGACCAGTGGAGTCAGGTCATCGGCGTCAACCTTACCGGCGCCTTCTTGTGTGCGCGAGAGGCGGCGCGCGAATTCACCCGGCGCGGCATGCGCGATGTCTCGTGCGCGCTCGGCAAGATCATCTTCACCAGTTCGGTGCACCAGGAAATCCCCTGGGCCGGCCACTGCAACTACGCCACCACCAAGGGCGGCATCATGCAGTTGATGGAGAGCATCGCGCAGGAACTGGCGCCGCAGAAGATTCGCGTCAACTCGATCTGCCCCGGCGCCATCGAAACCGCAATCAACCGCAAGGCCTGGGATACCGACACGGCCGCCACCGCGCTGAAGAAATTGATCCCGTACGGACGTATCGGCGTTCCGGCGGACATCGCCAACGTTGCGGCATGGCTGGCCTCGGACGAATCGGACTACATCTGCGGTGCATCGATCTATGTCGACGGCGGCATGACGCTGTATCCGGGGTTTGCAACCGGCGGGTGAGACAGGGCATGCAGAAATTCCGCGCACAGGGTTTCCATGCCGGCGCGATCGTCATCGTCGAAACGGTCGAGACTCGGACTGTCCACATCCCAGACGCCCAGCAGCGATCCGTTGTCGCGAACCAGCGGTACCACGATCTCGGAGCGCGAGCCGCCGTCGCAGAAGATGTGGTCTGGAAATGCGTTGACGTCCCGCACCACCTGGGTCCGCCCCGACGTCGCGGCCGCCCCGCACACCCCGCGTCCGTGTGCGATCCGCACACAGGCCGGCTTGCCCTGGAACGGCCCGACCACGAGGCCATCGCCATCCGGGAAGTAGAACCCGCACCAGTTGATGTCGGGCAGTGCATGGAAAACCAGCGCGGCGAAATTCGCGGCGTTGGCGACGAGGTTGGTCTCGCCGTGCAGCAGACCCCGAACCTGCTGTGCAAGTTCGGCGTACGCGTCAGCCTTGTTGGTGGTGGTGAGCGGAGTGGCTTCGAACATGGGCGGATGCACCGGGCGAGAAGGTCGTATTATCGCGCAATGCCGCATGCCGTTATACCGGCCGGATCGCAGACACGAAGGGAACGCACCGAAAGTGCGCATCTCGGGATGACATTGCCACCATGAAAACAAGAGGCGTATTCATCGCGGGGACCGACACCGGCATCGGCAAGACATACGCGGCATGCACGATGCTGCATGCACTGCGCGCGGCAGGCCTGCGCGCCACCGGCATGAAGCCAGTCGCGAGCGGGTGCAAGGCCACCCCCGATGGATTGCGCAGCGACGATGCACTGGCGTTGATGGAGGCCAGCGATCCCAAACCTGAGCACTACGGGGACTGCAACCCGTTCGCTTTCGCCGAGCCGGTATCGCCGCACATCGCGGCGGCGGAGGTCGACGAGGAGATCACGATGGCGCCGATCGAGGATGCCTACGACAGGATTGCCCTGATGCGAGGCGATGCCATCGTTGTCGAGGGCATCGGCGGCTGGCTGGCGCCGCTTTCCTACATGCTGCGCGCCAACGCAATCCCGCAGACACTGCGACTGCCGGTGATCCTCGTGGTGGGCCTGCAGCTGGGTTGCCTCAACCATGCACAGCTTGCAGCACGCGCAATCCGCACCGACGATTGCGATCTGATCGGTTGGATCGGCAACCGGATTGATCCGGAGATGCTGAGGCCAAAGGAAAACCTGGTGATGCTGAACCGTGCGCTGGACGCCCCGTGCCTGGGCGTCATCGCCCACGGTGTCGCACCGATGTCCGCAGCGGCTTCGCTACGCGACGCCCCGGACGTCCTCCGCAGTTACGCCCCATGAACTGCAAGTTGTGCGGCGGCGAAGCCACGCCTTTTGGCGAACTCGTCGTGCTCGGCCGTCATAATGCGCGCTACCGGCGCTGTAAGGAATGCGGTTACGTATTTGTCGAGGCCCCCGAATGGCTGGCAGAGGCTTACGCAGACCATGCCATCACCGCACTCGACACCGGCATGGTGGTGCGCAATCTGTGGCTCGTCGACGCGGTTGACGTGCTGTTGCGCTGGCGTTTTCGCCAGGTCCGCAACGGACTCGACTACGGCGCGGGAAACGGACTGTTCGTGCGAATGATGCGGGACCGCGGCTACGACTTTCGCTGGACCGATCTGCACTGCGAAAATGTGTTTGCCTTGGGCTTCGAAGCGGAACCCGGTCAGCGCTTCGACTTCGCAACCTGCTTCGAAGTGGCCGAACACCTCCCCGATCCGCTGGCGGTGTTCGAGGACCTCACGCGGCGCGCCCCGATTCTGCTGTTTTCAACCGAACTGCTGCCGGAGGCCAACAACCGGCCCGGCGAATGGCACTATTACACGCCCGAAACCGGCCACCACATCGGCTTTTTCACCGCCGCAAGCCTGCAGCGCCTCGCGCAGCGACTGGGCCGGCACTTCGCGACCGACGGACGGATGCTGCACGCTTTCAGCAGCGAGCCACTCGATCCGCGCTGGCTGCGCTTCATCGCGAAGCATCGGCGTGCGCGCTGGCTGTTGCGGCTCGGCCGAAGGCGCAAAGCGTTGACCTGGCGCGACGGCGAGGAACTTGCGCAACGATTGCATTCGCAGCAATCGACGCACCCGCCACCGTGATGTGTCCGCCGGCTCTCAGTCGGCAACCGAATCAACCTGCCGGCGCCGTACTCGCCGCCGCTTTTGGCCGCATTGAGGGTGGCGCCTTGTCCAGCCCCTGCGGTTGCGGCGGCAACACAACAGGGTGCGCCTTGATTTCCTGCTCCAGTACCCCGATCGCCTTGTCGAGTTGCGGGTCCCTGCCGGCGAGCTGTTCCGATACGTTTTCCTCCACCACGATATCCGGATCGACCCCGTGGCCCTCGACCACATACTTGCCGTCGAGACCGACGATGCCCGCGTAGGTCGGCACGAACACCGTGCCGCCGTCGATCAATGGCCCGAGGCCATGGATACCGATCACGCCACCCCAGGTGCGCGTGCCGATCAGCGGTCCCAGCTTTGCCTGCTTGAACATGTACGAGAAGATGTCGCCGTCCGAGGCCGAGGTGCCGTTCGAGAGCGCCGCGAGATGACCGATGTAGGTCGCCGCCGGATAAGTGCCGGTGATGCTGCTGCTGCGCAGGTAGTTGTACGCCAGCAGTCTGCGCGACAGCCGCTCGATCATGGTTTGCGACATGAAGCCACCGCCATTGTCGCGAACGTCGATGATCAGCCCCGGCTTTCGCAGTTGCGGGTAGTACCACTTGATGAATTCGCGCGCGCCGTCGGCATCCATGTCCGGAATGTGCAGATAGCCGATCTGGCCACCGCTGGCCTTGGCGACGTATTCGCGGTTCGACTGAACCCAGTCGTAATAGTGCAGCGGCATCTCGCTCGCAATCGGCCTGACCAGCACCGTGCGGGCGCCGTCCGTCGTGGGCCGTGAGTTGATGGTGAGTTGCACCATCTGGCCGGGCGCGATCCGCAGCAGCCGATACGGGTTTTCGTCGGCGGTCAATGGCGTGCCGTTGATCGCCAACACATAGTCGCCTGCCTTGACGTCCACCCCGACCTGCGTGAGCGGCGAGCGATAGCGCGCCTCGTCGTTTTCGCCAGGGAAGACATCGGCGATCTGGTAACGGCCACTCGCCGCGTCCAGCTTGAAGTCGGCACCGAGCAGACCGACATGCGGTTTGTCCGGCAGGTCGAGATCGCCGCCAGCGACATAGGTATGCGAGTTGGACAGCTCGGCGATCATCTCACCCAGCACGTAGTTGAGATCGGTACGATCGCCGACGTATTTCAGGAGCGGCTGGTACTTGGCGCGGATCGCGTTCCAGTCGTAACCGTTCATGTTCGTGACGTAAAAGTAGTCGCGATAGCGGCGCCACACGTCGTTGAAGATCTCGGCGTATTCGGCCTTCGGGTCGACCCGCATGAACAGGCCATCGAGCTTGACGTCGTCGGGTTTGGGCTTGGGCGCATCGAGGTCGATCCGCTTGTATTCCTCGCCATCGTGCACCAGCAACGTGCCGCCGTCGGCCGACAGCGCCAATGGCCCCGCACTGCCACCGCCTTCGCCGCCCGCATCGCCGGCTGGCTTCTTGTACGTGTACACAACGCTGGATTTGCGATCCTTGAACGACCATGCCTCGATCTTCATCGGAATCGCGCTGTCTCGGCCGAGATACGGCGCGCCGGCGGTCGCGTACAGGATCGCTTTCGGCGTAATCGCCAGCCAGCCGATATTGTTCGGCTCGACCGGCGCCAGCATCACACGCTGGTCGATGCCGTTGAAGTCGATCTTGTCGTTGATCCGAGCCGCGGGTACCTGCTTGGGGTCGGTTCTGCCGTTCCCTTCGACTTGGCCGTCGCCTTTCCCTCCGCCAAGCGTTTTGCCCTCGTCAGTTGCGCTGTCGTTGCGCGGCGCGAATGGATTCTTGACGTCCTTGCGCAGCGCATAAGCGAGGATCTCGGTGCTGCGGTTGGTGGCGTAGTCCTCCTCGACGCCAGACATCAGCGGCGCCCACTCGCGGTCGCCGAGGAAATAGAGATACTTGCCGTCGGGCGAGAATGCGGGACTGTCGGCGTCGAAATATTCGCGCCCGAGTTCGGTAGCCTTGTCCGAGCCAAGGTCATATACGTACAGGCGCGGTTGCAGTGTGTCCTTGTCCGTCAGCGAGAAAGCGAGGTAATGCCCGCCCGGCGACCACGTGTAATCGGTCGGCATTTTGCCCGGATCCTGAGCAACGACCTTGTCGGCCGCGCCCGCCGACGCACCCACGATATGAATGCGGTTGGCGCTGTCCACATAGGCGATGTTCTTGCCATCCGGCGACCACTCGGTGCCGTAAAGTCGGCCAATGACACCCTTCGTCAGCATCACCGGATGAGTACCGTCGGCGTCCCTCACCCACACTTCCTCCTCGCCGCTCTGGTCGGAAATGTAGGCCACGCGCTTGCCGTCTGGCGACCAGCTCACTTCGCGCTCGTGCACGCCGGGCGTATGGGTGAGGTCCACGGTGATGCCGTGCTTCAGCGGAACGCTGAATATGTCGCCCCGCGCGGTAAACGCGGCGCGCTCGCCGTTGGCGCTGAGCGCGAAATCCTCAATATATTTCTTCACGCTGCGCTCGGACGCGCGGGCGGCAACCAGGTCGCTCGGCACATGAATCACGAGCGCACGGTCGGTGTTGTTTCGGGTGTCGTAGATGTGCAGCGCCCCGGTCACTTCGTACACGATCTGCCCGGCCGCATCGCCACTTGCCCAGCGCGCATCGTCAGCCGCGTAATTCGTCAGTTGCGTGGTCTTGCCGTCACTCGTGCCGTAGCGATACAGATTCAAATGCGGTCCACGGTCGGACAGAAAATAGATGTCCTTGCCGATCCACACCGGGTCGCGATCGGTGTTCGGATCGTTGGTGATGTTTTTGGCTGACTTCGTAGCGAAGTCGTAGATGTACAGATCCTGCGCCCAGCCGCCCTTGTAACGGTCCCAATCGCGGAAATCGCGGAACTTGGGCGAATACACGACTTGCTTGCCGTCCGGCGAAAAACGTGCGGTGCCAGACTGCGGCATCGGCAGCGCGGCCGGCAGGCCGCCGGTTATGGCAATCGTGAAAACGCGCGGGTCGGAAATGTTGCGCGAATCGCGCCACGAACGGAACAACACGGACTTGCCATCGGGCGTCCATCCATACACCTGGTTGTCGAAGCCCCAGCGCTGCGCCAATGGTCCCATCGCCGGATAGAACGTCAGCTGCGTCGGTACACCGCCGCCGGCGGGGACAACGTAGACCTGACTGTCGCCGCCGTATTGGCCGGTGAAGGCGACCTGTTTGCAATCGGGCGAGAAGCGCGCCGACATTTCCAGGCCCGGCCCCGCAGTCAAACGGATGGCGGTTCCTCCCGTAGTTGAAGCCGTCCACAGATCACCGGCATAGGTGAACACCACGCGATTGCCGCACACATCGGGAAAGCGCAACAGGCGGGTACCCTCGATGTTCGCCGCAGCGGTCGCCGAGGGGGCAGTGCCTGCATGGGCAGGCGGTGTGATCGCCGTGGATCCGGCAGTCGGCGAAGCGCTGGAGTTCGATGAAGTCGCAGGCGAAGGAGGGGGAGGAGACGACCCGGAACAGGCGGCAAGCCCGGCCAACCCAGACGAAAGCACGCAGCCGAAGAGAATCGATTTGCGAATCGTGGATGACATGGCAGCCCCCGGCATGGCATGAACGCCACCGTATACCATCCCTCGTCGCTGTCCACCAGTCCCGGTCGGCACAGCGCGAGGTCCGGCACCCCGAGTCCGTCACCATGACTTGCGCGGCTGGCGCCGGGCACGCATTCGCGGCATCATCGGTGGCCGATCTTCCGCATCAGCTGCATACGGGATCGGAACGTCCATCTTCCGTTTACTTCGGAGTTTCCCTTGAGCCAAGCCCAGCGGTACTACCTGACGATCGCCAACCTCGCCCAGGCCCGTGGCCCAGACCCCGAGCTGTCATTCCAGGGCTCATCCCCGCAGAGTTTTGCTACGGCTCTGCAGGAAGCCTTGCGCCAGCCAACCCTGTTCCAGCGCTGGAAGGCCACGCAACCCGATCCGGAAGAAGTCGACCAGTCGCTGACACCGGTCGACCCCGCCGCCACCGTCACCGCGGAAATGCACGACCTGCACACAGCCGTGCAGGTGGTTACCACGCTGACGCATTTCGTATTGAGGCACCGCCTGTTCATCCTGATCGGGCCAAACTGGCAGTTGCACGACGTCGCGGCTGCCTGATTTTCTTATTTGCTGTGGAAGGAGTCATTTCATGTCCGGTTTCCGTACCAAGCTTCTCGCACTCGCCTGTTGCACCTTCGCAGCCGGCGGCATCGGTTTGAACGCGCAAGCCGCTACGCCTGCGGCCGACGGTGCGATCACGTCCAATCCGTTCTACAAGCCATCGACCCTGCCATTCGGCACACCGGACTTCAGCAAGATCAAGGACGCCGACTACGTGCCCGCGATGGAAGAGGGCATGAAACTGCAGATGCAGGAGATCGACAAGATCGCCAACAATCCCGCACCGCCCACCTTCGAGAACACGATCGTGGCGATGGAAAAAACCGGTGCGATGCTGCACCGGGTGATGAACGTATTCAGCTTGTACGCCGGCGCCGACACCAATCCCGCCCTGCAAAAGATCTCCGAGCAGGAAGCGCCAAAACTCGCCGCGCACCAGGACGCGATCTATCTCAACGCCAAACTTTTCGACCGCATCCAGAAGGTCTACGACCAGCGTGCGAAGCTCAAACTCGATCCGGAATCCGTGCGTCTGCTGGAAGTCGATCATCAGGAATTCGTGCTCAACGGCGCCAGGCTGTCCAAGGCCGACCAGGCCAAGCTCAAGCACTACAATGAACAGCTTTCCAGCCTCACCACCGAGTTCGGCAACAAGCTGATCGCCGCCGCCAAGGCTGGCGCGCTGGTGGTGGACAACAAGGCCGACTTGGCTGGACTTTCGTCCGAGCAGATCGAAGCCGCCGCCGAAGCCGCCAAGGCCCGCGGTCTCAAGGGCAAGTGGGTGATCCCGCTGCAGAACACCACCCAGCAGCCGGACCTTGCATCGCTGAGCAACCGCAAGATCCGCCACCAACTCTACGAACATTCGATCAACCGCGCCGAGCGGGGCGACGCCAACGACACCCGCGCGATCATCACCCAAATTGCGTACCTGCGCGCGCAGAAAGCCAGGTTGCTCGGCTATCAGGATTTCGCCGCATGGAAGATCAAGGACCAGATGGCGAAGACCCCGGGCGCGGTGATGAACTTCCTGGACCAGTTGGTGCCGCCCGCGAAGGCGCGTGCCAAGGCCGAGGCGGCCGATCGCCAGGCCATGATCGACAAGGACCAGAAGGCGCTCGGCAAGCCGTCGTTCAAGCTCGAACCCTGGGATTGGGAGTACTACGGCCAGCAAGTGCAGAAGGCCAAATACGACCTCGACCAGTCCGAAGTGCGCCCGTACTTCGAATTGAAGAACGTGCTGGTGAACGGCGTGTTCTACGCCGCGCATGAGCTGTACGGCATCAGTTTCAAACAGCGCACCGACCTGCCGACCTGGAATCCGGATGTGCTGGTGTACGAGGTGTACAACACCGACGGCAAGCCGCTCGGCTTGTTCTACGCCGACTATTTCAAGCGCGACAACAAGGCCGGCGGCGCGTGGATGAGCGACCTCGTGCACCCATCCGGTCTGCTGCACCAGTCGCCGGTTATCTACAACGTCGCCAACTTCACCAAACCGGCACCCGGCCAGCCCGCGCTGTTGTCGATGGACGACGTGATCACGATGTTCCATGAGTTCGGCCACGCGCTGCACGGGTTCTTCGCCGACACCCAATACCCCAGCCTGTCGGGCACCGACACCGCACGCGACTGGGTGGAGTTTCCGTCACAGTTCAACGAGCATTGGGCAACCTATCCGCAGGTCTTCGACAACTACGCGAAGAACTACAAGACCGGCGCGCCGATGCCCAGGGAACTGGCCACCAAGTTGCAAAAGTCCAGGCTGTTCAACAAGGGCTACGACATGACCGAGCTGCTGGAAGCTGCCTTGTTAGACATGTCCTGGCACACGCTGCCCGCCAGTGCCCCCAGGGTGAGCAACGTCGATGCCTTCGAGACCAAGGCGCTCCAGGACAACCACATCGACATTTCCTACGTGCCGCCACGCTACCGCTCGACCTACTTCCTGCACATCTGGGGCAACGGCTACGCCGCCGGCTACTACGCCTACATGTGGACGGAAATGCTGGCCGACGATGCGTTCGCATGGTTTGGCGAACACGGTGGCCTGACGCGCGCCAACGGCGACCGTTTCCGCAAGATGATCCTCTCGCGCGGCAACACCGAAGACCTCGCCGACATGTACAAGGCTTGGCGCGGCCGCGCACCGACCATCGACGCGATGAAGAAGGATCGCGGACTGGAGCCGGAGAAGAAGTGACGGTTGCGGAGCACTCCGCAGGTACGCTCAAAGGGCCGGCGCAATGCCGGCCCTTTGGTTTTGTACTCGCGCGAACACGCGTAACATCACTCGGATGATCGTCACCACACCGGATGAATTCCGCGACGCACTTGCAGATCTACCACCGCTGCCGGATGCCCGTGTCACCGCGGGCGCGTCATTTCTGGTTGCGCCCGCAACGAACGAGTTCGCTGCGGAGTCGGCGCACGACAATCGTTACATGCAGCTGGACGCGCCTTTCGACATGCAACGCGCACTGGCGCAACACGTCGGGCTGGCGCAGGCATTGCGTGCGGACGTCCCCATCATCACGTTTCCCGGTGATCCCGAAACGCCCGACGCGATGTTTCCCAATAACGTGTTCGCCACCGCTCCGGGCAAGTTGATCATCGGTCGCATGCGCCACGGCGTCAGGCGGCGCGAAGCGGGGCGATCCGATATTCGTGCCTTCTTCCGCGACGTGCTGGGCCGTCAGGAAATCGACCTGTCCGGGCGTGGCGATTGCGTCGCCGAACTCACCGGTGCGCTGGTGATCGACCACGCACGCGGCATTGGCTACTGCGGCCTGAGCGAACGCTGCGACATGGCTGGCGCGCGCGCGATGCACGAGGCTTTCGAGTTGCGCCTGACGTTCTGTTTCGAACTGGCGCCAGGGGAGTACCACACCAACGTTGTGATGACCGCGTTGGCCGGGCGCGCTGCGATCCTCGCCACCGACGGTTTCGCCGACGCCGCGGTACCCGAAGTCATCGCGTCTGCATACGACCAGCGCGCGATCCGGCTGTCGCCGGAGCAGAAACGCGCTTACGCGGGCAACGGCATCACATTATCGCCCGATCGCGTCTGGATGAGCGAGCGCGCTGCTGCTGCGCTGACTTCCGCGCAACGCCAAGCACTCGCAGACTGGGGATTTGCGATCGGCAGCGTGCCACTGGACGAGATCGAAAAGGCCGGCGGCAGCCTGCGTTGCTGCGTGGCCGAAATCTTCTGACGATCAATACGCGAATTCGCGGAACACCGGATCGACGCTGCCGTTCCATGCGCCGCGGAATAATTCCAGTTTGCGTTCGGCCGGTGTCTGGTTGGCTTCGGCGAATTCGATCAACGGTTCCAGGAACATCGTCTCGTCCACGCCGTTGTTGTTCAACCGGGCGCGACGCTTGAGACCCTGCCCCGCGATTTCGAGCGCGCGCAAAGCCAGCTCGCGCACGGTCCCACCACGGAACGGCAATTTCAAGGCATGTCTGGGAACGCCATCACGCAAGGCGTTGCGTTCGTCCATCGAGAAATCCTTGACCAGGTCCCACGCGGCATCCAGAGCCGTTTTGTCGTAGAGCAGACCGACCCAGAACGCGGGCAGCGCGCACAGCCGGTTCCACGGACCGCCGTCGGCGCCGCGCATTTCGAGATATTGCTTCAAGCGCACTTCCGGGAACGCCGTGGTCATGTGGTCGGACCAGTCGCGCAGCGTGGGCTTTTCGCCCGGGAGTGCGGGCAATTTCCCTGCGAGGAAATCGCGGAAGGATTGTCCGGCACAATCGATGTACGCGCCGCGCCGGTGCGCGAAATACATCGGTACGTCGAGCAGGTAATCGGTGTAGCGTTCGAAGCCGAATCCATCCTCGAACACGAAGTCGAGCATGCCGGTGCGATCCGGGTCGGTATCGGTCCAGATGTGCGAGCGATAGCTCTGGAAGCCATTCGGCTTGCCTTCGGTGAACGGCGAATCGGCGAACAGCGCGGTCGCGACGGGTTGCAGCGCCAGCGACACCCGGAACTTCTTCACCATGTCGGCTTCGTCGGCAAAATCGAGGTTGACCTGTACCGTGCAGGTGCGTGTCATCATGTCGAGCCCGAGCGAACCGACCGTCGGCATGTAGCGGTGCATGATCGCGTAGCGCGCCTTGGGCATCCATGGCATCTCGTCACGCTTCCACTTCGGCTGGAAACCCATGCCGAGGATGCCGAGCCGCAGCGGCTCGGAAGCGCGGCGCACGCACTCGAGGTGTTCCTGCACCTCGCAGCAGGTTTCATGGATGGTTTCCAGCGGTGCGCCCGACAGTTCCAGTTGTCCGGCCGGCTCCAGCGTCACCGAGGCGCTTTCACGCGCCAAGGCGATCAGCTTGCCATCTTCTTCGACCGGATCCCATCCGCAACCGGCGATGCCGCGCAGCAGTGCACCGATGCCGCGCTCCCCTTCATACGGAGGCGGCCTCAAATCGTCGGTGCGGAATACGAATTTTTCGTGCTCGGTACCCACCTTCCACTGGGACGCGGGGCGGCCGCCGGCGGCGAGATATTCGGAGAGCTGCGCACTGCTTTCGATCGGTTGTTCCGCTACGTGACTGGGACCGGACATGCGCGCGCCTTCGCGAGATCAGGATGGCAATGTGGGGGGGCAGCAGGCGTAAGGCAAGATCAGGGTCGTCCGCGGCGGAGTCCTACGCCAGCAGCTCCGCCACCGCCGTGCGCGCCTCGGCAACCCCGCTCCCGGCAGTTGCAGAAAACGGGATCGTAGTGGCGCGCCATTTCTCTTTCGCAATTTCGTGGTCGACTTCGCGCTGACGGGTACGCAGTTGCGCACGCGAAAGCTTGTCCGCCTTGCTGAGCAACGTCACGCAGGGCAGTTCGATCGTCGCACAGAATGCCAGCATCTGCCTGTCGAACGCCGTCAGTGCGTGTCGAACGTCGGCGATCAGAACCAACCCGCGCAGGGATTGCCGCTTGCGCAGGTAGGTATCGATTGCCTGCCGCCAGTGCTCGCGCAACGCGGTCGGGACCTTGGCGTAGCCGTACCCGGGAAGATCCACCAGGCGCCGCCCGTCAGGTAGCGCGAACACCACCAACTGCTGGGTGCGGCCCGGTGTCTTGCTGGTGCGTGCCAAGCCTGCGTGGCCGGCCAACGCGTTGATCGCACTGGATTTGCCGGCGTTGGAGCGCCCGGCGAAAGCGACTTCGACGCCTTCGTCCGACGGCAACTGGTCGGGCCGGTGCGCGGCAAGCACGAATGCGGCACCCTGCAGGGGGTTATCGGAAGTGGGCATCAGCATCTCAAGAAGGACAGATCGAAGCGGCTTTTGTTGCAAAGTCCCGTCAAGTCAAGGCGACGCCGGACGTGGCGCATGACGATGCTTTGACGGGGGTTATGGAAGCAAATCGACAAACGCGGCAAAAATCCATCCCGTTGCCAGACACCTCCAGCGTTTGACCGTGTCTGCTGCCGCGGCGATAATTTGGCGGTTCACACTGGCGCGCGGCGTCAGCATCCTTGCCTTAAGGGAAAGAGAGGATTGTATGGGTTCCCGGCGTCCGCTTGCCTTCACTGTCCTGATCGCCGCTGCAGCGCCATTCGCGGTGCTTTCCGCGCCGCCGGCCCAAACGACCCCGGCCAAGCCGGCCGCGGCTTCCACGGCAGCACCCGCGAGCAGCGGCAGCGCGGCCATACCGGCCAGCGCCGAGAGCGCCGGCAAGGTTGCTGAAGCCGCCTTCACCAAACTCGTGGCCGTCCAGACCAAACCAGGCGACGCCAAGGCCGGGCAGACCAAGGCCGCGGCGTGTGGCGCCTGCCACGGCATGGACGGCAATTCCAGCGACCCGCAATATCCCAAGCTGGCCGGCCAGAGCGAACAGTACATTGTCGCCCAATTGATGCGCTTCAAAAGCGGTGTGCGCGCCAACCCCATCATGGCGGGCATGGCGGCACCGCTGTCGCCACAGGACATGCACGACATCGGCGCGTACTTCGCCGAACAGAAATCGCTCCCCGGCGTGGCCGATGAAAAGCTCGCGAAGGATGGCGAAAAGATTTATCACGAAGGCGACACCAGCCGTGGCATCCCCGCCTGCATGGCCTGCCATGGCCCGGACGGGAGCGGCAATCCTGGCTGGCGCGTCCCCCAGATCGCCGGCCAGCACGCCGATTACGTTCAGCAGCAGCTGCAGGCCTGGCACAACGGCGCCAGCTGGGGTAGCGATGCACACGCCAGGATCATGCCGACCATCGCCCAGCGCCTGACCGAGCAGGACATCTCCGCGGTATCGAGTTACGTCGAGGGCCTGCACGCTGCGTCCGCTCCAAAATCGTCGGCCACACCCCCACCCATCGATTGAACCCGCGGAAGCGTTTCGCAGTCCTATTCGGCGTCGGACATGACGCCCGCGACAAGGCTTCGCGCACCATGCCCCCGTCAGGTTATTTGTCATGATCAAACATCCCCTGCTTTCGCTCGTGCTGCTCGCCGTGGCCGGGACTGCGTTCGCGCAGACGTCGCAACAGTGGGTCGAAGGCAAGAATTATTTCGCCATCCCGAATCCGCAACCGACCAACCAGCCCGACAAGGTGGTGGTGACCGAAGTATTTTCGTTCGGCTGTCCGGCCTGCAATCAGTTCCAGCCGTACATCGACAAGCTCGCGGCTGAACTGCCCAAGGGCGCGGTCATGAACTTCGTTCCGGCTGCGTTCAATCCGACCGAAGACTGGCCGGTACTCCAGCGCGCGTACTTCACGGCCAAGGCGCTGGGCGTGGACACCAAGCAGTCGCACGATGCGATGTTCCAGGCAATCTGGGGGCCCAACGGCCCGTTGGCCACCTACGACCCGACCACCCAACGCCCCAAGGCAATGGCGAATATGCCGAAGATCCAGGACATCGCGAAGTTCTACGCCAAGTTCGGCGCCAAACCTGACGAATTCGTCGCGACCTCGAATTCGTTTTCCATCAACTTGCAAATGAAACGCGCCGACCAGCAGATCATCACCTGGGGCGTCACCAGCACTCCGACCATTGTCGTGGACGGCAAATGGCGTGCGGACACGTTATCGGCCAACGGCGCGCAGCAACTAGTCGACCTGACGCTGTACCTGGTCAACGAGGAGCTGGCCGCGAAGAAGGCGAAGTGAGATGACCGCGACCGGACTGATTCGTGGAGTCTTGGTGGCTTGCGGCTTGCTGCTGACCGCAGCGTGTTCGGCGCACAACGACGGCCCAGCCGCGACAAGTGCCGCAATCGCCTCAGCTGCCGTCAGCGCTTCGGCGGCCACCAGCGCGTCAGCCGCCGCCATCCACTTCACCGCGGGCGATCAGTACGTCAAACTCCATTTGCCGGCCGGACAAGCCGCGCCGACGGGCCCGATCGAGGTGGTCGAAGTGTTTTCGTACGGATGCCCGCATTGCGCGGAATTTGCGCCATACATGGACAAACTGCGCGCCGAGTTGCCGAAGGGTGTCATAGTGCGCTACATGCCGGCGGTATTCAGTCCCGCCTGGATGCCATATGCGCAGGCTTTCTATGCCGCGCGCCAACTGGGCGTGCTGAAACAGACCCACGACAAGGTGTTCGAGGCAATGTTGGAGCACTATCCGCTGAATTCGCTTGATGATCTTGCCACCTTTTACGCCCGTCAGGGAGTGAACAAACAAAAATTCATCGCAGCCGCCACCAACACCGAGACCATGCGCCAGATGGCCGCCGACCAGCACACCGAAATAGGCTGGGGTATCGATGCCACACCGACGCTGGTGGTCGGGCGACGCGCCGACCCGGCCACGGATGCGCCGTTCGTCGCGCTCATGCGCAGCGCTGACTTCGGCAATTACGCCGGTTTGCAGCAGCTTGGTCTGTGGATGGTGCAACACGTCGGGAAACGCTGAGGCCACGACCTCCCCTGGTGTGTTCTGGCACACGCGGCGTTGCAGGACACAGTGTTAGGCTGACCTACATGAGGAATCCTGAGCCCGCCATCGCGCCGACCGACAACGTCCTGCGTGTACTCAGTTGCAACATCCTCGCCGGCGCGAGCGTGAAACGTTATCACGAGTATTTCACGCGCAGCTGGGGCGCCGTGCTACCCGGCAAATACAAGCTCGGCAATCTCGACAACCTGGCACGTACGATCGCGACGTTCGATGTAGTCGGGTTGCAGGAGGCCGATGCCGGCAGCATCCGTTCGGGGTTTCTCAACCAGACGCGTTACCTCGCCGAAACCGCGGGCCTGCCGTACTGGAGCCACCAGCCCAACCGCAAACTGTCGAACGTTTCGTACACCGCCAACGGGCTGATCAGCCGCGCCGCGCCGACTGAAGTGCTCGACTATCCGCTGCCCGGTCGACTGGGTGGACGTGGAGTGCTGCTGGCGCGCTACGGCGAAGGCCGCGAGGCCCTGACCGTTGCGATCGCGCATCTGTCGCTAGGTGTGCAGTCGCGGCTGCGACAGATCGACTTCATCTCCGAACTGCTACACGATCGCCCCAACGCCGTGCTGATGGGCGACCTGAACTGCGCGCCGGACGGCCCGGAACTGCACACCTTGTTTACCCATACTTCGCTGGCGCCACCAGCGGATCCGCAGCCGACGTTTCCGAGCTGGCGCCCGCAACGCGCCATCGACCACATCCTGGTCACCTCGCACCTCGCGATCGAACGGATGTGGACACTGCCCGCCGCATTCTCCGACCACTTGCCGCTCGCCGCCGAGATCCGGGTGCCGGCGACGATGCGAAAAGCGGTAGCCTGAGGCAAGCAAAACCGTGCGGACCTGAAGATCTTCCGCAGCAATCACCGAGTATCGGGATCGGCGTCATTGCAAAAGGCTGTGCGAGCGACTTTTCGTTGGTGGGTTCACCCGAACTGAACGAACCCTGCATGGCACTTCCTCTAGAATCGAGGGCATGAGAATCCTGACCCGCAAGCGTACGCGCTGGTGCGACGGCGCACGCACTGCCGTCATCATCGTGTCGTGCGCCTTCGCCACTGGCAGCTTCGCGCAATCGACACCGGCCACGCCGACCCTGCAACAACAGCGTGATGCGTTTCGCGCGGCGTATGCGGCCGCGCAAAACGGACAGGACTGGCGACCACTGGCCAAAGGTCTCGGGAACTATCCGCTCTATCCCTATCTCGAAGCGGCGGCGTTGCAACACGACATCGAGACCGTCAGCGCCGCCGAGGTGGCTGTCTACCTGCAACGTTACGCAGGCCTGATTCCGGCCGAGGAGCTGCGCAAAACCGAACTACTCTGGCTCGCGAAACAAAAGGATTGGACCGGCTTCCGGCACTTCTACCAACCGGGTCTCGGTGACACGCTTGCCTGCGATGCGTTGCAAGGCAAACTCGCTGAAGGCAGGCCTCTCGACTTTGAAGGGGACCTCGCTGCACTCTGGCAGCAAACCCGCCTGCCTTCCACGTGCCGGCCAGTACTGGATGCCGCGTTCACGCAAGGTCTTTTGACCCCACAACGCGTGTGGGACCGCATCGAGCGCGCAGCCGATGCGGGCAACGCTGGCACGATCGAGGCCTCCACCGCATGGCTGACTGGCGATGAAGCCACCCAGGCGCAGCGCATCGGCGATGCCTTGAGCTCGCCTTCGGCATTGCTGAAGCAGGCGCCCACGTTCACCGACCTTCCCCGCAATCGTGAAGCGATAAGCCGTGCGCTGGTGCGCCTCGCGCGACGCGACAGTGACAAGGCCACGACGGTGTGGGAATCGCTGTCCAAGCAATTCGTGTTCGATCAGGATCAACGCGATCGCGTTCTCACGGCACTGGCGTTATACAACGCGGTCGATTTCGGTCCCGATGCGCTGGCGCGCCTCGCGGCGCTGCCGGCAACGGCACAAACCGACGCGACCCGCGAATGGCGGGTGCGGGTGGCGATCGCGAGGGGCGACTGGAAAGCCGCCAAAACCGCGCTTGCGGCGTTGACACCGGAGGAGATGCAGCACGACGAATGGCGCTACTGGCAAGCGCGCGTCGCACAACAACTCGGACACGCCGCTACCGCCCTCGATGATTACACCGCGCTCGCGCAACAGGCAACCTTTTACGGATTCCTCTCCGCCGACCGTGCCAACCTGCCGTATTCGATCTGTCCCGATACCATCGCCGCCGATCCCGCACTCGATGAACGGATCGAGGCGACTCCTGGTTTCGCACGCGCCTTCGAGTTCTTCGCGCTCGGGATGTTGCCGCCTGCACGCCGTGAGTGGAACCGCGCCTTCCCGGACCTGCCGCCGACGCAACAACGTCAGGCCGCCGCGCTGGCTACGAGCAAGGGCTGGTACGACCGCGCAGTATTCGCGTTCGGCAAGTCGGGTGATCTGCAGTACTACGCATTGCGCTTTCCGCTGGCGGACAAGACACGCGTGCTCAGCTCGGCACGCAACGCCGGCATCAATCCGGCATGGGCATTCGCGATCATACGCGCCGAAACGGCGTGGCAAACCGACGCGCATTCGGGCGCAGATGCACGTGGCCTGATGCAGTTGCTGCCGGGCACGGCCATGCAGGTAGCGCAACGCAGTGGCCTGCCCTACGACGGCGGTGATAGCCTGTACGATCCTTCGATCAACATCCCACTCGGCACGCAATACCTCGCGAACCTCGCCATGCGCTTCAACGGCAGCCCATGGCTCGCCTCGGCCGCCTACAACGCCGGACCCGGCAACGCGCAACGCTGGGTGGATGCGCGCGGCAATCTCGATCCGGAAACCTTCATCCTCACCATCCCATTCAACGAAACGCGCGATTACGTCACGCGCGTGATGTCGTTCGCGACAATTTACGATTGGCGCCTGCACGGCGCGCCGGTCCCGGTATCCTCGCGGCTGCCGGCGATCGGCACGCCGTACGACCCTGCCGTGGACCCCAAACGCACACAGGTCATGTGCCGCGCACCGGCGCCCGCTGCACCGGCTGCCACGACGATCCCGCCATCTTCCCCGGCGCCTGCAGGGAGTGCTTTGCCATGAGTTCCGCACGCTACCTCGTCCTCGGCGGCACCGGTTTCATCGGCAGCCATTTGCTTGCGGCGCTTGCGCCTTCGGGTTGCAGCGTCACGGTGCTCAGTCGCAATCGCGAACAACGGCGCGGGATCAATGTGTTGCCTAACGTGCGCACGATCAGTGCCGACGTGTACGACCGCGCAGTGCTGGAGAAGCACATCAAAGGCCACGACGCGGTCATCAACCTGGTCGGCATCCTCAACGAAACCGGCGGCGCGACCTTCACCCACGCGCACGTGGATCTCACCGCCACGGTGATTGCGGCCTGCCGGCAGGTTGGGGTGCGCCGAATCCACGAAATGAGTTCGCTGAACGCCGGCGAGCGTGCGTCGAAATACCTCAAGACCCGCGGCGAAGCCGAGGCACAGGTGCGCAACTCCGGCATGGAATGGACGATCTACCGGCCCAGTGTGGTATTCGGCAAGGGCGACGGGCTGATATCACGGTTCCTGAAACTGCTGAAGATGTCGCCGGTGCTGCCACTGGCGCAGCCGCACGCGAAATTCGCCCCCGCGTTCGTGGGCGACGTCGCGAGCGCCTTCACGCGCTGCCTTGCGGACCGCAGCACCATCGGCAAAATCTACGAGCTTTATGGACCGGATACATTGGAACTGGTACAGATCGTGCGCATGATCCGTGACACCGCCGGACTGCGCCGAATGGTCCTGCCGCTGCCCTCGGCACTTGGCAAGCTGCAGGCCGTCGCCGCCGAAATGATCCCGGGCAAGCCGTTCTCGCTCGACAACTTCAATTCGCTCGATGTCGATTCGGTCGGCACGCGCGACGGATTCGGCGAACTCGGGATCACGCCGCGCCGGTTCGCCGCGATGCTTCCGGCATTGCTCGGCAGTTACGCCCGCACACATTTGCTCGATATCGCGCGCCTAACCCAGGAATCCTGAGCCGTGCGGGAGACCGGTCACCGCATCTATCTGGTTGGCGGTGCGGTGCGCGACGCGATGCTGGGCCGCGCGCACGGCGATCGCGATTACGTGGTGGTTGGCGCCAACCCGGACGACATGGTGGCGCTCGGCTACAAACCGGTCGGCAAGGATTTCCCGGTCTTCCTGCACCCGGAAACCCGCGAGGAATACGCGCTGGCGCGTACCGAACGAAAGACAGGCCCGGGCTACCACGGTTTTTCGTTCCACGCGGCACAGGACGTGACGCTGGAGCAGGACCTCGCGCGTCGCGACCTCACCATCAACGCGATGGCGCGCGACGAGACCGGCACGCTGGTCGACCCCTACGGCGGCGAGCGAGATTTGCGTAATCGCATACTGCGCCACGTTTCGGCCGCCTTCGCCGAAGATCCGGTGCGCATCCTGCGCGTGGCGCGCTTTCTCGCGCGTTACGCACCGCTCGGATTCCGGATTGCCGACGAAACCATGGCATTGATGCGCGGGATGGTCACCAAAGACGAGGCCGCGTACCTGGTGCCCGAACGCGTATGGGCGGAAACCCGCAAGGCGCTGACCGAACCCGAGCCATCGGCGTTCGTCCGCGCGTTGCGCGAGTGTGGCGCACTGGCGGTGCTGTTTCCCGAACTCGATGCCCTGTACGGCGTGCCTCAAAGTCCACAACATCATCCGGAAGTGGACTGTGGCACGCATCTGGAGCTGGTGCTCGACCAGGCCGCCGAACTCGCGCCCGGCGATGATCTGGCTGGCTTCTGCGCGCTCACCCACGACCTCGGCAAGGCACTGACGCCCGGTAACGAATTGCCGCGCCACATCGGCCACGAACACCGTGGCTTCGCGCCGCTACGCGCCCTGTGCGAACGACTCAAGGTACCGGCCGAATACGCCGAGATCGCCGCGCTCACCTGCCGCCATCACCTCGACGCACACCGCGCACTGGAACTGAAACCCGGCACCGTGCTCGCGTTGCTGGAAAGCTTCGATGCGTTCCGCCGCCCCGAACGGCTCGATCCGTTCCTTATCGCCTGCGCCGCCGACAAGCGCGGACGTCTCGGCCATGCCGAAGATGCCTACCCACAGGCGGAGTTCCTGCGCGCCGCTCGCGATGCCGCGCGCGCGGTCACGGCACAACCGTTCGTCGAACAGGGATTGCAAGGTATTGCCATCGGCGCGGCGATGCGGCGCGCACGAATCGCCGCTATTGCAGAATTGCCGCGATGATTCCGCCCTGAAATTTCCCCTTCTCATTCCGAGCGCCGCGCAGCAGCGATCCGGAATCCAGCGCCTTTGCCCTTCCTCAACCAGTCGAAAACGACAAGGCCATTCGCCTCGTCCGTGCAGGTCGCCGATGTGCAAATCGGCGGCGTGACCGGCACACACTGAAACCAGCGTCCGCCCTTGGCGACTCCCGCCATTCAACCCGCTCCGGCGGCTGCCGACCGTCGCGCCCCGTATCGCGGTGTCCGCAAAGCGGTGGTTGGGGTGTCGCGTTGGCCGCACCGGCGACTCGTGATGCAAATATTCCAGCAGACACGTTAAGCGCGCAGCAAAATTCACGCATCGAACGTCAGATATCGGCACAGCACCATTGAGTCGATTCCGGTCCGCAACCGCGCGTGCTTCGTGCAACTCTCCGCATGCCGACGCAAACGTCAGCTCAGTCCACGATGGAACATTTCGGGTGCGCGATCGTCCCCGTGACACGCAGGGGAAACGTCAGCCGTCCATTTTTTTCCTGGGCGCCCTTGAACATGCGGGCGAACAGATTGGTAACGGGCCCTTGCTTCTGCAGGACGACCGCCGTGCCCCGATAGTCCATGGCGCCGTCCAGTACCGATGTGCTGCCCGAGCCCGCGACGTTGGTGCCGTAAAAATCCACGGCGATCCGTTTGCTGTACAGGCGATTGTCGTGCAGTTCCATGTCGCCGGAGAATGTGGAAAACGCCGAGGCCGGCAATGCGTCGGTGCTGGCAGGGCGGAAGCGCTCCATTTCGATCATGTCCTTGTCGGTGTCGAGGCTCGGCAGCTCGCCTTTGCGTATCGTGATAGTGCCCGTGCCATGCATGTCCGCCAACGGTGTCGCGGTATGCGCGATGTCGCCCGCCAGGTTCAATTGCGCCTGCAGCATGCCGGTCATCGCGGGCGGACCTTTCCGGAACTCGGCCAGCAGATAGGGCATGCCGATGCCGCTCACCCGCGCGCTGGTCGTGAACGTTGTGTCCTTGCCGCCGTAGCCGAGCGTGAAATCCCCGCTGGCACTTCCGCGATAAGTCTTCGTTACGAAGTTCTTGAGGGTAACTTGCCTCGATGTGACGCGTAGTTGCGCGTGCAGGTCCCTGGTATGGATCGAGCCGAAACGAACCGTGCCTGCGGCCAGCGTGCCTGCGATTGCAGCCGCGCGGCCTGATCCGGCACGCGGGTGAAAATGGATCTGCTTGAGTTCGGCGGAAAAATCATGCATCTCCACGACCACAGGCCCGGGTGTATCCGCGGGGTCGATCAGGTTCGAGCCCAGCAGCACGCCGTCTTCGATTTGCAGGTTGGTGATGACTCCGGTTGGAAAGTGAACGGGCACTTGCTTTCCGCTGGCTGGGTTCTGATAGTTCCACAGGCCGTCCGGATCGGAAATGACATCGATCACGGGCTTGTGCAGCACCAGGGACTGGATCTCGATCCGGCCGTCCAGCAGCGGCATCTTCTTGATCGTGGCGTCGAGGCTCGGCACGTCAAGGAAATCGCCGGACGGGAACGGTTTGGGATTCTTGATCTCGAGGCCGTAAACGCGGACCCCCAACGCAGGGAAAAGATGAGCTTCCACGTGGCGGATTTGCACCTGCAAGCCGGTCTGCTCGCGCAAATACGCCGTGATCCTGGGGATATAGCGATCAGGGTCGTGCAGCACATACCATCCCGCCACAACCGCGAGCACGATGGCGCCGGCAATGACGATCAGAATGACCCTGACGCGTTTATTCATTCAACGAGACTCGGGTTCGGGCAATCGGTTGATGTTGTCGAGGCGCGAACCATGCGAAAAGAGTCCATGAGCCGAGGCCGTGGCGTTCGCCCGGAGTTGAATTGCCCTTCCTATGGATGAGCTCTGTACTGCGCAAGCGTCCCGTTGGACCATTTGCGAACCGGTACGAAGTAAATCGTGACCGGCATCAGATCACTGCGATGCGATAGTACGGGAGAGCCCGGAAGATCCGCGCCCCATTCCGAGCCCGGGCCCGGAGGGCCATAGAACATCACGTGCGGGTGCCAGGGACCTTTCGCGCCCGACAGGTATCCTTCCTTCGACAGCATGAAGCACATGGCGCCGATTTCCGGAGCCATGATCTGCTTTGCCGCAATCCCGGTCTTGGTCCGCTCGACCATACCAGTCCTCGAGACGCCCGCCAGCACCCACCGGGTTCGCTGGAGGTAATACGGAAGCACGGAACGCGCCGCTACCGCGTTGTCACACTCGGGAGCGCGTTGCTTCGGGTCCCAAAAATTGGCGTCGTCGATATCGTTCTCCCATGACCTGCCGACGTAGCAGACGAAGCCGTTCGTGCCTTTGACGGCAGTTTTGTAGCCATGGGCGCCGAGCACCAGGACCTCCGCCTTGTCCGAGACCGACGCGGGCGCGGCGCTACGCGCCAGGGCAATCTCGGCGGCCGGGGCCATCATGTATCGAGCCACGGGGGCCATGGCCGGAAAAGCCGACGCCGCGTGCAGGGCATGGGCCGAGGACGGGCAGGTCCAAAGGCCCAGCAGTGCCAGAGGCCATAGCCATTTGGCAAGACGAGTTGTGGCGCCGGCGAACCAGCGTTGACTCACATTCATCGACCCTGTCCATTTCTTCATGATCACCCTCCGAGTTCGTTTTGCAGCCTCCACTTGGCAACATTCAGCCCCACGGTTGCCGTCCACAATGCCATCAGGAACTCTCCCGGCAGACAAATTACCAAGGCGTCCGGAAAGACCAATGCTCCAATAGCGGCACCCCAAAACTCAATAGTGGATCGGACAGATACACGAAACCTGAAATGCCGAGGAGCAGGCCCAGAACGCGAGGCAGAAAGCCGGAGCGAAAGATCAAATACCCCGTCAGGACCTCACTGCACCTCCAAAACAGAAACGAGATGAGCAGCCCCATATCTTGCAGCTGTAGTGAGAGATACGACAGGTCGTTACGTTGGGCAGAACTCAAAGCCGTCATGGCATGTTCGCCTGCTACTTGCAGCGGCACGAGCGACCCGAGCATGTCGAGACTTTCGACGGAGGCCGTGCCAGAGCACAACCGAGCGCCATGGTCGCGATAAGCGGGTTCACCCGTCTAAACAAGTAGTACGCGATAACCTCCGCGAGGACGTTGAGAAGCACCATGAGCAAGTGTAGTGCGATTCCGGACCGGAACATCGGGCCATATGCAAGGAGGTTGCGGGCTGTCGCCGCTGCATCACCGCTCACCATGATTTGGCTGTGGACATACCCAATGTCGAAAAACCCGGCCGCGATCCCGAACAGGCCGATGCCCCCGTAGATGCGTGCGAGAACGCGCGGCGAAAATCGTTCCGACTCCGACTTGCCAAGGCTCATCATCCACCGCCATGTTTAGTGTGAATCTGAACGTATTGCTTCGCGTGACGCTTTCTTGACACCAGGGATCTGATCAACCTCCCTTGTCGTCATTCCCGCGAAAGCGGGAACCCAGCGTCTTCCCTGACACGCGTTGACGCACCAAGGCGCTGGGTCCAGGATATCGCTTCGCGATTCCGCGTAAGCTGCACCGCTGGGTCGCCGACATCGGCCTGGACGGTGCGGCATACGGGACGCATTCGATGCGACGCATGAAGGCTTCCCTCATCTACAGGCGTACCAAGAATCTGCGCGCCGTGCAGCTTCTCCCCGGCCACGCCAAGCTCGAAAGCAGGGTGCGTTACCTCGGCATCGAGGTCGATGACGCATTGGAAATGGCCGAGCAGACCGACGTTTGAGGGAAGCGGCTGCGAACCGCGGCTACGGTCGCGGTCCGCCCACGACCAGACAGTCGCCGCCTCGGTCACGTTGCCAGATAACGGACGTTCCAGACTGGCTCGAAGCCGAGACTGTTGAATTGAGATTGACCGTCTGAGAGGTCATGAAAAACGATCGTGGATCAGCTTCTTCGCGTCGTTCCTCGATCCGCCTTATGCGTTTTCTCCCCCGTACGGGCGTGTCCACTCCGGCGAGGAGTGAGAGTGCCGTCAGTGCGGCGGCGCGCGGCGTTTGCATTCTTCGTGCTTTTCGCGGGTGGCGATGGGCAGACGCTCGGCGAGAAAATCGACCAATGCGCGCACACCGGGCAGCAGGCCGCGGCGGCTGGGGTAGACGAAGTGCATGATGCCCTGCGGCGAGCTCCATCCCGGTAGCGCCTGTTCCAGCTGGCCGTTACCGAGCAACGGTGCTGAAACCCACTCCGGCAGCATGGCCACGCCCATGCCGCGGCGCGCAGATTCCAGCAGCACGGCGAAATCGCCGCAGATGACCCGCGCCTGCATTTCCACGTGCGCATGATGATCCTCGGCGTCGACCAGCTCCCAAACCTGCGCGCCATCGTGCTCGTACATCGATAGTGCCGGCAGACGCGCCAGCTCTTCCGGCGTAGTCGGTCGCCCGACGCGATCGAGCAACGCCGGCGTGGCGACGTGGATGCCGCGCGAGGTGCCAAAGCTGCGCATGACCAAAGCGGCGTCGGTATCCAGTTTGGTACGCACGCGGATGGCAACGTCGATGCCCTCGCCAATCACGTCGACGCGACGATCGGTGGTCAGCAGGCGCACCTGTACCTTGGGGCATTGCGCCAGGAAATCCGGCAACACTTGGGCCAGCACGATCTGCGCCAGCGAGATCGGGCAGCTGATGCGCACGATGCCGCGTGGCTCGGCGCGCAATTCGTCCACCGCGTCCTGTGCCGCCTGCGCTTCCTCCAGCACGGCGCGGCAATGGTTGTAAAAGCGTTCGCCGACTTCGGTCACCACAAATCGGCGCGTGGTCCGTTGTAGCAGACGCACGCCAAGACGTTCTTCCAGCTTGGCTACGCGTTTGCTGAGGCGCGACTTGGGCACGCCAAGCGCACGGCCAGCCGCCGAGAAACCGCCGTGCTCGACCACGGCAGCGAAGAAGTACAGGTCGTTGAGATCCTGCAAGGCACCGCGCTGTTCCTGCATCATCGTTTCCCGACGCGAACGCTAAGTCCCATTTTCGCCTACTTATCAGTCCAGCGTCCATCCCATAGTCTTTGTGCCACTCGCATCGGTGGATGCGCGACGACTTCTGGGAGTATCGATCATGAAGCTTTTGCATCTTGACTCAAGCGCCCTCGGCCAGTTTTCCGTTTCGCGCCAGTTGGGCGCGCTGATCGTCCAGGAATGGAAGCGCCGGCAACCCGGCATCCAGATCACCTATCGCGATCTGGTCGTAAACCCCATTCCGCACTGGGTACCGGTGGTGGATGCCAGCCGCGAACCGGATGCGCTGGGCGAGTCCGTGTTCGATGAGTTCATGGCCGCGGATGTCATCGTAATTGGCGCACCTATGTATAACTTCGGTATTGCCACGCAACTGAAGGCGTGGATCGACCGCATCGCCATTCCGGGCAAGGTGTTCCGTTACGGTGCCAAGGGTCCCGAAGGGTTGGCCGGCGGCAAGAAGGTCATCATCGCATCGAGCCGTGGCGGCATCTACAGCCAAGGCCCCGCAGCGGCGGCAGACTTCCAGGAACCCTACCTGCGCACGGTGCTGGGTTTCTTCGGCATCACCGACATCGAGTTCGTTCGCGCCGAGGGCGTGGCCATGGGTGCCGAGCAAAAGGAGCGGGCTATGCAGGCCGCCCGTGATGCGATCTGCGACGTTTTGGGCAAGGCGGCTTGAGGCAAAGCAAGCAGCTTCGTGAACTTCCGGGGCGGTTCACCGTGGGTGGCTTGTCCGCAGTCCTTGCAGCCTTCGCATACGGCACAACTTTCATAGCAACCTCGGTTTACGTGGTGGAACTGTTGCCGCAGAAGATGAAGGTTTCGCGAGCAGAATTGCCACAACCGGCACGCGGACCGACGCGCTATCCAGCTGCTTCGAGGTCATGCCCAGCGCCGGCTGGGAGGATGGCCATTTCATCGTGCAACTTCGCCACATATCATACCCGCAGCGGGCGCCACGGCTCGCGGCCGATGCGAACGGGCTGATCTACCTCCCCGAGACGGCCTTCGCCGCCGCCTTTGCGCAGAATGCGACGGCGAAGGAGTTGGCCGTGCTGGCCGCGGTGCAGCGGCCGCTCTCGAAGGACCGACCAACCAATATCTGCATCCAACAGCTTTTAACGCCAATTACAGGAGACACGCCATGAACCCCATCAAGTATCAGACTGCGGAGATCGACGCGATCAAGATCTTCTATCGCGAGGCGGGAGCGCCGAGTGCCCCGAAACTGCTGCTACTCCATGGTTTCCCGAGCGCTAGTCACATGTTCCGGGATCTCATTCCGCTGCTGGCGGATCGCTTCCACATCGTCGCGCCGGATCTGCCGGGCTTCGGCAAGTCGGACATGCCGGGCGATCGTCATACCTTTGACCGAATGGCGGAGCTGATCGACCGCTTCACCGAGGTCGTCGGCTTCGACCGCTATGCCGTCTACGTCTTCGATTACGGGGCGCCGACGGGCTTCCGGCTCGCGGTGAAACATCCTGACCGGATCACCGCGATCATCTCCCAGAATGGCAACGGGTATGAGGAAGGGCTGAGTGACGGCTGGAATCCGATCCGGGCCTATTGGCAGGATCCGTCCAAGGCCAATCGCGAGGTGCTGCGCGGATTCCTGACGCCGGAGGCCACGATCTGGCAGTACACGCACGGTGTTGCGGACCCGACAAGGGTTTCGCCGGACGGATATTCTCTCGACAACTTCTACCTGACCAAGCCCGGCATGACCGAGCTGCAGCTCGATCTGTTCGGCGACTACAAGAGCAACGTCGCGCTCTACCCGACCTTCCAGAAGTATTTCCGCTCCCACAAGCCGCCTTTCCTCGCGGTATGGGGCAAAAACGATCCATTCTTCCTGCCACCGGGTGCCGAAGCCTTCAAGCGCGACATTCCCAATGCGGTCGTCCGCTTCTTCGACACCGGTCATTTCGCGCTGGAGACTCATGCCGCCGAGATCTCGGCGGCCATCCGAGAATTTCCCATTCGCTGACGCGCATGGCCAAATCAGTTGCCATCGTGACGGGTGCCAGCCAGGGCATCGGCCGAGCGACCGCCCTGCGTCTCGCGCGCGATTTCTCGGCCCTCGCTCTTGTGGCGCGAAACCGTGACCATCTGGAGGAGACAGCGAAGTCGGTCACAGCCGCTGGCGCGCAGGCTCTGGTCATCGACGTCGAACTGCGCCACGCAGATGCGGCTCAGCTCGTTGTCGACCGGTCTCTGGCCGCTTTCGGCCGGGTCGACGCGCTCCTCAACATCGCCGGTGGGGTGCCGCAGATCGACTTATTCGAGATGACCGACGCGCAGTGGGAGGACGGACTGGCATTGAAGCTGCACGGCGCACGGCGGCTGACAATCGCCGCGTGGGCGGCGTTGAAGGCGACCAAGGGCGCAGTGGTGCCCTGGACCGCCATCTCCACGATCGCCAGATTGGGCTTGTCCGCATGAGGGATCATTGCAGCCTCTCCTCCAGGAGCTTCTTGGCCAGCTCTCGTTCGCGGGCCTGGCCGATTCGCAGTGCGTCAAAGAGAGCGAGCAGCTTGTACAGTTTCGGGTCGTCTACGGCTGCGAGGGGAAGCTGTTCATATAGGGAAAGTACCCCTTGGCCACGTAAGATGCCCTCCGAGTGGGGCCAGACTGGCGGCAAGTCTGCGGACGGTTGTATCCGTTCGCTAAGTGGCGGAACAGCGTGGCTTGTCGGCAAGCCGATGGTGGCCTCACCACGAACTGGAGGATAGGCGTACGGAGCGCCGTTGATCAGCAATGCACGCAGCGCCGCCACGCTCGGCCGGATGGTGCCGGTGTGTTTGGTGACCAGGCGAGCCGCAATCAAGCGCTGGACGGCGGCGTGGACTTCGAATGAGGAGAGCCGCATTTGCTTGGCGAGTGCGGCATAGGGGCATTCGCTCGCCCTGCAGCGAAACGAACTTCAGAGCTACAGCCAAGTCTTGCGGCTTGAGGACCCACTGGCGGGTGCTCGCACGACGGATCGCAGCCGTTATCCCGGAAGCTCGGGCCATATGCTGTATGCATATAGCATATGAGGGAAGCGCCGCCGCTTTGCGTGGCTTCAAAATCGAGCAATCGAGCCAGGAAAAATGGCGCGAGCCGACCCAGGAGTGGCGCAGGGACATCCGGATATCGCGGCAGCTTCCTGGTCAGGCTCGCGGGCAGACCGGTGAGCCGCACCGAGTAGGCTGACAGCGTGTAGTACCCACGGCTGATATTCGCATCCTCGGATCGAGCTTCGTTCGGCGGTCCTTCAAATAGGTCCCGAGCTGGCTCTCGGTTGGAAGGCGATCATCCATCCTGTTAGCAATCATGCCATGATAACGTCACTACATTACCAGAATAGTCTCAGAGCAGAGACTATTACGCTGAGCAACGACAGGGCGGCTCGCGAGGGTGACAGTCGTCTTCATTGACGAAGGGAGGAAATGATGAGCGAAGCAGCAGTGTCGCTCGATGGCAAGCGCGCCATCGTAATCGGGGGCTCTTCGGGCATCGGCTTTGCCGTCGCCGCGCTTGCCCAAGAACTCGGGCACAAGGCTCTGGAAGAGGCTCTTGGTTGGGACCGCTTGAAGGACGCCGGCGACGGTCTCTGACCCAGAAGACATCTGAAGGCACGCGAGCCGACATCGGTAAGCTAAAACTCAAGCTATTACTGCCAAGCCCGGCGAAGCGCGCAAGCGGGCTATGTCGCGCGCCGGCGGTTCTCCAAAGTGGCGGCGATATTCGCGAGTGAACTGCGACGGGCTTTCGTAACCCACGCGGAAGGCGGCAGTCATGACGTCGATATCCTGGACCAGCATCAGGCTGCGCGCGTCCTGCAGCCTGAGCTGCTTCTGGAATTGCAACGGCGTCATCGCTGTCACGGCTCGAAAATGCTCGTGCAGGCTCGACGGACTCATGCCTACTTCCGCAGCAAGCCGCGCGATGCTGAGCCGTTCCCGGAAGTTCTGTCGGATCCACGCGATGGCGCGGCCGACTTGGGCCACCCGACCCTCGCTGGAGGTGATGTGGCGCATCCTGGCACCGTCCGGGCTGGCGAGCAGGCGATAGAGAATTTCCTGCTCGGCAAGCGGCCCGAGCACGGGCTGCGCTGCCGGATCGTCGAGCAGGCGCAGCAGGCGTAGCGCCGCGTCGAGCAGAGCGGCGCCGGCGTCGGACACTGTCTTGCCTATAGGCGGGGATGGCACTCCCGGAGGCGGCGGCACGCGCAACGCCAACTCCCCCAGCATGACCGGATCGAAATCGAGGTACAGGCAGAGATAGGGCTTGTCAGGCGTCGCCTCGACCACACGGCCTATCGCCGGCAGGTCGTAGGTCACGACCCCATAGCGCCCCGGTGCATATCTGAACACGCGGTCGCCCAATGTGACCTCCTTGTGCCCCTGCGCGACGAGGCACAGTTGCGGCCGGTAAACATTCGGCATCGGCATCGTCGCCGTGGAGGATCGAACAAGCGTCACGCGTTCGATGGGGGTGGCGTGGAAGCCATCCTTCGAGACGTGCCGGGCAATCACGGCCGCGATTTCTGTCAGTACTTCCATGAATCGGACCATCGCACGCGCGCGGCAGAGCGGCAATGCGAACCCGTGGCTTCTGGAGGATTGGGCAGTAACGCCGGCGCATCAGGCTAACGGTTCGACTTCGCCGCGCATCACAGTGTCAGCGGCGCCTGGGTCACAGCAAACCTGGCCGTGGAACAAGTATGGACCAAACATGACAATCGAGAATCTGAAGACCCCCGCGGTCGCACTGGGCACTTGGGCCTGGGGCGACAGCGGCGAGACTGGCGACGGCTACTTCGGCAGCCAGCTGACTCAGGCTGGCCTGGAAGAGGTCGCCGACAAGGCGCATGCGGCCGGGTTAATCCTGTGGGACACCGCGCTAGTATACGGCATGGGCCGTTCCGAAACCGTACTCGGGGAAGTACTGAAGCGCTACGCCCGCAGCGACTACCAGCTGTCCACGAAGTTCACCCCGCAGGCCGCGGAAACCAGCGACGATCCGGTGGCGGACATGCTGGAGCAGAGCCTGACCCGCCTCGGTACCGACTATATCGACCTCTACTGGATTCACAATCCCGCCGATGTGGCGCGATGGACGCCGCACCTGGTCCCGTTGCTGAAGAG
>JBOHYR010000073.1:0-40695 GCA_050737995.1 Rhodanobacteraceae bacterium
CGCGCCGACAATCACGCCGTTGGTGTTGGCCACGTATATGTTGCCCGCGCCAGTGTTGTTCAGCCCACCCATGATCTGCGAGGCATTGCCGCTCACGTCAACGTTGAGGACAGAGCTGCCGCCATCGGCAAACGTCAGGGCCGCACCCGAGCCAATGTTGAAACCGGCCGGCTGTGCCGACCCTGTCCCACCCGGATTCGCCGTGTTGAGGGTCGCGCCCGACGCACCCCAGTCGATCACCGTGTTGCCGGTGAGAGTAATGGTCTGCGAACCGCTGGTAATGGCGCTTGCACTGGCTCCGCCGCTTACGACCTTGCCCTCGCCCGGCAACTGCGTCGCCGTCGGCGCCGCCGCCAGTGCCACACTCGATCCCATCGCCAGCGCAATCGCACCGGCCAGGGTGGTCAGTCTGAAATTCCTGTTCATGCAGTGAACCCTCTTGAATGAATGAATCTGCAAATCAATACGGCGCCGGTCAGGAAACGCCTCAACCTTGCGCCCTGCCAGAATCGTTCTGCAGGCATTGGTTGACTCACGGTTGCCGGGATGCTCGTATTCCCCATTTTTCGCAACCGCAGACGCAGTGGAGCGTACTCGCTGACGCCTGCAAAAATCAAGCACAAATCGTGCCGCGTCCGCAAAGTTCCGCTCCGGTTCCGTTGGACGACGGGCAAAAAAGAAGGGGGCCGAAGCCCCCTTCCAAATCACACAGATTGAAACGTGAAACGGATTACTTGTCGCTCACCGGCGGCTGGGTCACGAAGTCCGACGGATCCAGCGGTCCATAGTTGATCACGCTACCCGGACCTTGCGTGCCACCGAAGAACAGGCCCGCACCCAGCGTCCCGCTGCTGTATGCCTGCGTCAGCAGCGCCGTGCCAAAGTTCACCCACGCGTTCGCATTGGTGATCACGTTGCCACCCAGCGTCATCGGGAACTGCGTGATGAAGTGGATGCCACTCGCGCCGGCGATGTCGCCCGGCAGCACGTTGTTGAAGTCACCGTCGGTGGTGATCGTGCCCAGACCCAGCGTACCCGGCAGTGCATTGCCGTCCGCATCCGTGCTGATATTGCCCAGGTAGATGTAACCCGGCCAGTAAAAGTCGCCGTAGTAGTAACCAGTCTCGATGCTGCCGGTCGACTGCAGCACGAAGTGGCTGTTCGGGACCACATCCACCCCGGTTACCGCGGAACCGTTGGCGGCAACCGTGGCGGACATATCCGAATCAAGGGTCACGTTGCTGTTGACCAGCAGGTTCACGCCGCTGGTCGGCGTGCCCTGCATGTTCGACGGGTCGATCTCCATGTTCAGCGTGCTGCCGTCGGTTACATTCACCGGCAGATAGTTGAAACGGAAGTTGGCGTCGTTGTTGTACGGCGCGGTCTTCACCCGACCCGTGGCGTTGATGTACAGGTACGGATTGGTAGCACCGTCGGCCCACATCTGCAAACCACCCGCCGGACCGCTGAATACGTCGCTGACGCCATAATTGTCACCAAACTCGATGTCGTTGGCCGCCAGCGTACCCTGCAGGATCACGTTCGGGTTATCCCCGGCCTGATCGCCGTCCACGTAGATCTCGTCGGCGGAGATCGTCTTGCCGGCCGCCACGCGTATTGCGTAACCGACGGTCTGCTGGGCGCCGGCGACGATGTCGATTTCGTAGTCCGGGTTACCCGAGCCGTCCACGCCGCTGATGTTGCTCAGCAGGTTGACTTGGCTGCCGGCAAGGAAGGTATTATCTTCGGTCGCCACGTCGGTCGTCACGGTCAGCACGCCAGCGGAGGTGAACACGTCGTTGTAGTCGTAGTTACCCGCCTCCAGATCCAAGAACCCCAATGGATTGCTGGCCGAGATCGCCTTCACCGTCCCTGCGCCATCGTTGGTCTGCAGCACGCCACCGAGGGTGATGTCGTTGTTCGCGCTGATGTAGAGCCCTCCGCCCACCGGAAATTGTAGCGTGCCAGTGTTGGTAAAGCTGCCGGTGGAACCGTTGAGGTTCCCATAGGAACCCGTTGCGTCAGCCTGGTTCCCCTGGTCGTTGGCAATAAACCAGTTACCGTCGTCGCCAGTGCCATCACTGTAAATCGTGCCGGCGTTGGTGATCGAATAATCCGCGCCCGCCGTGAAGGATGGGTCGGACGCATCAGAGTAAGTCTCGATATACCCATAACCCGTCCAGGATAGCTTTCCGTTGTTGACGATGCTGCCGTTGGTGACCGACACTTCGCCACCGGCGGCGAAGCTGCCGTTGTTGGTGAAGTTGCCGCCATAGACATAAACGCTACTGCCGCCGGTAATCGCACCGCCGTTCACCAAGTTGCCGTAGGTCACATCCAGGTCGTTGCCATTGCTTGCGAACTGGCCGTCGTTGGCGAAATCGCCACCCTGTACGTTGATCCCGCCGACATCGGTCATCTGGCCGCTATTGCTCAAACCGCCGTTGGTCGTAGTGAGCTCATAGTTGTTGGCTTCAAACGCACCATTGTTGGCGATGCTGCCTGCCGATACATTGTCGGATGCAGTCATGGTGTTGTTGTTGACCACCGCACCGTCGATGTCGAAACCCGTCCCGAGATCCATCGTGCCGGTGTTGGTCAGCGTGCCTTCTACCATGGCATTTGCGCCCAGATCCAGCGTTCCGCTGCTGGAGGCATCGCCCGCCGAGGCAAAGCTGGTCAGCGTCGCACCACCACCCAACGCGCTGGAAACCGCCAGCATGGCGTCCGGATTCGGCGCAGCAAACGCACCGCCATTGAATGGTTCGCCCGCGCTCAGCGTGACTGCGCCGCTCTGAAGCGTGCTCAGGTCGACGTTGACGGTGTCACCGCCCGAGATCAGTATTTTATTGCCACTGTTGATGGTGGCGCCCGTGTTCACGGTCACGTCGCCGCCGGTGCCGTTGTAATTAAGTGAGGGAATGCCGCCCGCAAACGTGCTGGTATCACCCAAGGTGTTGGCGATGAAGCCTACGCTGCCACTAGCGGAGACCACTGCCGTCGCACCCACAATCACTCCGTTGGCGTTGGCCACGAACAGATTGCCACCGGTGTTGGCCAGCGTACCCATGATCTGCGAGGCATTGCCGCTGACGTCAACATTGAGGACGCCACCACTGCCGTTGAACTGCAGGTTCGCCGCGGAACCGATGTTGAAACCGGCCGGCTGCGCGCTCGTGCCGGTGTTGATGGTCGCACCCGAGGACACGCCCCAGTTGATCACCGTGGCGCCGCTTTGGGTAATGGTCTGGCTGCCGTTGCTGATGGCGCCTGCCGTGGCGCTACCCAACGTCACCGCACCCTGTCCCGGCAACTGCGTCGCCGTCGGCGCCGCCGCCAGTGCAACACTCGATCCCATCGCCAGCGCAATCGCACCGGTCAAGGTGGTCAGTCTGAAACTCTTGTTCATGAGATGTCCTCGGTTGAATTCATGATTTCAACAAAACCGCCTCCGTCGAGGTGGCCTTTTGCACTGGATGGCACTGCCGAAGCAGATGGCCGTGAGATTCCCTGCGACTGCAACCCCGGACGTTGCCGCTTTCCGCGACGCCCGCGCTTAATTACCAACAGGGGCCAAGGATAATGCAGCCATTTAACGAAAATCAAGCAATTCCTGTGTGATTACAGTGCCATCTGAAGATAAAAGAACACATGTGCGGTTTGCCGGGCAAGCAGGCTGCTTTCGACGTTGTTCGCGCTGATAGGCTTGGCATAGGCCAGCATGGCGGTGGTGTGAGCCGCAGGCGCGCTGAAGCTCAGTCCCGCCCCCGCATCGGTCAGCCCTTGCCAGATGGGCGCGTGTGCCGCAATGTAGCTGTAGCGTGCGGCGCCGTGCTCGGCGAATACGCTGGGGCGCATTTGCACCGGGCCGAGCTGCCACTGCGGCCCCTGCAAGGTAAGGCGGCCCAGGTAACCGCGATCGCCGGCCACTGTACCGGGAAGATAGGCGGTGATGTTGTTGAGGCCGCCGAGCACCCACTGTTCGTATGAAGGCACTGTCTGGTGGCTAGCCTGGCCGCTCAGATCGAACGCGAGGCTGAAATCGTGCGCCAGGGACTGGGTCACGCCTGCGTGGGCGGTGTAGATCTGGAAATGCGGGGTCGGGGCGCCGACGCCGTTGACAAAACCACTCTCGCCACCGTCGGCCCCCAACTTGACCCCGGCACCGGCACTCAGACTGGCCGGGTGCTTGAACAGGCCGCCGAAACGCCAGGAGACATCCGAGTCCAGGTTGAAGACCATGTATTTCTGGTTGCGCAGCGTGTAGATGCCGTTGAAGACTGTCTCGCTGTCGTGGATGTGGTGGACGCCCTCGTCGAGAGTCCAGCGGGTGCGGTCGTCGGCGTACAGGATCTGCGTGCCCGAGCCGCCATAGTTCTCGATGCGCCCCAGCGGAAACAGCGGCGCAAACGCCTGGCCCAGTTGATACCTGGTGAAGTTGTAATCGACCTGGAAGGTGCCGAGTGGGGTGACTTTGGCAACGGTGGCGCCCGTGGCGCTGTAGAACGCGCCACTTGTATTGCTGTCCAGGCCGGTCAGCGCACTTGCGTGGGTGACTTGCAACGTATAACCGTGATGTCGCACGTATGCCTGCGCCTGAGCCAGATAGTGACCGGCGTAGCGGTTGCCGAAATTGCCGAATGTCAGGCTGCCGCCGAACGGAGAATATTTGGCCAACGGCTGCTGACCGATCTCCATGGTGCTGCCGCCGAACTCGGGCGCAGGCTTGAAACTGATCTGCGGTTGCTCGCCGTTGGTCGCGGCGTACGCTTGGGCGAGCATGCTCTGACGGATAACGTCACTGCTCTTGACGGTGTCGTTGTCTTTCAACCCGGAGAAAAACCGGTTGAGCGCTGGCGGCCCCTCGACATGGGTGAGACGCCCCTGCACGACGCGCACTTGCACATCGTTGCCGCTGGTGCGACCAACCAGCGCGACCAGAAAATAGCCGTGACGCTGATAGGCCTGCTTCAGGGCGCCAATGGCCGCACGTGGGTCGGTCGCGCCTTGCAACGCCTTGTCCACCTCGGACGGGCGCAGCAGATGGTTGCCCGTGACGGTGTACAGGTAACCGTGACTGCGTACCCTGAGCACAGAGCCAACCTGGCCACGTTGGTCCGTTGTCGGCGAGCCGGGGGCAGAACCCGCCGCCGCAGTCGGCGATGCGGCGAGCGGTTGCTGTATCGCGGCCACCTGCGCCGGGGGAGGGGTGTAATAAGGCAACATTGGCATCGGCAGCTATTTCCTGCGGGGCTCTCTGATCAGCCCCTGCGTAGATGGCATGAAGTCTGGAAAGTTCCAGGGACCGATAAGAGTGTCCCGTGGGGAAGTTCTTGGCGCGGACCGCCGTTCAATCATGGATCCGCCGGACCGGTGCACCGTTCACGGCGGCTCGCGATACTGCGGGGTCCATAGCGAATCGGTGCACCCGATGTCGTGTCATGAACGACACGCAACGGACATACAAAAGAGAGCGCGGCATTCTATCAAGTGCCTGTCGCGAAGCAAGCTTGCGGAGCCGCCATCCACGCGAGGGCAAGACGCGACCGGATCAGGTTCAATCCTCGGCTGCGCTGCCGTCCTGTCAAAATCCTGCTCGTCATTCGGGGGTCATCGTCGACTTCCGGGTTTCGCCCGCAAACGGGGCGGGCGACTCCGGAATGAGGAAAGCAAGAGATGCCCTGACCGAGTTTCGAGGCTGGCCGGGAGACGCAATCAATGGGTATAACGAATGGCCAACACGCTTACTGTCAACGGCGCCTGATTACCGGAATCCTGCATCTGCCCGCCCGACGGATTGAAGCCGATCCCGGCGCCGCCGGACTGCGCAACGCCTTCCACCACGATGGCATCGGCGCCCAGGTTCTGCGCGGTACTGGAGAGCTGCGCGATCAACTGGGCGCGGGTCGCGCTGCCGGTGGGGTCGCCGAGGGTGAGCCGGGCAATACGCACAAACGGCCTGTCCGGAATGGAAATGAGCACGTCGACGGTTTGCGTCGGCGCATAGTGCTGCGTGGTGAGATGCTCGATGCCGGGTGCGGCGGGAGCAGTCGCGCAACCGGCCAGCACGAGGCAGGCCAGCGCAACCAAGCCCAATCCGCGTAACCGCGTCATTCCTGCGTGTTTGAATCTCATGATGCAACCTCGCTCGACCAGCCAACGCCTGTCAATGTCCGGCCCGGTTGGCCTCAACCCGGCCGAGGCACCCTCTACTTTCGTCATTCCGGAGCCGCCTGCGCCGTTTGCGGGCGAAACCCGGGAGCCGACGATGGCCCCGGAATGATCACGAACCGAGGACGCGTCGCCGAGCCGCAGACTCAATCAGGATGTCGAAATACCGAACGGCCAATATAGTGGAATGACTGGGTGACCGCCACGCGCCATCCTGCAATACGACGTAATGCAACAAACCTTGCATAAAGCCCGCGACTGCCGGTTGCCGCGACCGCAGCCGAGGTTTGCGGCTGTACTTGCGCCTGCCGCTCCAGATACAGTGCGAGGGCCAATGACGCGCCCATGCTGCCGGAGAGTCCTTCACGGTATGGCCGCACACTGCGCGCGCGATCGGTGCGCGATTGTCCACTGCGCAGCATGCTGTGCGAATCAACTCGGTACCAGAACAATGGCTCCGGAACCAGGTACAGACGGGCGCCGCCCAACACGGCGCGGGCAAAGAACTCCCAGTCTTCGTGGCCCACGCCATAATCCTCCGTGAAACCTCCCAGCGATTCGAATACGCTGCGACGCACCAACGCATTGGCGTCACCGAAGACATTGCGGAACACCCCCAGTCCCGGCGCGTTGCCGAGCGGAATCCATAGCTCGCGACTGACCTCCGGCGGCTGCGGTCCGTCGGCATCGGAGAACACGTCGCTGACCGTTGTCAGGATATCGGCATCAACGTAACGCGCGGCGCGGGCAAATACAGCCAGTTCCTGCGGCTTGGCGATGTTGTCATCGTCCATGAACATGACATATTCGCCGCGCGCCCGCCGCGCCGCCGCGTTGCGCGCCGCTCCCAGCCAGGCGTTGTCCTGTCGCACGATGCTCCACTCGCGGCGCGCGAATTCGTCTTCGAGTCCGTCCAGATAACGCTGCGCACGCGCGGACGGACTGCCATCGTCGACAAGCACCACATCGAAATATTCGTAGGTCTGGCAGCGCAACGACTCGACCGCTCGCTCGAGCAAGTGCGGGCGGTCGTAATGCACCAGACATACCGTGATATGCGGCAGCTCTCCGGGGGGAGCCGTGAAGCCGCGGGCCGCAATCGCGCGAATGTTGTCCTGCAGTTGCAACCACTGCCGCCGGGTTTCCGCGGCGGGCACTGCCGGACGAGGCGCCGTATAGCTGCCATTGTCCATGCTGCTCAGAACGGCTGCGAGCGCGCCCGGGGTCGGTTTGAACAGGCTGCGCGCGCGATCATCCGTGTGCACCAGCTCGGCGATCCCGCCCACGTCGGCCGCAATGAAGGGAATGCGGCTGAACAAGCATTCCAACACCGTATAAGGCGAGTTCTCGACCAGTGAGGCAACGATCGCCAAGCGACCTGGCTTCTTCAAATAGGCAAGCGCCTGATCGCGATCGTAGTCGGTGATGATGTTCACCGGCTGTGGCCACTCATGCAGATGCTCGTCAATCAATGCAAGGGGATCGAACTGCGATGTTTTGGTCGCCTTGCCCAGGAACGTGATGGTGTGCCATCCACGCTGCTCGACCGGTACTCGCGTCAGCGCGTCGAGGAAAATGCGTAGTCCCTTGCGCAATTCCAGACGACCGAAGAATACCCATTCGTGGACCACGACGGACTGAACGGACGCGGCATCGTCGTACGGAGAGCCAATCATCAGGTTCTGCACAACGTAGGTTGGTGCAGTCAGCTTCCAGCCGCACTTTTTTACCCAGTCGAGCATGTACTGGCTGGGGCTTACGACGGCGTCGGCCATTTCAGCTACCCGACGTTCCATGAAATCCAGATCCAGCTCGGCCAGTTGCGTCGGCAACAGGTAGTTGCCCGATTCGGCCCAGGCGGTGGGACTGTGCGTGACCACCACCAGCGCCAAATGTTCGAAATCCAGCCCCAGCCGTTTGGCCTGGAGCGCGTAATAGGCCTCGCCTTTCCACTCCGGGAAATAGGCAAGATCGAAGTCGCCTTGGCGCTTCTTCAGCCACAGGTACAGCCGATAGGAACGCCAGCAGTGCCAGGGCGCGTCCAGCCTGGGTTCGCCCTCATCAGGACGCAGCGGCAGGAAGCGCACTCCGAGCGACGCGTAATGGCGCTCCCAGAACGCGATGTCGGTATCGCCCTCGCAGTGATCGCCGAGCGTGTACAAGATGGTGACCGCGTGTCCCGCCTCCGCCAGTGTTCGCGCGAGGGCATGGAAGGCGGTCCCGATACCGCCGTTGCGGATCGGCCCGACGATATCCGGGGTGGCGATCAGAACACGCAGCCCCGTGGCCCGGGCGAACGTTTTCTCGAGCGCCGTCTCCGCCGTCTGTTGCGTTTGTCCGGGTTGATCAGATGGCCCAGGTTGAACAGCTTCCACCACGGGCGGCGTTGCCGGGTTGTACACCGCCGTTGCCGGTGGCTGGCGCCCGATCAACTGTTCGTAGCGACGCACGACGCCACGCAACGGGCGCGTAACCCGCCACGACCGTGATGCGTAAACATGCGCGAGTTCGCTGGCAACCGACGCATGTTGCGCGGATAGCGCCTGATAGTCATCGTCGCGACGTTGCAGTTCGCTCCTCAACCATGCGTTGCCCTCCAGCAAATCCTTGCGTTCGGCCGCATGCCGCTGCAACTGATCTTCGAGATAGGCGTTGCCCGCCGCCATCCCTTGGGCTTCTTTCCTTTGCCACTCCAATTCCTGCTGCAGGTCCCGGCTTTTCAGCCGCAGGCGCTGCAGCGGCGCCAGATAAATCGCGCTGTCGCCATCCACCCGAGACAGGATTCGCGCAATCTCGTCCAGTCGCGCGACGACAATCCCGCCCCGATGTGTCAAGGCGGCATGCACGGCTTTGAGCCAGTCAAGCACTGGCGGCGTCACGGGATCGTTTGAAACGGTTGCATCCGGACTGCTGCGATGATGTTGCAAGCCGGGATCGATAAACGCATCGATCTGCGGCGCCACTCCGTCTGGCGTGCGTGGCCAGACGATTTGCAACGCCTCGGCGATGCGTTGCGCCTCCGCGCGCCAGGCGTGCAACAGGGATTCGTATGACACCACCACCCGGGAATCGCCGCGCGTATTCGCCTCGGCATCGAGTTGATAACGCAGCCATACCCCTGCCGCCTCGGAAGTACGCAGCGCATCGCGCTTGGCCAGAGATGCGACGACATCGAGCGGTTCCCGAACCGCGAGTATCACCTTGAGAGCGTATCCTTCCTGCGAGAGAACTTCCCGCCACAAGGGCATGAGCCGGCAAATGCGCGGATCCTTGATTACCGCCAGATTCGACGACGCGAAATCGCGGCGCAAAACCGCCTTGATTTTCGCCGCCGCCGCATGCGCCTCCGGGGTCGTGGTCCAGCCTTTCGGCAGAGGCGCCGGATCGTCCCATTCCGACTCCAGCCGTTGCAGCAAATCCTGATTCGTCGCCCAAATGTCCGTGTGCTCAAAGAACCCCTTGGGATTGTCCTCAGCCGCGGGAATCAGGTGATCACTCGGATCGACGCCAAGATGCGCGAGCATGCCGGTCACCGCGGATGTACCGCTGCGGTGCATGCCCAGCACCAGGATCATCTGTCGGCGGTCGGTGGCGGGTTGTTGTTCCATAGGTATCTTTTCGTGCGATGAATGGCAAAACTCCCGATCCGCGATGCGTGACTGCCATCACATGCAGGCATGAATAAGAGCGATGCGAAATGCTAGCTTACTTCACGGTCAACAGCTTTCGTCACGAACCGGAGCACCGTGCGTGAACGACAAAAAGGATCAATGGATCGCCGAACTGGTTGCCGGCAAGAGCTTCATGGATGTCGGTGGCCTGTGGGGCACCAAGAACGAGAAGGTTTCGGTAGCCGTCAACGCGGGTGCCGCGCGCACCACGATGGCCGATATCGCGCCGCTGGGCCACGCGTTGTGGAACGATTTTGACGCCCGTTGCGCCCGCCTCGGCATCCACGGGTACGCAAAACGCCACCTGGATATCGTGGAGCTTGCACAAGAAGTCGCCGAGGTGCATCACCAGATCGTGCACTGTTCCGGAATCATCTATCACGTCCCGGATCCTTACCGGATGCTGGCCAACCTGCGCCGCGTGACCGACGAGCACCTGATCCTCACCAGCATGGTCGTGCCCGAAAGCATCGAGAATGCCGCGGGTCACCTGACGTTCCCCCGCGACAGGGCCGTGTTCGTTCCATCCATGACGGAAGCGACACGCGCCATCGTTGCCACGCATTTTCGTGGGCACGATGTTTCGATCGACGCCATCACCCGTCCGATGACAGAAAACTGGCGCTGGCCGGACGGCGTGCCAAATTACGGCCCATGGTGGTGGCTCATGAGTCCGGATTACCTGTGCGGACTCCTTGAGGTCGCGGGCTTCGGCATCGAGGACACGTGCTGGAGCTGGGAGGGATTGTCCTACAGCGTTTTGGCGCGTCGTTGCGATTAGGAGGCTGGCGTGGCGTTGTCGTCCACGTCGCTCGCACCCCGATCGCCATCGGGCAATTCCCGCACCCGTGCAACCGCTGCCATGGCCAGGCCGTGGCGCTGCAGGCATACATCCAGGAAATCTTGCCTGACGTAGCGCAGTTGCGCCGGACGAAACTGAAGCACCAGCCGCGCAAGAAGCGCTGCGCGCTCTTCCGTATTGAGCCCTTCGGCCGCAAGGTTCAAATAGTCTACGTCCCGGGCTTCGGACAATGTCCGAAACGCGGGTTCGGCATCGACGTCGATGATGACCGCGGGTCGGGGCGAAATAGCCAACCAGGCGTCGACGCGATCATATCCGCCAGATCCAGTCAAAACCATGCAGGCATATCCATGCTTGAGTTGTCGCCGCGCAAGCGAGTAAGCGTGGCCCACGTGCACCATGTTCCACGGAATGAAATACTCCCCCACCCCCGCACGTCTCCCCACCAACTCGCGGAGCGTTGGTTCGAACGTGGCGAGCTCACGAATCTCGCGTTCAGCCCACGCCGGCATGCGTCCAGAGGCGTGCCTGCTGCGCGAGACCGCGGCGAGCTCTTCGGCACTGCGCGCCTGAATTCGCGTTCCGAATACGCGACGCGCCAGCCACAATACGAACGAACGCACACGGTATTCGAAGGACAATGGCAAATGACGCAGCACCATGCGGTCGACACAACGGTATGCCCCCCGAGCCAATGCATAGGCTTTCATAACGTATCGAAAAAGTGAGAGGGTTTGATCACCGCCGCATGTTGTTGATGCGCTACATTGAGCGATCCCTGCAACTTGCGGCGTTCAAGTCGTAACGTTTTGGGGATCACCCGATGCACATACCCTCGCGCGATCGTTTCGCAGTTCCAGTGCCAGTCCTCGAAGCCGAAGCCGGATTCGCCGACGCGCGAGCACTCGTAAGGGCAATGCACAAACGTGCGGCGAAGCGCGACACTGCATGCGTTCCAGTGGTTGAGCGACAAAAGACTCTCGGGTCGGAAACGTTCACTGGTCTGGTCAATCTGATACCAGAAAGCCCGCCAGCCCCCGAATGCCACCAGCAAATGAGGGTGAGCGATGGTTTGCGGACCATGGACACGGATAAATTGAACGGCAGCGGCAATCCAGTTCTCGCTGAACAGATCGTCACCATCCAGGATCGCCACATAATGGCCGCGGGCCCGCTCGATGGCGTGATTGCGGCTGAGGGACAGGTCGGAAACATCGATCTCGTGGAGCACATCGCATTTGCGCAGTGCCGGATGCGAAAGAACCGCCTCGCGGGTCTGCGCATCGCCGCCATCCAGCGTCATCACCAACTCCACCATCAATCCCAGGTTCTCGGCAAATCGGCGCATGCGTTCGACAGAATGCAGGGTGGCGGCAACCAGTTCTCGCTCGCGGTGAAAGGTCACCACCGCACTCACGTGGTCCACGTCGCGCGGCGATTGTCGAGCGGGCTGCGTCTGCATCATTTTTTCTTCTCATCAACACGATCCATGTCGACCACCTGACCCCGGTCGAGATTCACGCGCACATTGCACAAATCTTCGATGATTTTCGTGTTGTGAGAAGCCAGAACCAAAATACTGGCATTGTCGATGACCCCCTCAAGGCGTGCCTGCGCCTTGGCCACGAACTCGGCGTCACCCACATTGATCCATTCATCCATGAGAAGGATGTCTGGTTGCACGCAGGTTACCGTTGAAAACGCCAGACGCAACACCATGCCGGTGGAGTAGGTTCGCACTGGCATGCTCAGGTAATTGCCCAGTCCGGAAAACTCGGCGATTTGGGGCGTCAGTCCGTCGATCTGGTGCTTGGACATTCCCAGGATCAAGCCACGCAGGCGGATATTCTCGTAACCGGTGGCCTCGTGATCCATGCCCAACGTCACGTCAATCAGGCTCGTGACGCGGCCCTGGACACTGAGCGCACCCGAGGTCGGCTCGTAGACACCCGCGAGCATCCGCAGCATCGAGGTCTTGCCGGCGCCGTTTCGCCCGATCAGCCCAACCCGGTCGCCAGCCTTGATCTCCAGCGACACATCGCGCAAAGCGTGGACGAGGGTGACCTTGCCGCTTTCGGCGGCAACCCGACCTCCCGTCGCGGCCGACAAGGCCCTTTTTTTCAGTGACTGGTTGTTGGAACCATAAACCGGCAGTGCCAGTCCGCAATGATGTAGCGAGATATGCGCCACGATCAGACCCAGAACGCGATGCGCTGGCGGCAGCGTGCAAAAAGCGGCAGCGCCACAGCGTACAGCACGACAATCACCAGGCCCACTCCTATATAGACCTTCCCACTCGGCATGTAGCCTGAAATAGGTCCACGCACCAACTCGACGAACAAGAAGAATGGGTTGAAGTTGACCAGGTACTGCCGTGGGCCAAGCATCGAGGCCTTCCAGAAAATCGGAGTGAGAAAAAACAACAGTTGGATGAGGCTACCAACGATCGGCTGCAAATCGCGAAAACGGGTGCACAACGAGCCGAGGATGAAACCGACTGGAATGGCCGTAATGATTATCAGCAACACACCCGGTACGGCCATCAACCAGACCCACTGTGGCCTGATCGAGAACACCAGCATGATTGGGATGAATGCCAGAATATTGTGCAAAAAAATAAGCACATTGCTGTAAATCAGCTTGGCGATATAGGTTGTCATGGGCAACCTTACCGATTGAATCAGTTTTTCCGATTGCTGGAAGACGGTGCAACTTTCCAGGATCAAGGGAGAAATCAGCCCCCATGTGATAATGCCCAATGACAGGTATGGCAGGAACGTACGCACATCCACGCGGAACAGGATTGCGTAGATCGGTCCCATGCCGCCGATCGTGACCAGCATGGTCAACGTGATCCAGAATGGGCCCAGTATCGAACGCTGATAGCGCTTGCGAATGTCCTGCCACGCCAGAGTCGACCAGATTTCGTAGCGGGTCACCCCCTCGACAAAATCCTCGAGGGCACGCTGGATGCGTGCACCGGCGGCGGAATCGGGACCTGCCAGGAAAAGTTCCGAGCTGCCCGCGCCGGAATCAGGCCCTGCCAAGAGTACTTCCGGGCTGCTCACGGACGCAGGCTCGTCGCCAATTCATGTTTCAGATCTTCAATATCTTCCACGCCAACTGACAACCGGATCAGGCCATCGCCGATACCGAGCTGCTTGCGAATGGCGGGCGGGACAGACGCATGCGTCATGATCGCCGGGTGTTCGATCAGGCTTTCTACCCCGCCCAGCGATTCGGCCAGCGCGAACAATTCGCAGCGTTCGAGCATCCGGCGCGCGTTCTTGAGACCGCCCTTGATCTCGATCGTGACGATGCCACCACCGCCGTGCATTTGCCTGCGTGCCAGGGCGTGTTGCGGGTGCGATTTCAGGCCGGGGTAGATCACGCGTGCGACCGCCGGCTGCTTTTCCAACCACTTCGCCAGTTCCAGAGCGTTGGCGCAATGCGCCTGCATCCGCAGCGCTAGGGTTTTCAGTCCGCGCAATGCCAGGAACGCATCGAACGGACCGGCCACCGCGCCGACCGAGTTCTGCAGGAAGGCCATGCGTTCGGCGAGTTCCCGCGTGGACACCACTGCGATGCCGCCGACCATGTCGGAATGGCCGTTGAGGTACTTCGTAGCCGAGTGCACCATGATGTCGGCTCCGAATTCAAGCGGGCGCTGCACGATAGGCGAACAGAAGGTGTTGTCCACCACCAGCAGCAAGCCGTGCTTCTTCGCGAACGCGGCGACCTTGCGCAGATCGACCAGTTTCAGCATCGGGTTGGTGGGCGTCTCGGCCCAGATCATGCGCGTATTGGGGTTCAACGCCGCTTCCAGCGCACTTGCGTCATTCAGGTCGATGAAACTGAAATCGAGTCCGGCGCTGCGTGTGCGGACGCGCTCGAACAGGCGGTAGCTCCCACCGTACAGATCGTCCATCGCGATGACGTGACTACCGGAGTCGAGCAATTCCAGCGTGGTCGCGATAGCGGCCATGCCGGACGCAAAAGCGAAACCGGCGACGCCGCCTTCGAGGTCGGCCACGCAACGCTCGTACGCGAAGCGGGTCGGATTTTGGGTACGGGAATATTCGAAACCCTTGTGCCTGCCGGGACTGGCTTGCACATAGGTCGATGTCTGGTAGATCGGCGTCATGATCGCGCCGGTCGATGGATCCGGCGATTGTCCGGCATGGATCGCGCGGGTGGCGAGGGAAAGGATTCGCGTGTTCTTCTTGGGCATGGAATTGACCGAATCGCCGGGTTCGCGGCTCACGCCACGCGCCTGCGCAAATAGTTGAGGAGATCGATGCGGGTAATCAGGCCGAGAAACTTGTCGCCATCCATCACGATCGCGACGCGGTCGTGTTCATAGATGGGCAGCAGATCCTCGATGGGCGCCTCGACGTCGAGGGTCTGCAAGGTGGTGATCATCGCGCCTGAAACCGGATCGAGGAAGCGTTTTTCGTCACCGTACACGTGCAGCAGCAGGTCAGATTCGTCGATGATGCCGACGATTTTCTCGCCCTCCATGACCGGCAGTTGCGACACGTCGTAAAGCTTCATCCGGTTGTAGGCGGTGATCAGAGGGTCGCCAGGCGCTGCAACGACGGTGTCGCGCAGTGCGTAGGGACGCAGGATAAGATCGCGCAGGTCGCCGGTCGGCTGGCGGTCGAGGAAGCCGTTGTCCAGCATCCAGTAGTCGTTGTAGAGCTTGGAAAGGTATTTGTTGCCGGTATCGCAAACCAGAGTGACCACGCGTTTGGCCTTTGTCTGTTCGCGGCAGTATTTCAATGTGGCGGCAAGCAGCGTGCCGGTGGATGAACCGCCCAGGATGCCTTCCTTCGCCAGCAGTTCGCGCGCGGTCAGGAAGCTCTCCTTGTCGCTGATCGCGTAAGCCTTTTTCACCCGGGAAAAATCGCTGATCGTCGGCAGGAAATCTTCGCCGATGCCCTCCACCATCCACGACGCGGACTTCTTCGACAGCGTGCCCTCGTTGATGTATTCGGCAAGAATCGAACCGACCGGATCGGCCAGGATCAATTCCGTCTCCGACGAATGCTTCTCGAAGTAATGCGACAACCCGGTCATGGTGCCGGATGACCCGCAGCCGAACACAATCGCATCGACGCGTCCGTCCATCTGCTCCAGAATTTCCGGGCCAGTCGTCTGCTCGTGCGCCAGCGGATTGTCGGGATTGCCGAACTGGTTGATGAAGTACACGCCGGGTGTCTCTTTGGCGATCTTCGCGGCGAGATCCTGATAGTAGTCGGGGTGGCCCTTGGCGACGTCTGAACGCGTCAGTACAACCTCGGCACCCATTGCCTTGAGGTTGAAAATCTTCTCGCGGCTCATCTTGTCCGGCACGACCAGGATCAGTTTGTAACCCTTGGCTTGTGCAACCAGGGCGAGGCCGAGACCGGTGTTGCCTGCGGTGCCTTCGACCAGGGTCGCACCCGGCTTGATCCTGCCGGCCTTCTCTGCACCCTCGATCATCGACAGGCCGATACGGTCCTTGATCGATCCGCCCGGATTGGCCGATTCCAGTTTGAGGAACAGCTCGCACGGACCGGTATCGAGCCGGCGCACACGCACCATCGGCGTGTGACCGATCAATTCGAGGACACTGTCGACGATCATGCGAGGTGAGGGTTCGGGAAGGAGCATGCGCAGCGGAACATCGGAACGCGACTGTGCATGATAGCCGAAGCGCGTGCCGGGCCGGCTCAACGCCTTCCCCAACGTATCCCGGCCGCGAATGCAAAACCTCCGCGCCACGGTGTCACCGACACGCGATTACGTCAGCTTTCCCGATGAGTGCCGAACCTCAGCCGGATTTCCCTTCTCCCATTGGCGGGAGAGCCGGGCCGAGGGCAAGGCCCGATCAGGCCGGTTTTTGCTCGACTCGGGGACTCAAGGAGCGCCCTCTCGGCGGAAACGCCGGTTCGAAGTTGCGACTCTGCAGCGACAGGTTGGGATTGTAGGCGGGATCTGCGCGCAGAACGTCGTACCAGCGTTCCAGCATGAAGGCCACTTCGTCGGTGATGCGTGCCTGTCTGGCAGGCGCATTGTTCCGGGAGCGGGACGCCGATTCCAGGTGGTATAGCTCGGCGAATGGTGTCCACACATTGCGATAGCCGCGCTGGCGCACACGCAGGCAGAAATCGACGTCGTTGAACTCGACGGGCAGCTTTTCGTCCAGACCGCCGACCGCCTCGAATACCTCGCGCCGCACCAGCAGGCAGGCACCAGTCACCACTGAGAGATTCTGTGCCACCAACGCGCGCTCACGATACCCGTGATAACCGCGTGGCATCCCACTATAGACGTGACCTGCGACCCCATTGATGCCCAGCAGCACACCCGCGTGCTGGATAGTGTCGTCAGGGTAGTAAAGCATCGCGCCCACAGCCCCGGTGTCCGACCGCACGGCGAAGCCCGCCATCTCCTCCAGCCAGTCTGGCGAGATGACTTCGACGTCGTTGTTGACCAATCCCAGCAGTTGTCCATCGCATTGGCTCGCGGCCCAGTTGTTGATGGCCGAATAGTTGAAAGGGGCGCCATAACGCAGCACGCGGATACCCGGACGTCCGCTCAGTTCACGCAAGTACGCCAGCGCGTCGCCTTCGCTGGACTGGTTGTCAACCACCACCAGTTCGAAATCGGGGTAGGTGGATCGGGCGAGGATGCTCTCCACGCAGTTGCGCAACAGGTCGACATGGTCTTTGGTGGGGATGATCAGGCTGATCTTCGGCGCGGGCTTCGGAATTGGCCAGCGGACGCGGTAAAGCCCTGACAGCGGATCGACTGTTTCGACACCGGCTGCGCTTCCGATGCGCTCAAGATGCTCAGCCACCGCACGCGCCCCGGCGGCCGCCGCGTCGCTCCCGTAGTCGCGAAGCGGCGCGTTGGGACCACCGACGGCATGCTGGTGATACAAGATCCCGGATATGTGGCGAATTTGCCGAGCCGCCACACGCTCGCTGCAACGCAGTACCAGGTCGTGGGTCTGGCTCCCTTCAAAGCCCGCACGAAAACCGCCCGCCTCGCGTGCGAGAACGGTGCGTATCGCGGCAAGATGGCGTATGTAGTCTTGGCTGCACAGCAGGTCGGGGTTCCAGTCCGGCTTGAAATCGGGATCGAAGCGCTTGCCTTCGCGATCGATCTTGTCCTCGTCGCAATACAAGATCGCGAGATCGGGATCGGCCGCCCCGATCTCTGCCAACCGCAACAACGCGTGCGGGCGCAACTCGCCATCGGGGTCGACCACCACGACGAGATCGCCACGTGCCATGGCCAACGCGGTATTGGACGCCTCGCAGACACCGCCGTTGCGCTCACGGCGGGCAATGCGCACGCGCGGGTCGCAAAGGGCGTATTCGGCGAGCACCTTGGCAACATGCGGCGCCGGCGAGGCATCGTCGGCTACGCACAATTCCCATTTCTGCCAAGCCTGCCTCAATACGCTGTCCAGGCAGTCGCGCAACGACTGCTCGGACGCGTCGTACACCGGCAGTAGCACGGAGATCAGCGGCCCGCGCTCGCCAAGCACTGCCGCGCGCTGCCTGAAGGCCTCCAACATCGCGGGGCCGAAGGTATCGTACTTGCGCGTCCACACTTCGTATTCGCCAAGACCCTGCGGACGCATGCAACGTCGGTACGCGGCGTACAGTTCATCCGTGGCAGGTTTCAGTCCGCGCTCCGCAACATCAGGGCCCCATGTCAGCAAACGCCCCAAGAGGTTGGTCCGCGGCGTGCCGGCCGGCCGGCCGAGCATCTTGCGCAAGGCGCGCGCGCGCGACACCCCGCGCAGGCTGAAGTCGCGCATCCGGAATCGCGCCGGGCTGATGCCGGGGAAAAACTCCAGCGATTCCACGTCTTCGAAAAACATCAACAGCGTTGCGATGCGCCCGGACGCATCGGGCTCGCGCAACATCAGTTCGGCGCTGGTCAGCGCCGAATGGCCGACGTAACGCGGATACACGCTGGGCAGCGTGATGCTGCCATGCTCCACTTCGAGCCGCCCGCGCAATTCATACCAGCCAGCCGCAAGCAGCCCGCCCAACGTTCGTCCAGGGATCGCGAGGCATGGCCGCTCGCCGACGACTTCCCAGCTGCCACCACCGCCGGGCGTCGGCAACCACCGCAACTGGTCGTTCGCGACAAGGTCCACCCAGACGGCCGGCTCTCCAGCCGTCGGGAAGATCCGCCACCGGTTGTCCAACCCCGCCAACGACTCGCCATTCCGCACGCGAAACTTCCTCCTCCGTATCGTCGATCACTCGCTACCGGGATCAAAAGCCGCACCAATCCAACGCTTGCCGCCGTAGCTTGGCGAATGCTACCGGACAAAGCAGTCATAGAACACGGCGAACTCGCCGTACAGACGCCACATACCAATGCTTCGACGTCAGGCAATGGCAGGAACCGGACCGGGCTGTCGTTGACGCGAACGGACACTTACAATTGCCGCTTTGCTGCACTTGGCGTGGACCACGCGCCAAGTGCCCGTACGCCGCTTCGGCGTGTATTGCGAGCAGCCGATGCCACCCCCTCCGAGTACGAACCGCGAATTCTCGAACAGGCCCTGTCAGGAACTGCCGGACGTTTCCGGGTTACCCGTCAGTCACATGATGTATGAAGTGTGGCGGGCGCGCGCGGAATTGCGCGAGGCGTTCGATCTGCACACGCGCGAGGGGCGGGAGAACTACATCCGTTGGTACCTCGCCAACGCTGCGAACCGCATGGGGCTGGATGCCCGCTACATCGAACCGATCCGCTCCAAATTCAAGCCAATGCATGGCGCTGTGCCGCCGAAGACTGTTCGCGACTGGCGAGAACGCACAGGTGGCGGGGTGCTGCGCCTGCTGAGTTGGGGAAGATCGCACAGCGGCGGCTTGGCGCGGCTCTACGCACGCATCCCGTTCGCATGGCGACTGGCACTTCGCAGGCGCGTGCACGCCGCAGCAGGGGTGCCGATACCACCGTTGCCACTCCCGGCCACCAGGCAAAGACCAAGACGGCCCGGCCGCGCGCCTGCCCCCCCGGTAGGCCCCGGCCTCAACCTTCTGGGCTATGCGCGCGGGGAGTTCGGCATCGCGGAAACCTTGCGATCGTACGCACGAACGCTGGAACATTCAGGGTATCCGTTCGTGATCTTCGACTTCGACGTGGGTGCAGCCAGCCGGCAACAGGATCAGTCGATGAAGCGGCATTTCTCGGACACGTTGCGCTACGCCGTCAATATGTTCTTCATCAACGCCGACCAGCTGCCGATCGCACGCAACGTGCTGGGTAAAGAGGCGTTCTCAGGCCATTTCAACATTGGATTCTGGCTGTGGGAACTGGAAAAATTTCCCCGAGACTGGCGTGGCGCCTTCAATCTGGTCGACGAGGTCTGGGCACCGACCGCCTGGGTGCGCGACTCGATTGGCGCTGCCACCGACAAACCGGTGCTGCGGATGCCAATGGCCATCGAGTTCGACCCACCGGTGGGCATGGACCGCCAGCGTTTCGGACTCCCGCGCGGCGAGTTCGTTTTCCTGTTCAGTTATGACTTCAACAGCTTTGCGTCGCGCAAGAACCCCGAAGCCACGATCGCGGCGTTCCGGCAGGCCTTTCGTGGCGGCGCGAAAGGCGTACGGCTGCTTGTGAAATCCACGAATGGTGGGCGCTTCCCCGATCGACTCGAGGCGCTCAAGCGCAGTGTCGCCGACGATCCGTGCATCGAAGTGCGCGACGGCTTCCTTTCGCGCGAGGAAATGTTCGGCTTGCAGAACGCGATAGATTGCTTCGTTTCCCTGCACCATGCCGAAGGTTTCGGATTGGGCTTGGCGGAATGCATGTACCTTGGCAAGCCCGTGATCGCTACCGGGTACTCGGGCAACATGGATTTCATGGACCACGACAACAGTCTGCTCGTCGACTACAACATGATTCCGTTGCGCAACGGTGACTATCCGTATTGGCGAGGCCAGCAATGGGCCGACCCGGACGTGGCACATGCGGCACAATTGATGCGACAGTTATTCGATAATCGCGATCTCGCTTGCCGTGTCGGCGCCAACGCGGCCGCCAGCATTCGCCGCAGCAATTCCCGTGAGGTGTGCGCTACGGCCATCACCACCCGCTTGCAGGAAATCGACCAGCTCAGGTCCGGCGCCGGTCACTCTGGCCTTTGAGGCCCAAACAAACCGGCCCGCACAAAGCGGGCCGGCGAAGATTCTAGGGAGTTGGGCGACGCGTCAGGCGGTACCAATTTCGGTCCACATTCGCGTCAGGCGGTCCTTGAGCTGAAGTTTTTCCTTCTTCATGCCATGCAGCTGATTGTCATGCATCGGCAGAACGCCGAGTTCCGCGTCGCGAACCTTGCTGTCCAGCTCCCTGTGGTACTGATAAAGGCGGCGAAACTCGGGATTCGCCTTCATCACGGCGTCTATGTGATCTTTCTGCTGGTGTTCGAACATGGAGCAGCCTCCTCTTGCGTGGCGAACGCTGGACGGATGGTGGCGCGCACGAATCCACGTCCACGCGCCGCAGTTGCGGGGCGAGGCGGAAGGAACGATGCGGGATTCATGCGATTCGACCTGAGGGACGGCATGGGGCCGACCCTGATGGTGACCCTACTCCTACCGGATGGGCTTGGCAACCCGCTTGAACCGACACAATACCGACGCTTGAGACACGCTGTATCTAATTGATTATCCGTATGTTTGTACAAATCTTGGTCATTACTTCTCGGCCCTGATTTCAACCTCGGCACCGCGCTTCGCGGACCTCACGGAACGGATCGAAACGTTGCCGGCGCCGTCCGTTTGAAGAGCCTGTTGCACGGCCACCGAACGACGTCCGGCCAGCACGCGCGCATCGTTCGATGCACGCGGCTCGATGAAGATTCGCTGACGCCCGTGCGCACGGGCGAACGCACCAACCCGACGGCGGCCTGAGGCAGTCAGGTTGTCCGAGCCGGATGCGAACGACGCCGACGACAGGAACAGGCTGGCGGCATCTCCGCCACTTGCCGGTGCGCTGCCGCCCTGCAAGGCCTGGGTGGCGGCCTCGGCAAGCCGGGCTTCCTTGCGCGCCAACGCCGCCGCGCGGGTCTGAGCCACGGCGAGCTTCTGGGCCTGATCCGCTTCGGCCTGCGCTTGCTGGGCTTGCTGGGTAGCTTGCGCGCCCTGCTCCTGCAGCATCTGGGCCTGCTGCACGGCGGCCTCGTATTGCAGGCGCTGCCGCGCCAGTTCCGCGCGAGCCGCGGCGGCATCTGCCTGACTGGCCTCGAGCATGACCTGGTCGTGGTCGCGTTGCAGTTGATCGAGCTTGGCTCGATCGGCATCGACCTGCGCGGAAGCCTGTGCCAATGCGACCCGCTGTTCGGCCATGAACAGTGCATGGTCGCGTCCACTGCGGCCGGCGTTCTGCAAATCCGTGATTGCATTGCGCGCAAGCGTGCGCTGCGCGAACGCGTATTGGCCGAGTACAGGATCGGCGCTCAACTGCTCGAGCTGCGCGGACAACCGTGCAACATCGGCATCCTTCGATGCGGCTTGTGCGGGCGCGGCTACGAACCCGACAACCAGGAAGACACACAAGGCAACGGTTGCGATCGCACGCATCATGGGTTCTCCCCCGAGTCCGGAGCGCCTGCGGTACTGGCAGGTGCGGGCATCGCAGCGCTGGCTGCGGGCACAGGCGTACCGGGTTGACCTAGTTGTATCGCCGGCAGGTTTACCGGGGCGTTGGTCGACGACGACGATGCCGACGCGGGTGGCGCGGTGACCGCTTGTTGGGCAGCGGCGGCGGCGGCCTGCCGCCGCTGCAGATCGGCCTGAAGGTTTGCGTTCACGGAGGTCTGTTGCTGGATTTGCAGGTCGAGCTGCGCGACCTCTGCGCGTGCGCGCGCGGTCGCGGCGGCGGCCTCGGCTTCCTGGGCCTTGTCGGTGGCTTTGCCGTTATCGTTGCTGGCGGTAAACTGTTGCGCGGCGGCCAGACGCCGTTCGGCTTCGGCCAGCGCCTCGGGCGCAGTCGTCTCGGCGCCCGCGCTACGCGCGGCGCGGATGTCTGACTGGGCACGATCCATGAGCTGGATCGGAGGGGGCAAGGTGGCGCATCCGGCCAGTACGGCAGCCAGCGCCGCCGCAAGCCCGGGGAGGCCCAGATGATGGATTTTTCGCAGCGCGCGTGTCATAAACAACACTCCGGAATGCATTGACGCATTGTCGGCGTACCATTTCGGGTTTGCAACGCCGCACGGCGGCGTGCGCAAGTTTCCTGACCGGGGACAAGTAATGGACATCGGATACTTCCTCAAGCTGATGATGGACCGCGGCGCATCGGACATGTTTCTCAGTACCGGTACGCCCGTACACATCAAGATCGAGGGCAAGCTGGCAGCACTGGGCACTTCAACATTGCCGTCGGGCATGGTCAAGAAAATCGCCTATTCGCTGATGGACGAGGGTTCGGTGCCCAAGTTCGAACGCGAACTCGAATACAACATGGCGCTGGCGGTGAAGGACGTCGGCCGCTTCCGTGTGAACGTGTTCAAGCAGCGCGGCGAGGTAGCGCTGGTGATCCGCGCGATCAAGAGCGACATCCCCAGCATCGAGGAACTCTTGCTTCCGCAGATCTACAAGAAGCTGATCATGGAGCCGCGTGGCTTGATTCTGGTGGTCGGTGCGACCGGCTCCGGCAAGTCGACCACGCTGGCGTCGATGATCGACTATCGCAATACCAACTCAGCGGGTCACATCCTGACGATCGAGGATCCGATCGAGTACCTTCACAAACACAAGAAATCCATCGTCAACCAGCGCGAAGTCGGGCTGGACACCCACAGCTACCAGGGTGCGCTGAAGAACGCGATGCGCGAGGCGCCGGACGTCATCCTGATCGGCGAGATCCGCGACACCGACACCATGGATGCCGCAATCGGCTTCTCGGAAACCGGCCACATCTGCCTCGCCACGCTGCACTCCAACAACGCCGACCAGACCATCGAACGCATCCTCAATTTCTTCCCCGAGGCGGCGCACAAGAATATCCTCATGAACCTTGCGCTGAACCTGAAGGCGATCATTTCGCAGCGCCTGGTGATCGGCAAGGACGGCCATCGCCGTCCCGCTACAGAGGTGCTGATCAATACCCCGCATATCCGCGATCTGCTGCGCCGCGGGGAAGTCCACGAGGTCAAGCTGGCGATGGAGCGCAGCCTCGAGGAAGGCATGCAGACATTCGACCAGTCGCTATATCGGCTGTACAAGGAAGGCACCATCGAACTCGAAGAGGCGCTGGCGAAGGCCGACTCGCGCGACGGCCTCGCGCTCAAAATCCGGCTTGCCGAAGGCGCCGGTGGCTCCGACCTGCCGCAGGACGATCCTTACGGGATGGCATCGTTGTAACTTTGCGCGGTCGACTCAGGCGCCGCCCTCACCCGAGCCGAGGGACTCTTCCTGGGACGTCAATCGGCGTCAACCGACGCATGTCAGTGCAGTCTACAGAAGCAATAGGCATACGCTTGCGGCTGGCCGGGCCGAGCGTTTTCCAGCATCGTCAGTGCAGGCGCGAGTTCCGGCACCGCCACGAGCCACGCCCGTGGCAAGCGCACACCGAGCGAAGCCAGCATCTGTGCCGTGGCGCTGTTGCCCACCCCTTCGAAGAAACGCTGCAGGACGTTGGAGGGTGGCTGCACGTAACCCACCGCGTAATCGTTGCCGAGCTTGGCCTGCTTGGCCGCGTACGCAATCGCATCCTGCAAGCCGCCCATCTGGTCCACCAGCCCGCGCTCGAGCGCCTGTTCGCCGGTCCACACCCGGCCCTGAGCAATAGCGTCGATGTCGGCGAAGCTCTTGCCGCGCGCCTTGGCGACGTTGCCGACGAAATCGCGATAACCCTTGTCCACGGTGCTCTGGACCATTGCGCCAAGCGCGGGATCGAGCGGACGACGCACATCGAACGCACCGGCGAGTGGCGTCGTGCCCTCGCCAGCGGTGTTGACGCCGAGTTTCGCGAGGCCGTCCGAGGCGGTGAAGTACAACCCGAAAATCCCGATCGAGCCGGTGATGGTGTCGGGTTCGGCGAAGATGCGATTTGCATTCATCGAGATCCAGTAGCCGCCGCTGGCGGCGACGTCGCCCATCGACACCACGACCGGTTTGCCGGCCTGCTCGGCCAGCACTACTTCACGTCGAATCTGCTCGGCCGCAAACGCCTCGCCACCAGGCGAATCAACCCGCAAGACGATCGCGCGCACGTTACGGTCCGCGCGCGCTGAACGAATTTGTGCGGCGGTGGACTCGCCGCCAATCTTGCCCGCCGGCTGCATGCCGGAAACGATGTCGCCATCGGCCACGATCACCGCAACCTCGGGTTTGCCGACCGCCAACGTGATCGTCTGTGGCAGATAGTTCGCCAAGTCGACCGCGCGGAAACCAGTGCCGTTGTCAGTGGTGACACCGCGTTTCTGCATCATGCGTACGACGTCCTCGCGGGTTGCGAGGCCATCGACCCAATGGAGCTTCAACGCGAGCTGCGCGGTGTCGCCCTGCGCAGCGGGAATTTCGGTGGGCAGCGCGTCGACCTGCTGGCTCAGCGTGGCCGGATCGATATGGCGGAGTTTGCCGACCTCGCCCAGCCAGGTGTTCCACAAACCATCCATCCAGTACTTGTCGGCGGCGAGTGCGGCAGGCGAAGGCTGGTCGAGGATGAACGGCTCGGCCGCCGACTTGTATTGGCCGACCCGGAACAGGTGCGCGCTGATGCCGAGCTTGTCCAGAAGATCCTTGAAGTAACTGCGGTAATCTGACAAGCCAGTGATCGATATCGAACCTTCGGGATCGAGGTACACCTCGTTGGCGTGCGCGGCCAGCAGGTACTGCATCTGGCCAAGATTGGTGCCCCATGCAATGACCGGCTTGCCGGCCGCGCGGAAGCGGTCGAGCGCCGCACCGACTTCCTCCAGCGCGCCCATCCCACCGAACTGCATGTTCGAGGGGTCGAGCAGGATGCGGGTGATGCGCGGATCGTGCGCGGCGTGATCGATCGCGGTTACGATGTCGCGCACCCGCACTTGGTCCACCGGCTGGCCCGCCGCGCGCGCAAGCGCCCGCTGGACCGGACTGATACTGAACTGTTCGACCAGCATGCCGGTCGGTTTCAGCAAAAGCGCGGTGCCGGAGTCAACCTTGGGTGCACCGCGAAACATCAGTCCGAGGATCAAAAACAGGATCCCGAAGAACACCACATTGATGATGAGGAGGCGCGCGATGTTGATGCCGCGCCCAAGCGCGCGCATGAACCGCGCAAACCCGCTCCCCGATGGATTGGTCATGGGGTCGATCCCCGAATTCCTGACTGATGACGCGTAGCGTACTCGGGCGCACCTGTGGCGTCACTCATGCCAGGGGCGTCTCCGCGGCGCGCTGCTCGATCACCAGCCGCCGCAACGACCCCGCGCGCGTCTGCGCAACCCAGCGCACGAACAGCAGCAGCGCCGCCACGGTCAGCCCCGCGATCAGGCCCACCCACATCCCGGGTGCACGCCGGCCAAGGCCAAACGCGAGCCATGCGCCCACCGGCATACCCACGACCCAGTACGCGAAGATGGTGATCAGCATCGGCATGCGGGTGTCCTTCAGGCCGCGCAGGGCGCCGTTCGAGACGACCTGGATGCCGTCGGAAAACTGGAAGATGCCGGCGAGCAACAAGAGTTGAGTGGCCAACGCGATGACCCGCGGATCATTCGAATAGATGTGCGCGATCGCGTGCGGGATGGCCAGCATCAGCGTCGCCGATACCGCCTGCGTCGCTAGCGTCAGTGCAATGCCGGTAAATCCCGCATACCGCACCGCGCTCGCATCGCCGCGTCCGGCGGCATTGCCGACCCGCACCGTCACCGCCAGCGCGAGACCGAGCGGCACCATGAAGGTCACCGACGCCACGTTGATCGCGATCTGGTGGCCGTCGATCGCGACGGTACCCAGCCGGCTGATCAGCAACGCCGAGATCACGAACAACCCCGCTTCCATCAGCAACGTCACCGCCATCGGCACGCCAATCCACAATAACTGCCTGATCGCGAGCCAGTCGGGGCGTTCCATCCGCGTGAACAGATCGAGATCGCGGAAGCGTCTGCCGAACTTCAGATACGCCACGAACGCCAGCAACTGCAGCCACAGCGCCAGCGCGTTGGCGATGCCGGCGCCGCGCGCACCCATGGCCGGGAATCCGAATTTGCCGTAGATCAGGATCCAGTCCAGCGGCACCAGCACCACCAGCCCCAGCAAACCAAACAGCATGGTGGGTCGCGTCCAGCTCGAGCCCTCGCACAATCCGCGCAGCGCAAAGTAACCGCACAAGCCCGGCGCGCCCCAGCTGAGCGCGTGCAGGAAGGCCTGAACGTCGGCGGTCAGGGCCGGGTCGACCCCGAGCAGGTGCAACAATGGCCCGGCGTGGCGTGCGCCGAACCACAGCAGCACCGACAAGGCCGCGGCCAGCCAAAGGGCCTGGCGGAACAGCGGCCCGATCTCGCCGTGCCGGTTCGCGCCGTCGAGCTGGGCAACCGAGGGCGACAGCGCCATCATCACGCCGACAGCGCTGACCAGCCCCAGCACCCAAACGTTGGCGCCGACCGCGACCGCCGCAAGCGTGTGCGCGTTGTAATGCCCGGCCAGCGCGACGTCGACCGCGCTCATGCCGACCGCCGACAACTGGCCGGCGATCAGTGGCAGCGCCAGCTTCACCGTCGCACGAATCTCGCGTGCGAAACGCGCTTTGTCCACGGCTAGAATCCCACCCATGCGGGGCACATCGAACCAAATGGAAACTACAGGGCGGAACACCCCACCCGCGCCAGCGGCGCCTGCGCCGCCCGCATCCTGCGAGAACTGCGGCGCGCCGCTATACGGCAAATACTGCTACGCCTGCGGCCAGCCGATCCACGGACTGGTGCGCCATTTCAGCAGCGTCATGAGCGACGTCGCCGACAGCGTGCTCAACATCGACGAACGCCTTTTCCGCACCTTGGGCCCATTGTACTTGCGCCCGGGCAAGCTCACGCTGGATTATTTCGCCGGCAAACGTGCTCGCTACGTGACACCTTTTCGAATGGTGTTCTTCCTCGCCATCGTGGCGTTCTTCTCGTTGCAGCTGACGATACGCTCCGGGTTGACGCACGTCGAACCGGTGTCGGTCGGAGTAACTTCGAACGGTAAAGTCTCTGTCGCCAAGACACCGAAAGCAGAGCAGGACAACAATGGTGTTTTTGCGAACGGGAACATCAAATTCAACAATACGGTTCTCTGGAACCGCGATTCCCACCCATGGCGCATCCGCTGGCTACCCTCCAAGGCGAACGATTGGCTCAACGATCTGGTCGGCAACGCCCAAGCGCATTTGTACGCAATGAATTCGGGTACCAATGCACAGAAAAAAGCAGCGCAAAACAGCCTGATACTCGGGATGTTCTCGGCCGCACCGACCGTGCTTTTCGTTTTGCTGCCGGTGTTCGCGTTGTTGCTGAAGATTTTCTACATCTTCAAGCGACGACTGTACATGGAGCACCTGATCGTTGCGATGCACAGCCAGGCCTTCGTGATGTTGTCGATGCTGGTGCTGCTTTTGCTGGACCTGTTGCGCGAATGGCTGGTCCCGCACGCCGAGTGGCTCAACGCCATCTTCTTGCTGCTGCGAGCCGCTGCGTTGATCTGGATCTTCGTGTACCTGTTCGTCATGCAGAAGCGCGTTTACCGGCAAGGCTGGATCATGACCACACTCAAATACTGGTGTATCGGTCTCTGCTACACGATTCTCGTCGGGTTCGGCTGGCTTTTCGCCGTCCTGCTCAGCCTGACCGGCTCGTGATCGTCTATGCCGTCGATCTTGAATTGGACGCCGCGCTGCGCGACGAGTACCTCGCGTGGCTGCGCGGCCACATCCGTGAAATGCTGTCGCTTCCAGGCTTCGAGGGGGCGGAGATTCTGACCCGACTTGAACCACCCCCGTCAGCGGGCCGTTGTGTGCTCACCGTGCATTACCGGCTGCGCGACCGGGTCGCGTGGGAAACCTATCTTGCGGACCACGCGCCGCGCATGCGCGAGGCCGGCCTGGCGCGATTCGGCGACGAAGTCCATGCATCGCGGCAAGTCCTGCAAGCCCAGTGAGAGGCCCCTTGAGCCGGCCGTTGTGCACAGCCGCAAATTGCCGGGCCAAGGTGTCCTCGAGACTGCGGCCAGCACGCCTGCTTTCCCCGGTAATTGGTTGCATCTACATGAATTTCATAACGAAATTCTCGCTGCTTAAAAATTCACCAATTCGTGCCGCAGGCCGATCCGATGAGCCCGTACAAGGCTTGCCCGCCGTTCCTCCACAACGTTATCCACAACGATTGTGGATAAGCGAAAAACCATTAGCGCCTCACCGACTTACCACACACTCTTGTCCGACATGACAACAAGCGACTGTAAGTCATGAACCCCATGCGGCAATCCGGTCCACCGGGCGGGATCGTGCGCGTTGCGCTGGCATTGCCGTTGCCGCAAACCTTCGATTACCTGCCCGGCGCGTTCGCGCCACAGCCAGGTTCGCGGGTGCTGGCGCCATTCGGACGCAGGCGCCGAATCGGCATCGTCGTGGAGTTCGACCGGCAAACGGATGTCCCGGTCGAACGCCTGAAACCGATCGCCGGGGTACTGGACGAGCAACCGTTACTCGATGCCGGCCTGATCGCGGACCTTCGGCGCGCGGCGGACTACTGGTGCGGCGCGATCGGCGAAGTGCTGTTCGGCGCCCTGCCGCAGGCACTGCGCGACGGCCGCGCACCATCCGATTTCGCCGAGGAAGCGTGGCAAACGACGCAGGCGGGACTCGCGGCGCGAGATGCACGGACACGCCGCGGCGGTTCCGCCGCACTGCTGGAGACGTTGGGCAATGTGATGTTTTCGGCGAGTGAACTCGACACTCTGCTGCCCGGTTGGCGCGCGGCGGCGCGCCGGCTGGCGGCGGCGGGATTGATCGAGCGAACGCAACCCGCCAGCGAACCACCCCGCGCCCGCGATGTGGCCGCGCCACACCTGAACGACGAACAGGCCGATGCGCTGGCCGAAATCCTGTCAGCAGGCGACGGGTTTCATTCTTTCGTGCTCCAGGGAGTCACCGGTAGCGGCAAGACCGAGGTCTACCTGCGCCTGACCGAGCGAGTTCTGGCAGCCGGCAGGCAGGCACTGTGGCTGGTGCCGGAGATCGGCCTCGTCCCACAGGCGCTGCGACGCCTGCGCGCCCGTTTCGACGCGCGCATCGCGGTGCTCCACTCCAACCTCGCCGAAGGCGAACGCGCGCGTGCGTGGCTGGATGCGCGCGCCGGCACTGCCGCGCTCGTGCTCGGCACCCGTTCGGCAGTGTTCGCGCCACTGCCCCGCGCCGGATTGATCGTGGTCGACGAGGAACACGACACCTCGTACAAGCAACAGGAAGGCTTCCGCTACCACGCGCGCGACTTCGCGCTGATGCGCGCACAATCGCTGGGCGTGCCAATCGTCCTTGGAAGCGCGACACCCTCGCTCGAAACACTGGCGAACGTCGATGCCGGGCGCTATACGCGTTTGTCGTTGCGCCGACGAGTGCAGGCGCGGGCACCCTCGCCCGTCCACGTGCTGGACCTGCGCGGTCTGCAGCTCGCGCACGGGCTCTCACCCGCCATGCTGGATGCACTCGATGCCTGCATCGCGCGCGGCGAGCAGGCGCTGGTGTTCAAGAATCGCCGCGGCTACGCGCCGGTGCTGCTGTGCCACGCGTGCGGCTGGCACGCGACCTGTCCGCATTGCGAGAAACCGCTGACGTTGTATCGCGGACGGCGGCAATTGCTTTGCCATCATTGCGGGCACACCGAACGCGCGCCGGAATCCTGCCCGCACTGCAATGCGGTCGCGCTGATCCCCCAAGGTCACGGTACCGAGCGGCTGGAAGAATCGCTGACATCGCGCTACCCGGAAGTGCCGGTACTGCGCGTCGACCGTGACAGTACCCGCCGTCGAAACGCCTTCGCGAAACTGCTGGACAAGCTCGCCGACGGCAAGCCCGCGATCCTGGTCGGCACCCAGATGCTCGCCAAGGGCCACGACCTGGCCAACCTCACCACCGTGGCGATCGTCGGCGTGGACGAGGGCCTGCACAGCATCGATTTCCACGCGGGCGAACGGCTCGCGCAATTGATCGTGCAGGTCGCGGGGCGCGCCGGGCGCGCCGACAAGCCCGGCGAGGTGTGGCTGCAAACCCACGAACCCGGTCACCCGCTGTTGGTGACGTTGCTGAAGGGCGGCTATGGCGCCGCCGCGGCGCTGCAACTAGGTGAACGGCTGGCGTCCGGCCTTCCGCCGTTCGCCCACTTTGCGCTGTTGCGCGTGGAAAGCGCGCGCAGGGATGCGGCGGAGGGATTCATGGCCGCCGCCCGCGACGCGCTCGCGAATAGCGAGCGCGCAAAGCGCGTGGAACAACGCGTTCGCATCAACGGTCCGTTCGCAGCGCCGATGCCGCTGCGCGGTGGCCGCCATCGCGCGCAATTGCTGCTGGAGTCCGCCCAGCGTGGGGCGTTGCGGCAAGCCTTGTCCAAATGGTTGCCGACACTGCACGCGCTGCCCCAACCGCGCGGTCTGCGCTGGTCGCTCGATGTCGATCCGGTGGACCTATATTGAGTGGCGAGCGCGTAGCCGGGACGAAGCGAAGCGGAATCCGGAAAGTTACCGCGCAATATCCTCGATTGCGTCGCGGCACAGCTGCACCCGGCTGCGCGACAGTTATCATGCGTTGCTCGCCCCCATCTTGGTTCGCCGCACAAAAAAACGACCCCGCGAGGGGCCGTTTTCGTTCGCAAAAATGAAACCGGATCAGGCCGCGAATGCGCCCCGCATCTTTTTCATCGCATTCGCTTCGAGCTGGCGGATGCGCTCGGCCGACACACCGTAATCGTCGGCGAGGTCCTGCAAGGTGGCCTTGTCCTCGGCCAGCCAACGGCGACGAATGATGTCCTGGGTGCGGTCGTCCAGTTTCGCCAAGGCGCCTTGCAAGGTGTCAAGCTGGTGTTCTTCCTGGTCGGCGTCGGCGACCTGCAGGTACGGATCGGCGCCATGGTCTTCGAGGTAGGCGACCGGCGCGGGCGGCAGATCGTCGTTACCTTCGGCAGGTGGGTCGAAGCCAACGTCTCGACCGGACAAACGCGATTCCATCTCCAGCACGGTCGTTTCGGGCACGCCTAGATCCTTCGCCACCGCGCGAACCTCGTCCATGTTCATCCAGCCCAGGCGTTTCTTGGACTTGCGCAGGTTGAAGAACAATTTCCGCTGCGCCTTGGTGGTGGCGACCTTGACGATGCGCCAGTTTTTCAGGATGAATTCGTGCATCTCGGCGCGGATCCAGTGCACCGCAAAGCTGACCAGACGCACGCCGCGATCGGGGTCGAAACGTTTCACGGCTTTCATCAGGCCGATGTTGCCTTCCTGGATCAGGTCGGCCAGCTGCAGGCCGTAGCCGGAATATCCGCGCGCGACATGCACCACGAAACGCAGGTGCGACATCACCAGCTTGCGCGCCGCGTCGAGGTCTTCATCCTCGTGGTAACGCTGTGCCAGTTCGCGCTCTTCGCTTGCTTCAAGTACAGGAATCCGATGCACCGCGCCGATGTAGGCATCGAGGCTGCCCACCACGCTCGGAATCGGAAGATTGTTGGCCACCAAGGCTTCGCTCATGGATGTACCCCTAATCGTCTGTGTTGGCACTCTAGCAATTCGATTGCCAAATCCCCGTCAAGGTTCCCTTCGCATTCCGTATCCGGAACACCGGTTGCCCTGCCGTTAATGCGCTAAAGTATACCAGTCAGTACAGGAATTACAAGCAGCCGGAAGTCATGCTTCGAGCGCGCTCCGGACCGGCAGTGACCAATCGATCGGCGGTCGCCCATTGCCCTCAAGGTACTGATTGGTCTTGGAAAAATGCTTGCACCCCAGAAATCCCCGATGCGCCGACAGGGGAGATGGGTGCGGGGCCTTGAGAACACAATGCCGCCGGGTGTCGATCAGCCGCCCTTTGGCCTGGGCATAGCTGCCCCACAGAAGGAACACCAAGCCCTCGCGCTCGCGGTTCAGCTCGTCGACCACCATGTCGGTGAAGCCTTCCCAGCCCTTGCCTTGATGCGAGCCGGCCAACCGGGCCTGCACGGTCAGGACCGAATTCAGCAGCAACACGCCGCGTCGGGCCCACGGGGTGAGACAGCCGTGATCGGGACGCGCGATGCCGAGATCCCTCTCGATTTCCGCAAAGATGTTCTGCAGTGAGGGCGGTACCTGCACACCCGGCCGCACCGAGAAACACAACCCGTGCGCCTGCCCCGGGCCGTGGTAAGGATCTTGTCCGAGGATCACCACCTGGACGGCATCGAACGGGGTGGTATCCAGTGCCGCGAAAATTTGCGGCCCCGGTGGATAGATGCGCTTGCCGGCACGCTTCTCGGCACGCAGGAATTCGCGCAGCGCGATCATCTCGGGGCGATCGAAATAATCGCCGACCCTCGTTTTCCACGACTGCTCGAGTTTGAGACGGTCGTCGTTCATGCCGTGGCGCGACGGCGACGGGATACGCGCAGCTGGAACAAAAGCTTCGTCATCAGCAGACGTTCCTCGACGGGCTTCTCGACCAGGTCGTTGGCGCCTGCTTTCAGCAGTGCAGCCTGATTGGCGGGATTCTCGTCGCCGGTCATCACCAGTACCGGCAATTGGCCCTTGCCAAGCTCGAGGTCAAAGCGGATCCATTCCAGCAGATCGCCGCCCGACATCTCGCCCTTGAGGCTGACATCGGTCAGCACCACGTCCGCGCCAACTTCACCGCGGTCATGGGCACTCCCAAGTAATTCAACCGCTTCCTCCGCGCTGCCTGCCGAGTGTACGGTCAGGCCGTAGTGCTGCAACATGCGGCTGGTGGCAAGCGCGACGACACGACTGTCCTCGACATACAGCACCGTGCCTTCCGCGCGATCCAGCGGCGCAACATAGCCGCTGATGAAATCCGCCAGCGCAGCGAAACCGGCGGCCTTGTCGAAATAATCGGTGATCTCGTCGCCGATCTGGCGGTTCTGCAGACGCTCCTCGACATCGCCCGACACCGCGACAATCGGGATGTAGGCCTGCGGAGCATGTTCGCGCACATACTTGGCGAGCACCGACCCGTCCATGTCGGGCAACCGCAACGCGGTCGTCACCAGATCCACCACGCCCTCGTGCAGCGCCTGCTGTGCCTCGTTGCCGCTGGCGCAGGTGATCACCGTTGCGCCGGGCAAATCCTTCTCCAGCAGTCTCGCGATCAGGGTCCGCGCAACCTTGGAGCCGTCCACCACCATCACGCGCGGATTGTCGCTGGCGATGTGGCGGAGAACGTCGTTCATGAATTCACGCTTGGAGAGCCGGGATCAGAGTGCAATTTCGTCTGCCGTTCGGCGTCGCTTGAAGCTGTAGTTCGAAATTGCACTCTGACCCCAGTTTTCCCAGTTTTCTCTCAGCGGGCTGCGTGCACCAGATGCCTGCTGCTCGCGATCCATGCCCCCAGCCAGCCGAGCGCCAACGCGATCGCCAGCGTAATCACGAGCGTACCCCATGACAGCGCACCGAAGTGCAAACGCCCTGCGTAACTGGCGACCAAGTCACGCACCGGCGCCGTGAGTACCGCTTCGAGCAGCAATACCAGCAACACCGCGACGATGCCAGCCGCGAGTCCATACCACGCGCCTTCATAAAGATACGGACGGCGCACGAACGATGCGCTGGCGCCGACCAACTGCTGTACCGCGATTTCGTCGGCGCGGCCGCGGATATCCAGCCGCACCGTGTTGCCAATAACCAGTACCGCAGCGGCGCCCAGCAACGCAGCCAGCATCAGCGTCACGCGTCGTCCCAACGCGACCAAGGCGTCCAGCCGTGCCCGCCACTGGCCATTGTCCTGGACCAGATCGACTTGCGGCATCGCACGCACGGTCTTTACCAGCGATTCGACCTGCGCGCGATCGGCGCCCGCGTGTGGCTCGACCAGCAGCACGAACGGCAGCGGGTTGTCCGGCAATGCGTGAATGGCATTGCCGAAACCCTGCATCGCGGCCAGCTCGGCTACGCCCTGTTTCGGGGTGCGCAGAGCCACCGTCGCTACATCCGCGCGACTACGCAGATCCTGCGCCAGCGTCGCTGCCTGCTCCGCACCCAAGTTTGGTTTCAGGAATACGCTCACGGCCTGCGAATCGCCCAACGCCGTCGCCAGGTGCTGCACGTTGGTCAGCAGCAAATAGAACGCCAGCGGAAGCGCCAGCGCGAGTCCCATCACCGCGATGGTGAGCGCCGTCCCGAGCGGCCGCCGTGCCAACTGGCGCAGGCTGTCACGCAGGCACCACGCGTGTTGCCGCCGCCACATGCCGAAACGCGAGCGGCGCACTTCCGAAGCCATGGTCGCGCGTCCGTTCATGCCACCTCGCTCGCAGGCACATCGTCGATCAGATGCCCGTGGTCGAGCACCACCACGCGTTGCTTCATCCGTTTCAGCAGCGACAGGTCGTGGCTCGCGATGAGAATCGTGATGCCGGTCAGCTTAAGGCCCAGAAACAACTGCATGATCTCTTCGGACAGTTGCGGATCAAGATTTCCGGTGGGCTCATCGGCAATGATCAGCGAAGGGCGTCCCGCAATCGCACGGGCGATGCCGACCCGCTGTTGCTCGCCCGTGGAGAGGGCGGAGGGCGCATCCTTGCCGCGACCGGCAAGCCCTACCTTTTCCAGCGCGCCACGCACCCGCTTGCCGCGCTCCTCGCGCGGGATCCCGGCAATCACCAGCGGCAGCGCAATGTTGTCGGCCACGCTGCGATCCATCAACAGGCGGTGATCCTGGAACACCATCCCGATGTCGCGACGCAGGCGCGGAATGTCGCGATGCCTGAGCCGCGTGAGGTTGCGGCCGTGAACCTCGATGGCGCCGCCGCTTGGACGTTCGATCGCCGCAACCAGTTTCAGCAACGTGGTCTTGCCCGCGCCCGAATGACCGGTCACGAACAGCATCTCGCCGGCTTCGACGCGAAACGTGAGGTCGATCAGCGCCTCGCGGCCCTCGGGATAGCGTTTGCTGACGGAATCGAAATGGATCACGACAGGGCGCAGCTCGCGGATGGTCAGGGGGACCGGGAGAATGTCTCGGGGGGAAAGCGTAGAACAAAAAAACACATCCCGCTCACTCCTCCGCCACAAGCGGAGAGGAATGTTGCCCACCTTCCTTCGGAGAAGCTCTAAAACGATCTCCGATCAGGCATTGGCATGGGTGGAGGATTTGCGGCGGCGCCGACGGCGCTTGACCGGCGCGGATTTGCCGGCATGGTCGGACGCTTTCGGCTCGGTCGACTCCATCCCGGCATCATCGTGCAGGGAGGGGTGCGCCCCCACGGTCGGTGGTGGCGCGGCGAGCCATTCCGGCTCGATCGCCTGCACCGGAATCTTCATGTCGATGTAGCGCTCGATGTCGGGCAGGTTCATCGCGTACAGGTCGCAGGCGAAGCTGATCGCATCGCCCTCGGCGCCAAGGCGCGCGGTACGGCCGATGCGATGCACGTAGTCTTCGCCGTCCTGCGGGAGGTCGTAGTTGAACACGTGGGTGACATCGGGAATGTGCAGTCCACGCGCGGCGACATCGGTCGCCACCAGCATGTCGATATCGCCCGTCTTGAACCGCTCCATCAGCCGCTGGCGTTTGGCCTGCGGCACGTCGCCGGAGAGCGCGCCGACCTTGAAGCCCTGCCGCGAAAGCCGCTGGGTCACCCGTTCGGCCGCGGCGCGGGTATTGACGAACACGATGCTGCGCTGTGGACCGTAGTGCTGCATCAGGTTCAGGAGCAACGGGATCTTTTCCTCCTTGGCGGGAAAAAAAACCTGCTGTCGCACGCGATCGGCGGTGACGTGCTCGGTCTCGACCGCCAGTTTCTCGGGCTGGTTCATGTGCTCGTAGGCAAGCTCCAGCACGCGGTACGACAGCGTTGCCGAAAACAGCATGCCCTGGCGTTCCTCGCGCGGCGGCATCTTGCGCAACAGGTAGCGTACGTCCTTGATGAAACCGAGGTCGAACATGCGGTCGGCCTCGTCGATCACCGTGGCCTCGACCGCGCGAAAACTGAAAACGTGCTGCTTGAAGTAGTCGATCAACCTCCCCGGCGTCGCGATGATCACATCGCAACCGTCGCGCAACTGCTGGCGTTGCTTGTCGTAATCGACGCCGCCGTAGATCAATGCGAAACGCAGCCCGGTGCGGCCACCGATGGCCTGCGCATCCTTGTCGATCTGGATTGCGAGTTCGCGGGTCGGTGCGATGATCACCGCACGCGGGTCGTTGTCCTTGCGCTCCGATATTGCGGCATTCGTCAAGAGGCGATTCATCACCGCAACCAGGAACGCGCAAGTCTTGCCGGTGCCGGTCTGCGCCTGGCCAGCGACGTCACGGCCCACCAATGCCACGGGCAGCGTCAGTGCCTGTATCGGCGTGCACCGGGTAAAGCCGCAATCGGCAAGGCCGGCGGCAAGGTGCGGGTGCAGGTCGAATTGCTCGAAGAAGGTATCTGTGAGGACTTGGTCGGCCACGGGGTTTTTCAGTCAGTGAAGGAAGTGCTGCCTCCATCGCGGCAGCCAGCAAGAAGGACCGATATCGCGCTTGATCCGCGCGCCCGGTTGCGATGAAATGTCAGCTTGACGCGGCACGGCGCGTCGCGGCGGTCCAACCCGCGCGAAACGCTCAAGCGACTGCTGCCAGTCTAGCAGGATGCCCGCCTTGTCCGTTCTTGCAATGCGTGGCTACGTCCCCAACTTACTTTCCTTCCTCACCGCAGGTTCTCCCATGAGCGAAAACATCACCCACGTCAAAGACGCCGATTTCGACAGCGAAGTGCTGAAGTCCGACACCCCTGTATTGCTGGACTTCTGGGCCGAATGGTGCGGACCGTGCAAGTCGATCGCGCCGATGCTCGATGACATCGCGAAGGAATACGCGGGCCGGCTCAAGGTCGTGAAGATCAACATCGACGAGAACCAGAAGACCCCGATGACCTATGGCATCCGCGGCATCCCGACCTTGATGATGTTCAAGGGCGGCAAGGTCGAGGCCACCCAGATCGGAGCAGTCGGCAAAGGTCAGTTGACCCAGATGATCGACAAGACTATTTGAATGCAATCATCCTGATTGCTGCTCCGCCACCGTCTCCGCGCGATTCAGGCTCGAGGGGATATCCGGGTTCAGTACAGCCAATGCCTACGGCCAAGAGTTCCGTGGCCTGATTTTTCACAACGGCTACTTCGACCCGGACGCCTGCCGAAGCGGGCTTCGAAGTCGCGCGAGGACATTGCCCAACCAATCTTCGAGCACCAGAATCCGACCACATCCGGGTGCTTCGAGCCTTCCAACCCTGAACCCCGCGCGACCCCCCGCTTGTGCAAGGGTGCCGCGCAATGCTAGATTGGCTTCGGCTGGTGGTGCTTTTGCCCAGCCCCTTCTCCTTTTTTTATCCCTCCCGCGCTGCGGCGCCGATGAGGCTTTCCCGTGACAGATACTGAAAACACCGTAAAGGGCGAAGACGCTCGCGCGTCCGCCCCTGCATCCGAACCCAACGCTTCCACCGGCAACGACGGCGGCAGCGAAGGCCAATCCCAACAGCGCAACAACCGGCCCGATCGCGGCCGGCGCCGGCGCGGCCGTCATCCGCGCAGCGGCAATGGTCCGGGCGGCAACGCCAATGGCCTTCCCGCTGATGTGAGCGGCGACGAAGCCGACGCTGGCGATCCCAACCGCCTGATCAACCTTACAGAGCTCAAGCGCAAGAACTCCGTCCAGTTGCTGGAAATGGCCGAAGAACTCGGCATCCAGGAAGGCGTGGCGCGCGCGCGCAAGCAGGACGTCATCTTCAATATCCTGAAGGCACACGCCAAGTCCGGTGGCAGCATCTGGACCGAAGGTGTGCTGGAGATCCTGCAGGACGGCTTCGGCTTCCTGCGTTCGGCCGACGAGTCCTACCTTGCGGGCCCGGACGACATCTACGTATCCCCCAGCCAGATCCGCCGCTTCAACCTGCGCACCGGCGACTACATCACCGGCCGCGTGCGACACCCCACGGAAGGCGAGCGCTACTTCGCGCTACTGAAAGTCGATGACATCAATGGCGATCCGCCGGAAGCGTCCAAAAACAAACTGCTGTTCGAAAACCTGACTCCGTTGTTCCCGCGCAAGGCTTTCCACCTCGAGCGCGGCAACGGCTCGTCCGAAGACATCACCGGGCGCATCCTCGATTTGATCGCACCAGTCGGTTGCGGCCAGCGCGGCCTGATCGTGTCGCAGCCGAAAGCCGGCAAGACGATGATGCTGCAGAACGTCGCGCAAGCGATCGTGCACAACCATCCCAAAGTGCACCTGATCATCCTGCTGATCGACGAACGCCCCGAGGAAGTCACCGAGATGCAGCGCAGCGTGCGTGCCGAAGTCGTCTCCTCGACCTTCGACGAACCCGCCGTGCGCCACGTACAGGTCGCCGAGATGGTGATCGAACGCGCCAAGCGACTGGTCGAGCACAAACGCGACGTGGTGATCCTGCTCGATTCGATCACCCGTCTGGCACGCGCCTACAACACCGTGGTGCCGAGTTCCGGCAAAGTGCTCACCGGCGGCGTCGACGCCAACGCACTGCAACGCCCCAAGCGATTCTTCGGCGCTGCGCGCAACGTCGAAGAAGGCGGCTCGCTGACCATCCTCGCCACCGCGTTGATCGACACCGGCAGCAAGATGGACGAGGTGATTTACGAGGAGTTCAAGGGCACCGGCAACGCCGAAGTGCACCTGGATCGCCGCATCAGCGAGAAACGCGTGTACCCGGCCATCAACATCAACCGCTCCGGCACCCGCCGCGAGGAATTGTTGATCGCGCCCGACCTGCTGCAGAAAATCTGGATCCTGCGCAAGCTCTTGCACCCGATGGACGAGCTGGCCGCGATCGAGTTCATGCTCGACAAGATGAAGAACACCAAAACCAACGACGAGTTCTTCAATTCGATGAAGCGCTGACGATCCGTCAGCGTGGGGGCATCGTGTATCGATGGTTGGCGGCGATCCTGTTTCTTGCGGCCATGGTTCCTGCCATAGGTGCAGGTGGCGCTTCCACACCCACCTCCGCGCTTTGCCGGCAGGAACGGCCTCTCGTCCGTGAACTATGGCACCGCGGTTTGTACGATGCGCCGACCGGCGCCGATGATGTCGTGGTCGCCGCCATCGACGGCGACGTGACCAAGACGCGTCAGGCGCTGGATGCCTTGCCTCCGTCGGAAGTCGCGCGCTGGCGGCAGGTTGCGATGTATACCGCCGCGGAACAGGGTCAAATCGCGGTGGTCGATGCGTTGCTCGATGATGGAGCGCCCGTCGATGGCTCGGCTGAAATGCCGCCGTTGAATTCTGCTCTTTATGAACGAACCGTGGATGCACTGTCGCACCAGCCGCCTTTCGATGCGAAAGCGGTCAAAAGAATGCAAGCATTGGGCATCGTGAGCAATCAGCCCCAAGAAAGCGGGCCGCCGATTTTCGCGGCAATCGGGTGCAACGATCTCGCAATCGTCAAGCTGCTATTGCGCTATCACATCGATCCCAAGAGCGGATCGCCGACGCCCAAGAGCATCGACCCTTTCATATCCGCCGTCATCTTCGGCGAAGCGGAAATCACCGGGGCGTTTCTGGATTACGGAGCGGATCCTTGCATCGAGGACGACCGTCTTCGTCGAAATGCCGCTGCCATACATCACCCTCCGCACACCTTGGCTAATATAGGTCAGCGCGCAGGCCTGTCTGCCGCACTGGTCAAGCGCCTAGAATGCCACGCAACGCGTCAATAAGCTGACCGCATCCAGGTCATCACGATTCAAACCCATGCGCATCTGCGTCTACTGCGCCTCCAGCAATCAGGCCGATTCGGAATATCGCGACGCCGCGCGCAGGCTGGGCGAACTACTCGCGGATGCGCATTGCACGGTCGTCTAC
>JBOHYR010000074.1:0-21326 GCA_050737995.1 Rhodanobacteraceae bacterium
GTGACGATCAGCGCGACCGGCTGCTGGCCGAAGATCTTCTGGACGGTTTCCCAGCGTTGGCGGGAGTCCAGCCCATCGAGGTAGTTCAGTTCCTCGCTGCCGACGATCTGCAGCTTGTTGGGATAGATGATGTTGAGGTAGCCGATTTCCGACGGGCGCCGCTGGCCCCCGCCGCCGGATTGCAGCGCGCGCTCGGCCCCGCCGCGCCCCGCCACCCAGCGCAGGGCCATGCGTTCCTTGATGTCGTCGAAAAGATCGCGCGCGCTGAGCCGGTTCACTGCATTCCCCCACCCGTCATGGCGACGGGTGGCGGACATTCTGCCAGTATTGTCCGGACGTTGCGCGCAGGCTCCTCCGAATCCGCCGTTGCAGGAGCGCGCCGTGCGCGCGATTGGACCAGCAAGGCGGAACCGTTGGTCGCGGGCGTGGCCCGCTCCTACAGTGACCCGACCACGGATGTGCCGAGGCGCGCGCTGCGGGCTGTGCCCGCCTACGCCAGGTCGCGGATATCGTCACGGCCGTGGGTGCGCCGTTTGTCCTTGTGCTTGCGCACCTGCGCATCGAGCTTGTCGAACAGGGCATCGATCGCGGCGTACATGTCGCCGTCGACGGCATCGGCGTGAAGCACCGTTCCGGAGGCGGCCAGCGTGCCTTCGGCGCGGTGCGCCAGCCGGTTCTTCTCCACTTCCAGCACCACGTTGAGCGAATTCAGGTGATCGAATCGGCGCGCGAGCCTTTCACGACGGGCATCGACGTAGTCGCGCAATGCCGGGGTGATTTCGATCTGGTGGCCACTGACCTGGACTTGCATGGTTGGCTCCTTCATCACGTGGTGGCGGGGTCCCGGGTTCTCCCTGTACCCCGCGTTTTCGGCGCAGGTTGTGAAGAGTTTTTCTGCCTGTTCTCCTTGGATCGTCGGTGGTGGGGAAAGTTGCATCCAGCATGGCGCGAGCGGTGTGAACCTTTCGTTCCGGCCGCCCGCGCCCACATCGCGAGCGCACTGCCGCAGTCGGCTATTGCGCTCGGAGTCGTTCGCCGGAACTCGGGATGCGCATCTGCTCGCGGTACTTGGCCACCGTGCGGCGAGCGACACGGATCCCGCGCTGGTTCAGCTCCGCGGTCAGGGTCTGGTCGGACAGAGGTTTGCGCGGATCCTCCTCGTCGACCAGTTTGCGGATCATGGCCTGTATTGCGGTGGCCGATGCGCTGCCGCCATCCTCGGTTGCGACACTCGATGAGAAGAAGTGCTTGAACTCGAAGGTGCCGCGGGGTGTGTGCAGGTATTTGCGTGTGGTGACACGAGAGATGGTGGATTCGTGCATGCCCAGCTCCTCGGCGAGTGCCCGCATCACCAACGGTTTCATTGCCTCCGGGCCGAAATCGAGGAAGGCACTCTGTGTGCGCACGATTGCCTGGGCAACTTTGAACAGCGTGTCCGCGCGCGCCTCGAGGCTCTTGATCAGCCAGCGTGCTTCCTGCAGTTGTCCACGCATCCATGTTGCGTCGCTGCGCTGCGCGCGCGCGATCAGGCTGCTGTAGTGCTGGTTGATCGCAAGGCGGGGCTGGCAATCCGGCGACAATGACACCCGCCAGCGTCCCCCAGTCTTGATCGCATACGCATCCGGTGCGACGTATTCGGCCGGTGTGGGATCGAACGCCGAACCGGGGCGCGGATCGAGTGCGCGAATCAGGGTGGCGGCACTGATGACCTCATCCTCGGGCGAGTTCAGCTTGCGCGCGAGTCTGCTGAAGTCGCGCTTGGCCAAGAGATCGAGATCGCCCGCGACGATTTTCCGCGCAAGCTCACGGCCTTCGGTTGCGGAATCCAGTTGCTCCAGTTGCACGGCGAGACAGTCGGCAAGGTCGAGACTGGCCACGCCGGTTGGATCAAAATGCTGCACGCGGAGGCGTACGGCCTCGGTTTCGTCCTTCGTGGTGGGCGGGTCCAGTGTGCCCAACGCCGCGAGAATAGGTTCCATGCCCTCGCGCAGGTAGCCGTCGTCGTCGATGGCGTCGATGATGGCAGTGGCGATCGCATGCTCTCGCGCAGAAAATCCGCTCAGATTGGCCTGCCACAACAGGTGTTCGCGCAACCCTTCGGGGGCGGCGTCTTGCTGCTCGGGTCCGTCGTCGTCGTCGTCGAAACCGCGATTGCTTTTCGCCCATTCGACCACTTGCGGGGAATGTTCGTCCCAGTACTCGCTGTCTTCGCCAAAATCGGCGGACGCATCCCCGTCGGCGCCGGCTTCAGTGGATTCGGATGTGCTGTCTTCGCCCGTCTCGACGTCCGCGCCGTCCAGGTCGATCAGGGGGTTCGCTTCCGCGAGTTCGCGCAGCTCGACCTGCAATTCAAGCTGGGACAACTGCAACAGCCTGATCGCCTGCTGGAGTTGCGGGGTCAGTGAAAGCGTCTGCGACTGGCGAAGCTGGAGGCCTGGTTTCATGGCGACATTTGTGGGCAGTCGCCAGCATCCTATACCGTGGAAGACCGCAAGGGTAGTGCAAGGGCACGATTTTTGCTTGGATAATTGCGCCAGGGCTCACATTCTGAATTCGTGGCCCAGATACACTTCGCGCACTTCGCGATGCGCCAAGATTTCAGCCGGCGTACCGCGAGCCAGTACCTTGCCTTCGTTGAGGATGTAGGCGTGCTCGCAGATGCCGAGCGCTTCGCGCACGTTGTGGTCGGTGACCAGTACACCAATGCCACGGTCGCGCAGGTGGCGCACGATGCGCTGGATTTCGCCCACCGAAATCGGATCGACGCCTGCGAACGGTTCGTCCAGCAGCATGAAGCGCGGGTTGGCGGCGAGTGCGCGCGCGATTTCGACGCGCCGACGCTCACCGCCGGACAGGCTGATGCCCTTCTGGTCGGCGAGATGGGCGATCTTCAGTTCATCCAGAAGCGATTCCAGCTCGCCGCGACGTTGCCCAGCCTTCAGGTCGGTGCGCAATTCCAGCACCGCCAGTACGTTGTCCGCGACGCTCAGGCGACGGAACACCGAGGCTTCCTGCGGCAGGTAGCCGATGCCTTTGCGTGCACGCTGGTGCATCGGCAGGCCGGTGATGTCCTCGTCATCCAGTGTGATGCGACCGCCGTCGGGCTCGATCAGGCCGACCACCATGTAAAAGCAGGTGGTCTTGCCAGCACCGTTCGGGCCGAGCAAGCCGACGACCTCACCCTGCTTGATCTCGAAACCGAAATCCTGCACAACCTGCCGCGAACGAAAGCTTTTTTGCAACCCTTGGGCGACAAGCATGGAGTCAGTGCGTCCCGGTGGTGGACGCTGGTGCCGGCTTCGAGGCCGACGCTGCGCTGGGGGGCGACGTACCCCGAGACGCACTCGAGGACGCGGATGCGGATGCGGATGGTGGCGCCGTGTTGGTGGATGCGCTGGCGGCAGGCGCCAGCTTCTTCGTGGGTGATTTTGCGGGCTTGGTGCGTGGCTGCATGGTGACGTGCACGCGCCCGCCAGGCAGGGCGGAGCCTTCGATTTCGCCGGTGTCGGTGTTGTAGGTGAGCTTCTCGCCGTGGAACTCGCCGCGGCCCTGCTCCACCACGGCGGCGTTGCCGGTCAGGATCACGATGTTTTCCGATACCTTGTAGTCGATGGTCTGTGACTGACCGTGCACCAGTGCGCCACTGTCCTCGACCTGCTGGAAATGTGCCGGGTTGCCGGTCAGCACAACGCGTTGCCATTGGCTCGTGTCGTTGGGGTCTGTGTAACCGTTGGCCACCGCGCCGTCCGCATGGAACGTCCCCTGATTCATCTGCACGTTGCCGGTAAAGGTGGCCGTGCCTTTGTCCTGGTTGGCCACCATCGAATCGGACGTGACATTGATCGGCTGGCTTCTGTCGGATTGCTTCGCCTGCGCGAGGCCGCATACCGTCAGCGCAGCGACTACAAGAAGTACGTCAATGTGTGCGGTGATGCGGCGCGAGCTTAGCGTGGACATTGGCAAGCAGCTCCAGGGTATGGACGTTGAAATCGGCCTTCATGCCGACGCCGCGCAGTATAGAGCCGGGCTCCTGAATTACACTCGGGGCCGCGGTTGCCATGCGTTTGTCCTGGGTCCAGACGGTGGCATCGGTGGTGTGGACCTCGGCCTCGGAAATCTTCCCTACCGGCGGCCGCAGCATGTTCACCTTGCCGATCAGCTTGACCAGGTTGTTGTCGGAGCTGACCCAGGCGTATTGAGAGGTGCCGTGCCATATGGAACCGTCGGTGGCCACGAAAGTGTACTTGGGCGCGTTGATGTACAGCGCATCATTGCCTTCGCGACGGGCGAGGTGTGGCGCCTTCATCGTGAATGCGAGTTTGCCGTCCTGCCCGAACGCGTGCAGGGTGAAGTTGTCGAGTTCGTAGCTGGAACGTGGCGGCCCGACCATCACGACCGGTTTCTGCGGGGGCCGCAACCACCACACCAGCAATTGGGTGGTTGCAGCGGCGATAGCCAAGGCGATCAGCCAGATGACGGTGCGGCGATCCTTCACGCTAGTTGCGCCGCTATGAGAAGGTCGCAGACTTCGCGCGCGGCACCCTGGCCGCCCTTGGCGCGGGTTTGCCAGTGCGCCTCGCGTACCACCTCCGGGCGCGCGTTCGCCACCGCGACGGCGAGCCCGCAGGCGCGCATCGGTGGCAGGTCCGGCAGGTCGTCACCCACATAGGCCGCCTGTTCCGCGTTCAGTCCCGACGCGTCCAGAATGTCGCGTAGGCAGCCGAGCTTGTCGGCCTTGCCTTGATAGACATAATCGATGCCGAGCTGCTCGGCGCGCAGCTCGACCGCGTGGCTGATGCGCGCACTGATGATCGCAACTTCGATGCCATGCTCGCGCAACAACTTGACGCCGAGTCCGTCATGCACGTGGAACGCCTTGATTTCGCGGCCGTCTTCGGCCAGCCACAAGCGTCCGTCGGTGAGGGTGCCGTCCACGTCGAAGGCGACCAGCCGAATATTCGCGGCACGGGCGAGGATGTCGGGGGGAATGTCTTTGGGTTGGGGCACGAGGCGCATTGAATGTTGGGGAAGGATTGCGGATTCTAGACGTGGCCGGGACGAAGGATCAGCAAAGGCTACCGCCAGGACTTCGCGAAGCGCCGCAGGTCAGCGAGCGCGTCCTGGCAAAGAACCCCGGCTGGTCGCTCCCTGTTCCTCATTCTCACGCCGCGGGCGCGCAGCACCCTGAATTGCCTCGGGCCCGGCGCAGCAGGTTCGAGACAATCTCACACCACTCTCGCGCGCAGCAGATCGTGGATGTTCAGCGCCCCGACCACGTGTTTTTCCTCATCCACGACCAGCAGCGCGTGGATTTTGTAGGTTTCCATCAATTGCGCCGCCTCGGCCGCCAATCTGTCCGCGACGATGACCTTGGGGTGGCGGCTCATCGCTTCGCTGACAGGAGTCGTGCGCAGATTGATACCGTGATCGTCCAGGGTGCGGCGCAGGTCGCCGTCGGTGAACACGCCCTGCAGGTGTCCATCGTCGTCGACAATCGCGGTCATGCCGAGTCCCTTGCGCGACATTTCCATCAGCGCCACGGTCATCGTGTCGTTGGTCCTCACACTCGGAATCGCGCTGCCGGTGTGCATCACGTCGGCGATCTTCAGCAGTCGTCGGCCCAAAGCGCCGGCCGGATGCGAATGGGCGAAATCGTCCGCAGTGAAACCCCGCGCCTCCAGCAAGGCGATCGCGAGCGCGTCGCCGAGCACCAGCGCGGCGGTGGTGCTGGCCGTTGGAGAAAGGCCGAGCGGACAGGCTTCGTTGCAGACGCTGGCGTCGAGGTGCGCATCGGCATCGCGTGCCAACGACGATCGCGGGTTGCCGGTCATCGCGATCAGCGGATTACCCTGGCGCTTCAGGAACGGCAGGATGGTGATCACCTCCTCGGTCTCGCCCGAGTTGGACAGCAGCAGCACCACGTCATCCGGGGTAATCATGCCGATGTCCCCGTGGCTGGCTTCGCCGGGGTGCACGAAAAACGCAGGAGTGCCGGTGGAGGCGAGGGTCGCAGCGATCTTGCGCGCAATGTGCCCGGACTTGCCCATTCCGGACACGACCACGCGTCCCTGGCAGGCGAGGATCAGATGGCAAGCCTTGCTGAAATCCCCGTCAACGCGTTCTTCCATATCCGCGATGGCAACAGACTCGATACGAATGACCTTGCGTGCACTGGCGACCAGTGCCGCGGGGTCATGACCGGGCAAAACGTCCTTGGAAGAATCAGCGGTGCGTGCGTTCATGCGGATGTACTCCCGTACCGGCATTCAGGCATCACGCGATTTCCAGTAAGATCGCGGGTTGTCATTGTATAGGCAATGAATGGGTCTCCCGCGCCTTCCGGTCTTTCCGCGTTGAAACGACAGCCACCCGTTCGAGTACGGTTCATGCAATCCAGCGAATTGAAATCCATTCTGGAAGCCACATTCCCGGATGCCCGAATCGAAGTGGCAAGTCCCGACGATGTCCACTTCCAGGCCGTCATCGTGTCGGGCGCGTTCGCCGGCAAGACCACGCTGGCCCGTCACCGGATGGTGTACGCAGCGCTCGGCGAGCGCATGGGGGGCGAGGTGCACGCGCTGTCGCTGCGGACCCGGACACCGGAAGAGGCGTCCTGATGGCCCGCATCGTGATTTCGGGGGGCAAACCCCTCAACGGTGATGTCTGGATTTCCGGCGCCAAGAACGCGGTGTTGCCGATCCTGGCGGCGTGCCTGCTGGCGGACGAGCCAGTGACCATCGGGAATGTGCCGCATCTCCACGACGTTACCACCACAATGGAATTACTTGGTCAGATGGGCGCCGAGCTGGCTGTGGACGAACACATGAGGATCCGTATCGATCCGCGGCCCACCCGGCGGTTCTACGCACCGTATGAGCTGGTCAAGACCATGCGCGCGGCAATTGTGGTACTCGGGCCGCTGATCGCGAAGTACGGTCAGGCAGAAGTGTCCTTGCCGGGTGGCTGCGCGATCGGCTCGCGGCCTGTCGATCAGCATATCAAGGGATTGCGCATGCTCGGAGCAGACATCAGCGTCGAGAACGGCTACATCAAGGCGCGCGCAAAACGACTCAAGGGCGCTCGCGTCGCCATGGACATGGTCACGGTGACTGGCACCGAGAACATCATGATGGCGGCGGTACTGGCAGATGGCACCACCGTGATCGAAAACGCCGCCGAGGAGCCCGAGGTGTGCGACCTTGCCCATTGCCTGAACAGCATGGGTGCGCAGATCAGCGGCATCGGTACAACCCGCCTTGTCATCGACGGCGTCGAACGCCTGCACGGCACTGACTACAACGTATTGCCCGACCGTATCGAAACCGGCACCTTTCTGGTGGCAGGCGCGATTACCGGTGGCAGGGTGCGTGCGAAGCGCACCCGCCCCGATGTGTTGAAGTCGGTGTTGTCCAAACTGGAAGACGCCGGCGCGCACATCAATTGCGGGGAAGATACCATCGAACTGGACATGCGCGGTCGCCGCCCGCGTGCGGTGGACGTCTCAACCGCGCCATATCCTGCGTTTCCGACCGACATGCAGGCGCAATTCACGGCGCTCAACTGCGTCGCCGAAGGCACCGGCGTCATCACCGAAAACGTGTTCGAGAACCGTTTCATGCACGTGCAGGAACTGCACCGGTTGGGCGCGGACATCAAGCTCGAGGGCAACACCGCGATCGTGCGCGGCGTGCCCAAGATGTCCGGCGCACAGCTGATGGCGACCGACTTGCGCGCATCCGCGTCGCTGGTGCTGGCGGGCTTGGTGGCAAAGGGCGACACCACTGTCGATCGCATCTACCACATCGACCGCGGTTACGAGAACATCGAGGAAAAACTGGGCGGACTTGGCGCGCATATCCGGCGACTGCCAACCTGATGCAGGCGCCCGGTGCCCCGCAATCGTGCAGGTCGGCCGAAAGTAGCGACGCCTGACTGGACGGGATGAATTTTGGGCATCATCCGAATGGACCTGGAGCTCAGCGCCGCTGACGCAAGGTGATGGCTGACAGGTAATCTGTCGCCTCGTAATTTTCCTCTCAGCCTTCGGGCTTCCAGCTTTCCAGTTCCAGCGCGAAGTGCTGTTTGCCGGGCTGGTCGATCCTCACCGGGATCGGCAGTTTGGCGGGTGCGAACCATGCCTCGAAACCGTCGCCGCCATCGGTGCGACTCACGCGGATTGCGTCGAACGTGCCCGCGGGCACAGTCATGTTTTGCCTGCCGCGCGCCGTGTAATGCTGCATTTCGATGCGATCGCGCACCGCGACCGGAAGCGTGAAGCTGGATTTGCCTGCAGCCAGCCCGGCGGCGAGCGCCAGCGTCACGGTATGGCGTTCCATGGCGCCGGGTTGAGTCGGAAAGTGGAACGTGCCCTTGTCATCGACTTCGATGGTGTGATTCGTCCAGTCGAAGCGGACCTCGCGATGCTTTTGTTTGATGCCGGTGTCCATTGAGTAGTCGTAGCTCTCGCCCTGCGGCATTTCGCCGACCCATCGGAACGTGGACGTTTCGCGCACGCTGGCGCCCAGCAGGGCGGCGAGTCCTGCGGTGCCGCGGCTTTGGGTGGTGAAAGTCCAGCTGTTGTCGGTGCCTCGCACCAAAGTCAGCGTTGCTGTGCCGATTGGTGATCCGTTCTGCAACAAGCTGTAGTGCGCGGTGAATGCGGGCAACGGGGGGGCCGCGGCGCTTGCCCCGATTGTGGCAAACAGCGCTGCGGCGACGATTGCGAATCCGGCAAGACGAAAAATTTTCATGGGCTTGGCACGCAGATGGATCGTAGGCGCTGCAGCGTGCCGCGAGCAGGCTGAACGCAGGCTCACGCGGCGGTCAGGTGCCTCGCCGCATTAAGGCGAAGAGGCGCCACGACAGGTGCGCCCTCGAACCACACCCTGCCGTCGAGTTCGCTGATTCGGCCACGCGCGATCGCGTCCACGCAGGCCACGAGCAGTTCGTGCTCGCGCGGCAGCAGGCGTGCCGCGAGCGAGTCTTCGGTATCGTCGGCGCGGACGTCGATGTGCGCCTGCGCGATCACCGGGCCACCATCCAGTTCGGCGCCGACGAAGTGAACGCTGGTGCCGTGTTCGGTATCGCCATTCTCGAGCACGCGCCGATGGGTGTGCAGGCCGCGGTACTTCGGCAGCAACGAGGGGTGGATGTTGATCATTCGTCCGATCCATTGCGCCGTTACCGCAGCGTCGATGATACGCATGTAGCCGGCCAGCACCACCAGCCGCGCGCCGCTCGCCCTGACATTTGCGAACAGCGCCTCGTCGAAAGTGCGACGGTCCGGATAACCACTCGGGGCGAGCGCGAGCGTGGCGATGCCGTGCGCCTCGGCGTTGCGCAGCGCCGGCGCCGCGGCCTTGTCGCTCGCGACCAGGGTGAACTCGACCGGCAACGTGCCGGCCGCGCGTGCATCGAGCAGTGCGGCGAGATTGCTTCCGCGACCGGAAGCAAGGACGGCGATGGGGAAGTGCCGCGCCTCCGGACCTGTGGCTCGGGGATCGGGATCGCTCACGCAATGTGGACCCGCTTGTCATCGGTTGCCCTCGAGACTTCACCGATGGTCCAACTTTGCAAGTCGGCATGCACCAATGCGTCGGCAACGGTGTCGACATCGCCGCGATCGACGAACATGGTGAAACCGATACCGCAATTGAAAGTACGCCACATTTCTTCGCGCGGCAGGTTGCCCTCGCGTTGCAGCCAGTCGAATACGGCGGGCAGCTTCCATGTCGAGCTGTCGAGCGCAATCCCGAGTCCCGTTGGCACCACGCGTATGATGTTCTCGAGCAGTCCGCCACCAGTGATGTGGGCCATGCCGTGGAGCATGCCCGGATGTGCGCGCAATAATTCAAGAATCGACTGGACGTAAATCGTGGTCGGCGTCATCAGGGCATCGGCCAGCGTCATCCCATCCAGTTCCTGATCGAACGGGTTGCCTGCGCGCTCGACGATTTTGCGGATCAGCGAGTAGCCATTTGAATGCGGGCCGCTGGAGGCGACACCCAGGATCACGTCGCCCGCCCGGATGGCGCTGCCGTCGATCAGGCGCGACTTTTCCGCGCCACCCACGCTGAAGCCGGCGAGATCGTATTCGCCCGGCGGGTACATGTCGGGCATCTCGGCGGTTTCGCCGCCGATCAGCGCGCAGCCAGCCAGCTCGCAGCCCTTTGCGATCCCGCCCACCACCGCGACCGTGGTGTCGACATCGAGCTTGCCGGTTGCGAAGTAGTCGAGGAAGAACAGCGGTTCGGCGCCCTGCACCAGCACGTCGTTGACGCACATGCCCACGAGATCGATGCCGATGGTGTCGTGGCGATTCAGCTGTTGCGCGAGTTTCAGCTTGGTGCCGACGCCATCTGTGCCCGAGACCAGCACGGGTTCGCGGTATTTGCCGGAAAGGTCGAACAGAGCGCCGAAACCGCCGAGGCCGCCCATCACTTCGGGACGAAAGGTCTTTCCGACCAACGGCTTGATGCGCTCGACCACGGCGTTTCCGGCGTCGATGTCCACGCCCGCGGCGCGGTAGGAGAGGGCGTCGTTGCTGGAAGTCACGATGGCATCCGGCGGCATGTGTCGCGCAGTGGCGGAACGGGCAATGATAGACGCTGGGGCCGCGATTGGGCAGACTGGCGGATGTCCGACCGGAGGTGCATGGCCATGATGCGAATATTGTTGTCCCTGTTGCTGGCACTTGCTGTGGTGGGGGTCGCCGCTGCGCAAACCGCCGCGAATCCCGCAAGCGCAGGCAGCATGGCACCGGCGGTTGCCGCACCGGCCCCCGGCGCCAATCCCTATTCAGCCACGGTGCCGGTTGCCGGCACCAGCGATGCCCAGCGCAGTGCCGCGATCGCCGCTGCACTGAGCCAGGTCCTGCAGCAGGTTTCGCCGGGTTTTGCTGCGACGCGGGACGTGCTCGCGCAAGCGTCGGGTTACGTGCGCGATTTCCACTACCTGCGCGCGGCTTCCGGCGGCTTGGCATTGCAGGTCGACTTCGACCCCGGCTCAATCGGCCGGATGGTTGCCCAAGCTCAGTCTGGTGGCGCCGGAACCGTGGCCGCCGGACAACCGGGCACGGCCGCTTCGACGGGAGCAGGCGCGGCGGCGCAGGGCGGCACCGGCACATTGTGGGTGGAAGGCATTGACAGCAGCCACGCATTCGCCAGCCTGCTTTCCACCCTGCGCGGCGATTCGGCGTTGCAGGACGTGACACCGGTGGCGGCCGCAGATGATGGCGTGCTCTTGCGCTTGATTTGCGACCAGCCGCTGGCGACGGTGCTGGCCGGGCTGACTGGACCCGCCGGGCACCTTGCCCAGGCCGTGCAGCCCCACCCCGGCGCAGACGCAACACTGCGCTGGATGCCCTGAGTGTGGCGGGGACGTGAGTGGGATCTCGCAAACTGATGATGGTTCCGGCGGCAATCCGTTGCGGCACCTGCCCAATCTGATCTCGGTATTCCGCATCGTGTTGGTCGCGCCTCTGATCGCGACGATTCTTTGGGACCGGTTTGAATCCGCGCTGGTGATTGCCGCCGTCGCCGGGGTGTCGGATGGGGTGGATGGTTATCTCGCGCGACGCTTCCGGTGGCAGAGCCGGCTCGGTTCCATCCTCGATCCTGTCGCGGACAAGCTGATGCTGGTGGGTTGCCTGATTGTGCTGGGATGGCTGCACGAGGCGCCGAGCTGGCTGGTGGTGTTGGTGGTGGTGCGCGATGCGGTCATAGCGTTGGGCGTGCTTGCGTGGCATCGGGTGCTGCATAATTTCGAGGCGCGCCCGACTTGGCTGTCCAAGGCGACGACCGTGGCACAAATCGGATTCGTCCTGTTGGTGCTCGCCGGCCAGGCTTTCGGCTGGAGCGTTCCAATGTCGATACCAGTCTGGGTCGTCGCGATCCTGACCGCGGCCAGCGGGGTGGATTACGTAGTGCGCTGGGGTCTGCTGGCGCAGCATGAAATCAAGGCGGGAAGACGTTCGACATGACTCACGTACAGCGCTGGCAATGGTTGATCATCGCGGCCGTGGTCGGATGGCTGGTCTGGCTGTTGTCGCCGATCCTGATGCCGTTCATGCTTGCGGCGGTATTCGCCTACCTCGGGGACCCGCTGGTAGATCGTCTGGAACGCCTGCACCTTGGTCGTGGACTCGCGGCCAGCCTCGTGTTCCTGCTGATGCTGCTGATCGTTGCGCTTGCACTGGCGCTGTTGGTGCCGTTCGTCCAACGCCAGGTAGCGCATCTTGTCGCCGCGCTGCCGGGCTACGCGGCGTGGTTCGACCACAACGCGGTCCCATGGCTGGAGCATAAACTCCACATTCCCGCCAGCGAATTCGATGTATCGACCATCATCGGGCGGGTGCGCGAGCACATCGGCACGATCGGCGGTTTTGCCACGGTCGTTCTCGGATACGCGACCCGCTCCGGAATCGCATTGATCGGCGTCGGTGTTGCGGTGGTGCTGGTGCCCGTCGTGACGTTCTATCTGCTGCGCGACTGGGACAAGCTGGTTGTACATGTCGACGAGCTGTTGCCGCGCGATGCGCAGCCGACGATCCGTCGGCTCGCGCTCGAAACCGATGGCGTGCTCGGCGCTTTCGTGCGCGGCCAGTTACTGGTGATGTTGGGGTTGGCGATCTACTACGCGGTCGCGCTGAAACTGGTTGGTCTCGACGTCGGTCCGTTGATCGGCATGATCGCGGGGCTGGTCAGTTTCGTACCGTACCTCGGGTTCATCATCGGCATCGTGGCCAGTATTGTCGCGGCGCTGGTGCAATTCCACGACGCGTTTCATCTGGTGCTGGTGCTGATCGTCTTCGGCATCGGCTCCGTGCTTGAAAGCTATATCCTGGTGCCAAAACTGGTCGGTGACCGGATCGGCCTGCATCCGGTCGCGGTGATCTTCGCGGTGCTGGCTTTCGGCGAACTGTTCGGTTTCATCGGTATTCTCCTGGCGCTGCCGATGGCCTCGATCGCGATGGTGCTGCTGCGCTTCCTGCGGGAGCGCTACGAGGCCAGCCCGCTGTATGTGGGACGCGAGATGTCGAAGATCGTGTCGCCGTCGGGCGATCCGGTCGAAGACAGTGGCGCTGCGCCGCCGGAAGACAAAGAACCACCAACCTGACCATGATCCGGCAATTCCCCCTCGACCTGCGCTGGCTACCACACCAGCGTCTCGATGCTTTTTACCCCGGCGGCAACGAAGCCGCCCTGCGCGAAGCCTCCGCTTTGGCTGTCGAGCCGGCGCGTGCATGGGTATTCCTGCATGGCGCAATCGGCGCGGGCAAAAGTCACCTGTTGATCGGCGCCTGCCGCGCCGCCGTCGAATCCGGACGCCATGCGCGCTACCTGTCGCTGGCGTCGGTACCCGAGCCGCGCGCCGACGCGATCGCCGGCATCGGTACCGAAGGCCTCGTCGCGATCGATGCCGTGGAGGCTGTGGCTGGTGATCGCGACGCCGAACGTGCGCTCTTTGACCTGTTCAACCGCGCGAAGGCCGCGGCAGCCCAGATGCTCTTCGCCGCGCACGCGCCACCTTCCGAGCTCGGAGTCACGTTGCCGGATCTTGTATCACGCTTGTCCTCGTGCACGCAGCGCGCGTTGCATCCGCTGGACGACGCCGGCCGTCGCGGGATGTTGCGGCTGCTGGCCGGACGCTTGGGCCTGCGCCTCGACGACGAGGTGCTGGACTGGTGGTTCGCACGCCAGCCACGCGATCCGGTGTCATTGGTGGCGTTGCTGCAGAAAATTGACCGGGCGGCGCTGGCGGCGCAGCGGCGCGTCACCATCCCCTTTTTGCGCGAATTGCTGGGTAGATCCGAAGCATAAGCTCCGCAACGTTTATCCTCTTCGCAAGCGACAGGGAAGGTCAATTGCGGAATCGCGCATTCAACTCTGCCAGTCGCTGCGGGGTACCGACATCGGCCCAGATGCTTCGATGGTGTTGCCACGTCACCAAGCCGTGCGCGATCGCGGCGCGCAGCAGCGGGGTGAGTGAAAAGCGGGGCGGCTTTTCGCGCGCGCCGGGTGCATCGCCGACAACCGCGCGCCAATCGTGCAGGATGTCAGGTTTGTAAACTCCGATGCCTGCGAAGGTGAGGGCACGCGTCGCTCCTGGCGAATCCGAGTGCGGCAGGAGCTTGCCGTTTGCATCGATGCCGAAATCGCCTTGTGGGTGCTGCGGTGGATTATCGACCAGCACCAGTTCGGCGATGCCGGGTGGTTCGCGCAAAAGCGCCGTGAAATCGTAGTCTGTGAAGATGTCGGCGTTGATTGCCATGAATGAGGCATTACCCAACAGCGGCGATGCGTGCAGCATTCCGCCACCGGTTTCCAGCGGAACGTCGCCTTCGTGGCTGTATGCGGTGTGCTGCCCAAAACGAGACCCGTCGCCGAGCGATTCCGGAAACTTTTCGGCCAAGTGCGCAATGTTGATCACCACGTCGGTCACGCCCGCCACGGCGAGCTTTTCGAGATGCCATTCGATCAATCGCTTGCCGCCAATCTTCAGCAACGGCTTGGGCGTGCTGTCGGTCAACGGACGCATCCGAACGCCACGTCCCGCTGCGAACAACAACGCCTTCATGCTGCGGGTTCCGTCAGGTCGCGCCCGCCGACCTTGTGTTCGAGCAGCGCGAGGAAGTCACGCAGCTCCGGATACCCCGCAGCAACGCCGCGCACGTACCGCCACACCCGCGGCAGGTCGGCGAGATAGCCGCGCTTGCCGTCGCGATACCACAGCCGGGAGAAGATGCCGAGTACCTTCAAGTGACGTTGAAGACCGGTGAGGTCGAACCAGCGTCGCCAGCGTGCGGCGTCGATGCGCGCATCAAGTACCCCGGCGTTGCAGAGACGCAGCCGGTGAGATTCAGCCCAGTCGCGTACACGCGTGTCTTCCCACCCGATGTAACAGTCGCGCAGCAATGAAACGAGATCGTAGGTGATGGGCCCGATGACCGCGTCCTGCAGGTCCACGATGCCGGGATTGCTCCCCGGCACGATCAGGAGATTCCGGCTGTGGTAATCGCGGTGCACGAACACCTGCGGTTGCGCCATCGCGTTGTCGATCAGCAGGCGGAACGCGACCTCGATGATGTCCCATTCGTCGCAGTCGATTGCAATGCCAAGGTGCCGTTGCAGGAACCAGGTCGGCATGAGTTCCAGTTCGGTGGTCAGCAGTGCTTCGCCGTAACGCGGCAGGCCGCCGGCGTCGACGCGTGTCTGCATCGTCAGCAGCGCATCCAAAGCGTCGGCGTAAAGCGCATCGGCCGTTGCGTTGTTCAATTCGGATAGATAGGAACGCGTACCGAGATCGGATAGCAGCAGAAAACCGTGTGCGCGATCTTCTGCCAGCACCTCGGGAGCTTTGAGTCCCGCAGCTCGCAGACGCGCGTCGACGTCGAGCCAGACCCCGAGGTCGCCCGAACCGGGTGGGGCGTCCATCAAGATTGCGGTGCCGTTGGCGCTGCGAACCCGCCAGTAACTGCGTGCGCTGGCGTCTTCCGAGGCGGTCTCGATGGCGGCTCGGACGTCATGGCTTGCGGCGCACGCAAACGCGAGCCGCGCGGTGGCGCGCGATTCTGTGACGGCGTGGTCAGGCGTGGCGGACATGGGGCGGCAGTATAAGAGACGGTCGTTTGCTTGCTCGACCAGCCGTGTATCTTGCACTCGGCATCCCGGACAAGACCGCGTAGCGGGCGCGATCCGGGATCCAGTTTTTTCGGATGGATTCCGGGTTGCGTCCATGATGGAGCCGCGGCAGCTCCCGGAATGACGGAGTGACGCTACAGATGCAGGTTCCCCTGTAGTCGCCACGAAACCTTGAGATGCGCCCGATCGGCTATGATTAATATTTGGCGACAGCGTTGCTGCGCCTCATGACCGGTCCGGAAATCCGTGGCAAGGGCGTGGCGTGGGCGCAATTTCGAATTGGCGGAAAGATACCCTTATGAGCGTCGCACGTTTGCATACGCACCTCGACCGGCTCGAAGCCGAGTCCGTTCGCATCCTGCGCGAGACGGTGGCCGAATGCCGCAAACCCGTGCTGCTGTATTCGATCGGGAAGGATTCGTCCGTCCTGTTGCACCTGATGCTGAAGACGTTTTATCCCGCCAAGCCGCCACTGCCGATGTTGCACGTGGATACCACGTGGAAATTTCGGGAAATGATCGAGTTTCGCGACCGCGTCGCGAAAGAGAAGAACGTCGATCTGATCGTGCACATCAACCAGGAAGGCGTGAAGCAGGGTGTCGGCCCGATCACCCACGGCGCCTCGCGCCACACCGAAATCATGAAAACCCAGGCGCTGCGCACGGCGCTGGCCGATCACGGTTTCGATGCCGCGATTGGCGGTGCGCGCCGCGACGAGGATCCCGCGCGTGCCAAGGAGCGGGTGTTCTCGCTGCGCGGCGCGGGTCAGCGATGGGAACCGCGTAAGCAGCGACCGGAGCCTTGGGGCGTTTACAACACGCGCCTCGCGCCCGACGAAACGTTGCGCGTGTTTCCGCTGTCGGATTGGACCGAGCTCGACGTGTGGCTGTACATCCGCCGCGAAGGCATCGAGGTGGTGCCGCTGTATTTCGCCAAGGAACGCCCGACTTTCGTGCGCAACGGAGCGTTGCTTGTACGCGATGACGAGCGCGTGCCGCTGGATCCGGGCGAGAAACTGATTCCCAAAATGGTGCGCTTCCGTACCTTGGGCTGCTGGCCCCTGACCGCGGCGGTCGAATCCGGTGCCGCTGATCTGGACGCGATCATCGGCGAGATGCTGGATACCCGCCAATCCGAACGGGCAGGGCGCATCATCGACCTCGATCCATCCGATTCCATGGAGCGCAAGAAGCGTGAAGGCTACTTCTGATCAAATGGGCGCGCAGGCGGAAGCAACCGCTCCTGCGTCGGTCCAGCGACTTGCCGCGCTGGAAAACCGCGACACCCTTCGGTTTGCCATGTGCGGCAGCGTGGACGACGGCAAAAGCACGTTGCTGGGTCGCCTGCTTGCCGAAGCCGGGATGATTCCGGACGACCGTCTGGCTCAGATGGTCCGTGACAGCAAGGTCCATGGTACCCAGGGCGGCAAGCCCGATTACGCGCTGCTGCTGGATGGCCTCGAAGCCGAGCGCGAGCAGGGCATCACTATCGACGTTGCGTGGCGTTATTTCGGAACCGACAAGCGCGCGTTCATCGTCGCTGATTGTCCTGGCCACGCGCAGTACACCCGCAACATGGCCAGCGGCGCGTCCAGTGCGGAGCTCGGCGTCGTGCTGGTCGATGCGCGTGCAGGGGTGCAGACTCAGACGCGCCGCCATGTCGCGATCCTCGCGATGTTCGGTGTCAGTCGTGTTCTGTTCGCGGTCAACAAGCTGGACCTGATCGAGTACAACCATGCGCGCTACCACGCGATCGAGCAGGAGTGCGTGAAGCTTGCGCACGATCTCGGCGTGGCTCACGCCGATGCGATCCCGGTCTCTGCGATCAACGCCGACAACCTTGTCGCGCATTCTCCGAACACGCCGTGGTACACCGGCAAGTCGCTGCTGGAGTTCCTTGAAACAGTGCAGGTCGAACGCAAAGTCGATGCGGCATTCGCGCTGCCGGTGCAATGGGTCAACCGTCCCGACCATACTTTCCGTGGCTATGCGGGCACCATCGTGGGTGGCCGCATAGCCCCCGGCGCCGAAGTGGTGGTGATGCCGGGTGGCCAACACTCGCGGGTAGCGCGGGTCGTCGGCGGTGACGCTGATCTCGGTGTCGCCGAGGCTGGCGAGGCTGTCACGCTTACGCTGACTGACCAGATCGACGTCGCGCGCGGCGACGTGATTGCGGATCCGACCCATCCGCCGCAAGTTGCGGCGCAGTTCGCCTGTCACCTGTTGTGGCTCGACGATACCGCCTTGCTGCCGGGCCGGCGTTACCTGATGAAGCTTGCGACCCACACGACCGGTGCGCAAATCACCGAGATCAAGCATCGCGTGGACCCCGATACGCAGGCACACCTCGCGGGGACGCGACTGGGTGCCAACGAGATAGGTTACTGCAACCTGTCGCTGGATGCCGACATCGCGTACAGGCCGTACAAGCAGGATCGCCGTCTCGGCGGCTTCATCCTGATCGACCGCGAATCGAACGCGACCGTGGGTTGTGGCACGCTCGATTTCGGCTTGCGCCGCGACACCAATGTGCAGTGGCAGCACCTCGATGTCGATCGCGTTGCACGGGCAAGGATCAAGGGCCAGGCCGCGCGCTGCCTCTGGTTCACGGGTTTTTCCGGTTCGGGTAAATCGACGATCGCTAACCTCGTCGAGCGGCGCCTGCTCGCGGACGGGTTCCATACCGTCATGCTGGATGGCGACAACGTGCGGCATGGACTGAATCGTGACCTCGGGTTCACCGACACCGACCGTGTGGAAAATATCCGTCGGGTGGCGGAAGTCGCGCACCTGATGATGGACGCAGGCTTGATCGTGCTGGTCTCGTTCATCTCGCCGTTCCGTGCCGAGCGCCGAATGGCGCGGGACCTGATCGGCGACAGCGAGTTCATGGAAGTATTCGTGGACGCACCGCTGGACGTCTGCGAAGCGCGTGACGTAAAGGGCCTTTACGCCAAGGCGCGCGCCGGCAAGATTGCCAACTTCACCGGCATCGGCTCGCCCTACGAGCCGCCCGAATCACCGGAAATCCATTTGCACTCGGATCAGGAATCCGCCGCCGATGCCGCGGCCAGGGTGGTCAAGACGCTGGCGTTGTAACGCGTCACTCGCGCACGCGAAAATGTTTCGCACGTCGCGCGACGAGGCCGAGCGCGACCCGGTCCGGCAGCAGGTCCATCAATACCTTGATCGCGCGATTGACGCGACCCGGCACGAACACCACGCGGCCGCGTTCGACAGCATCCAGACCCTGCCGCACGACCTCGTCGGCTTCCATCCACACCCGGCTTGGCAGTTTCGACACCAGCCCGCGTGCCTGGCTGACATCGTGGAATTCAGAATGGGTGAAGCCGGGACACAGTGCGCACACATGGATGCCATGCTCGCGGTTCTCCATCGCAAGCGCCTGTGACACCCGCGTCAGGAATGCCTTGGCCGGACCGTACAGCGTGTTGCCCGGTGTCGCGGGCACCAGTCCCGCCAGCGAAGCGACGTTGACGATGCGACCGTAACCGCGTTGCCGCATCGCCGGCAGTACCAGATGACACAGTTGCAACGGCGCGTCGACCAATACGTGCATGAAGCGCGCGTGGGTATCCCAGTCCACGCGGTCGTAACGGCCAGGCACGCCGTAGCCGGCATTGTTGATCAGCATGTCGATCGCGCGTCCGCCGTGGGTCGCGGCGTCGACGATGCGTGCGGGTGCGGTCGGATCGGCGAGGTCGTCCGCGATCACCTGCACGTCGATGCCGTGCTGCCCATGCAGTTCGGCAGCCAGCGAACGCAACCGGCCTTCACGCCGCGCGGTGATCACCAGATCGCGACCGCGCGCGGCAAGTTGTCGCGCGAATTCGGCGCCGATACCGGCCGAAGCGCCGGTGACGAGGGCACGGCGGCGGATTGAAGTGGTCATGGCCGGGCGAGAACTCCCGTCGCCGATGATTGCCTCACGGTAATTCGCATCGCGAGCCCCGCTTGGTTATCCTTGCACGCCGACAATGATGGATGCCCGCGCCATGCGCCGCAAACTGGTAGCCGGAAACTGGAAGATGCACGGGTCGCGTCGGATGGCGTCCGCACTGGTCGCCTCGATCGTGGATGCCAGGATCGAGGCTGTCGATGTTGCTGTGTTTCCGCCATATCCCTATTTGCGCGAGGTCTGCGCGGCCAGGGCCGGATCGCGTGTCATGGTCGGGGGACAGGATGTCAGCGAGCACGAGTCCGGTGCCTTCACCGGCGAAGTATCGGCGGCGATGCTTCGGGATGTCGGGTGCGGCATGGTGCTGGCCGGACATTCGGAACGCCGGCAATACCACCATGAAACCGACGCGCAGGTCGCGGCCAAGGTGGCCCAGGCCCTGGCGCACGACCTGACCGCCGTGTTGTGCGTGGGTGAGACCCTTGAAGATCGCGAGGCCGACCGGACCGCGGCGGTGGTGTCGCGCCAGCTCCGCGCGGTGATCGATCGTTGCGGAATCGCGGCGTTCGGGCGCATCGTGGTCGCCTACGAGCCGGTCTGGGCGATCGGCACCGGTCGCACAGCCAGCCCCGGTCAGGCCCAGGAGGTGCACGCGCTCCTGCGTAGCCAGCTCGCCGCCGACGATGCTAGAATTGCCGGTTCGACCCGCATCGTTTACGGTGGCAGCGTCAAGCCCGGCAATGCCGCCGAGCTGTTCGCGCAATCCGACATCGATGGTGGCCTGATCGGGGGTGCCTGCTTGCAGTCCACCGATTTCCTCTCGATTTGTGCGGCGGCGGGTTGAAGCCGCGTCCGCACGGGAACGACCCATGCTGTTCACTATTTTCAGTGTTTTCTATGTACTCATCGCCGCGGCGATGATCGTGCTGATCCTGATGCAGCGCGGTGATGGCGCGAACGCCGGTGCCAGCTTCGGCGGTGGTTCTACGGGTACGGTGTTCGGCGCGCGCGGCGCGGCCAGCTTCCTGACTCGCACCACCGGTGTACTGGCGGCCTTATTTTTCATCCTCAGCCTCGGCATGGGAATTTACCTCAGTCACCATGGTGTGGCCCCGTCACCGAAGCAGACATTGGGCGTGATGGCCGGCGTCGGTAGCTCCGCACCGGCAAGCAGCGCACCTGCGACGTCGTCGGCGAAGCAGCGAGTGCCTGCTGCCAGCGCACCGGCGAGCGGCGCATCGGCGTCGTCGGTGCCGGTCCAGCATTCGGAAGTGCCGGTAGCGCCTCCCGCCAGCGCCAAGGCGAAATCGTCGGTGCCGGTATCGCCCGCGAAGAGCTCGGCGCCAGCGCCTTCAGCGCCGTCGAGCGGGAAGCCGCCGGCGTCGCATTGATCGCAACAAGCACCAGCTTTTTTGAAAAGTCGCGCACAGGATGTGCGCGATGTTTCCCAAGGATGGGCACACTGCCCAGGTGGCGGAATTGGTAGACGCACTACCTTGAGGTGGTAGCGGGTAACTCCGTAGGGGTTCGAGTCCCCTCTTGGGCACCACTTTTTAATGCTGTACATTCAACCCCGCTCTGGCGGGGTTTTTTGTGCCGCGGCGTCTCCGGTGGTATTGCGGCACCACGCGCGGATCGGGATACGGAAAAGAGAGACGCGCTCATCGGGCATTCGCGCCCCATCGACGCAATCCGCGTCACGCAGCGCTGCCGATGCTGACAACGCATCCCGTGTCGCCGATACTTGCGTCGATCCATTGGAGGGGT
>JBOHYR010000075.1:0-11214 GCA_050737995.1 Rhodanobacteraceae bacterium
CGATCAGCATGCCCTGGATCATGAACACGCCCATGATGCTGCGCGGGGTCGCGCCCAGCGTACGCAGGATCGCGATGTCCGATTGCTTGTCGGTGACCAGCATCACCAGCGACGACACCAGGTTGAAGGCCGCCACCGCCACGATCAGCGAGAGGATGGTGAACATCACGATCTTCTCCATCGCGAGCGCCTTGAAGAAGTTGGCGTGCTGTTGCATCCAGCCCTGCACCCGGTAGGCGGCGCCGAGGCGGTTGGCGAGCGTCGAGGCCACCCTGTTGGCCGCGAACAGGTCGTCCAGTTTCAGGCGGATACCGCTCGGTCCGCTCATTTGATAAAGCTTCTCGGCGTCGTGCATGTTGATGAGAGCGAGGCCGGAATCGTATTCCTGCATGCCTGCCTCGAAGATGCCGACCACCGTGAATCGTCGCAACCGCGGGATGGCACCGATCGGCGTCACGCTGATCACCGGGGCATACACCACCACGCGGTCACCGAGGTCCACTCCCAGCGAGATCGCGAGGTCCCGACCCAGCACGATTCCCCAAGAGCCGGGTTGCAGTGACGATAACCTGCCGGCGATCATCTTGGAGCCGATGTCCGCGACCTTGCCCTCCTGGTCCGGCAGGATGCCGCGGATGATTGCGCCTTGGCTTGCATCATTGCCGCGCAGGAAAGCTTCCCGCTGAACATACGGCGCGGAACCCCTGACATGCGGGTTCGCCTCGGCGATGCGCAGCGCCTGCTGCCACTCGGGCATGCTGTCGCCCACGCCGGTAATGGTGGCCTGCGACACCATCCCCAGGATGCGCGATCGCAATTCCGTTTGAAAGCCGTTCATCACCGAGATCACGGTGATCAGCGCGGTGATTCCGACCACCAGACCCAGCATCGACACCACGCTGATGAAGGAAATGAAATGGTTGCGCCGTTTCGCGCGGATGTAGCGGGTACCGATGAAGAGCTCGAGCGGACGGAACATGCGTGGCGGGTACCGGGTATGAGGGATCGGGATTCACGCCATCCCGTGGCGGACTGGATGCAAGCGTGACAGGGGCCCGCATATGCAGGCAAGCGGTTCACACCATCATCCGCTGTCGGCGTTCCCTGACGACGGCGCGCCGGAACCACCGGCACCGAGGCGCATCCGCAGGCGTCGGTGGGTATCCGCGTCGAGGTTGTCCGGCAGTAGCCACAGCGACACCCGTTCGCGCGGTGACCAGCCCAGCGTCAGGACGATCAACGGACCCATGACCCGGGCACTGTAGATCGCGCCCTCCACTTCGCGGCAACCATCTGTCGGTGTGTCGTTGAACGTGAAGTCGACCCCGCCGTCGGGCCGCCACAGCAACGATCGAATGCGTGGCCGCAATACGCGAGCCACCGCCACGCCGCCAAAAGCACCAACCAATGCCGTTAGGGCCGAGCGCAGCCAATGCGGACCGCCACTGATCCAGACCGCGAACATGGCCAGCAACGAGACGACCATCGTCACCGTCACCAACGTGCGCGATGCACGACAAGTGAACGCAATGGCTGGAGGTGTCCTCACGGCACGAGCCTAGCGCGCCTGCGGATGTCGTCCACGATCGCGCGCCAATCGTCGCGCGGTGGTTCGGCGTGGCCCATCAGCCAATCCCAGAGTTCGGGGTCCTGCTGATCCAGCAACGCATCGAACGCCGCGAATTGCGCGTCGTCCATGGACACGCTGTGCTCCTTCAGCCAGTCGCCCAGCAGCGCATCAAGCTCGCGCGTGCCGCGCCGGCAGCGCCACTGAATGCGTTTCAGGCGAGCATCGTTCGGTGGCGATGCGTCTTTTCCCAGCGCCGGCACGCCCATTCAGACCGTGCGGTTGACCAGCATCTGCTTGATCTCGCCGATCGCCTTGGCGGGATTCAGGCCCTTGGGGCAAGTGTTGGTGCAGTTCATGATGGTGTGGCAGCGGTACAGCTTGAACGGATCGTCGAGGTCGTCGAGACGCTCGCCGGTGGCTTCGTCGCGCGAGTCGACAATCCAGCGATAAGCCTGCAACAACACTGCGGGGCCGAGGAAGCGATCCGGATTCCACCAGTAGCTTGGGCAGGATGTGGTGCAGCACGCACAAAGGATGCATTCGTACAGGCCGTCGAGCTTCTTGCGGTCCTCCGGAGACTGCAGACGTTCGCGCGAGCCCGCTGCACTCTCGGTCTGCAGCCAGGGCTTGATCGAGGCGTACTGGGCATAAAAATGCGTAAGGTCGGGAACCAGATCCTTGACCACCGGCATGTGCGGCAGGGGATACACGTTCACATCGCCTGCCGGCAGTTCATCGAGGCCCTTGATGCAGGCGAGGGTGTTCTCGCCATCGATGTTCATGGCGCAAGAGCCGCACACGCCTTCGCGACAGGAGCGACGCAGAGTGAGCGTGGGATCGATCTCGTTCTTGATTTTCAGCAGCACGTCGAGAACCATTGCCGAACCGGTAACGTCCACCTCGTAGGTATCCACGCGCGGATTTCCGCCGACGTCGGGATCCCAGCGGTACACCCGGAAGTTGCGCACTTTCTTGCCACCCGGCTTGGCGGCGAAGCGTTTGCCCTTCTGGACCTTCGACATCTGCGGCAACGTGAATTCAGCCATGGTCTTTCCTGTATCGTTAGGAGCGAACGTGCGCGCAGCCGGAAATGCATTTCGCGAGCAGCACGCTCCTGCAAGCAATCAATAAACGCGCTTCTTGGGCGGCACCGTCTCGACCTCGTCCGTCATGGTGTTCGAGTGCACCGGGCGATAGTCGAAGCTGCACTCCCCTTTGTGGCCAACCTTGACCAGTGTGTGCTTCATCCAGTTGGCGTCGTCGCGATCGGGAAAGTCTTCGCGCGCATGTGCGCCACGGCTTTCCGGACGTTGTTCGGCCGAGTGCATGGTGCCAACCGCCTGACCCAGCAGATTGGCCAGTTCAAAGGTCTCGACCAGATCGGAGTTCCAGATCAGCGAGCGATCACTGACACGGATGTCATCCAACTGCGCGTACACCTCGTCGATCTTCGTGCAGCCTTCCTTGAGTGTTTCGGCGGTACGGAACACCGCAGCGTCGGCCTGCATGGTCTTCTGCATCTTCAGCCTCAGCTGGGCGGTGGGCGTGCCACCGTCGGCATGACGTAGCTTGTCCAGCAGCGTCAGCGCAGGTTCCAGAGCATCGGATGGAAGATCGCGGTGAGGCGTGTCCGGTTTGACGACTTCGGCGCAACGATCCGCAACCGCGCGTCCGAACACCACCAGGTCCAGCAGCGAATTGGTGCCCAGGCGATTGGCACCGTGCACCGACACGCACGCCGCCTCGCCAACCGCGAACAGTCCAGGTACCACGACGTCGGGGTCATCGCCAACCTTCTGCACCACCTCGCCGTGGTAATTGGTCGGAATACCACCCATGTCGTAGTGCACGGTGGGCAGTACCGGGATTGGTTCCCTGGTGACATCCACGCCCGCGAATATGCGTGCGCTTTCCGAAATGCCAGGCAAACGCTCGTGCAGCACATCGGCCCCAAGATGCGCGAGGTTCAAAAGCACGTGATCGGCCTGGTCGCCCACGCCGCGCCCTTCGCGGATTTCCATCGTGATCGCACGACTCACCACGTCACGGGATGCAAGATCCTTGACGTTGGATGCATAGCGCTCCATGAAACGCTCGCCTTTGGAATTGGTAAGGTAACCACCCTCGCCACGCACGCCTTCCGTGATCAAGCAGCCGGAACCGTAGATGCCGGTCGGGTGGAACTGGACGAACTCCATGTCTTGCAGCGCCAGGCCGGCACGTAGCGCCATGCCACCGCCATCCCCCGTGCAGGTGTGCGCCGATGTGCATGAAAAATACGCACGCCCGTAGCCGCCGGTCGCGAGCACGATCGCGTGACCGCGAAACAGATGCAGCGTGCCTTCATTCAAATCGATCGCAAGAACGCCGACAATTCGGCCACTGGCAGGATCCTTGACCAAGTCGGTTGCGAAGTATTCGACGAAGAATTTCGCGTCGTGCTTCAGCGCCTGCGTATACAGCGTATGCAGCATCGCGTGCCCTGTACGATCGGCTGCTGCACAGCTGCGTTGCGCAATACCCTCGCCATAACGGATGGTCATGCCACCGAACGGACGCTGGTAGATCTTGCCTTCCTTGGTGCGCGAGAATGGCACGCCGAGGTGTTCCAGTTCGATGATCGCCGGGATGGCCTCACGGCACATGTACTCGATCGCATCCTGGTCACCCAGCCAATCGCCACCTTTCACCGTGTCGTAGAAATGGTAACGCCAATCATCCTCTCCCATGTTGCCAAGCGCTGCGGCAATGCCACCCTGTGCGGCCACGGTGTGCGAGCGGGTCGGGAATACTTTGGTGACGCAGGCAGCGGACAGCCCCTTCGCAGCCAAGCCCATGGTGGCGCGTAACCCGGCGCCCCCTGCACCCACAACCACCACGTCATACTGATGCGCTTCGACCTTGTAACTCTCTTTGGGCATGTGCGTCCCTTGTCCGGGATTCGGTATCAGTAGTAGGCGGCGCCGGTGAGCCACACCGCGAGCACGGCCATCACGCAAGCCAGCGCACCGAGCAATGCGCCGAACCGAAGTGCGATCTGCAGCGTCACTTCCAGCCAACGGCTATGCACGTAATCCTCGATGATGACTTGCAGGCCGAGCGCGCCGTGCCAGAATAGGCACACGGCGAACACGATCAGGAAAATCGCATGGACCGGCTTCGCGACCGTCGCCATCACTGCTGCGTAGCCGGGGGCATGGAGCATCCCGCCCAGCATGAACAAGAACCAGATCGAGAGGGGAACCAGCGCAACCGCGGTCACACGCTGCAACCACCAGTGAGGGACACCGGTCTTGGACGATCCCATGCCACGCGCAACCTTCAGCGGCGTGCGCAAACCTTCCTGCCCAGGATAAGTGCTCATGCGGCACCTCCGCCCACGCGCAGAATCAGGAGTATCCACACCAGCACCGTCAGGGCCACGCTGACGGCTATCACGATCCAGCCGGTGGACCAGTAGACCGGATTACGGGTACGGTCCCGCGTCGGCGGCCCCAAATTCATGCCCACATCGCGGATGAGGTGCTGGATGCCATTGCAAAGATGGAACAACAGCGACCAAGTCCAAAGGAACAGCAGGACCAGGCCGATCCAACTGTCACAGAAAGCGGCAAATACGTTCCACGCCGCTCCGCTGGTAGCTACTGCGATCAGCCCCCAGGTCACCAGCAAAGCGCCAAGGCAAAGGAACAATCCCGTCAACCTGTGTATGGTCGACGTCAGCATGTTGACGCGCCAGCGATAGATGCCGAGATGAGGTGACAATGGTCGGGTAGTGGACATGTCCTTCAGTTCCTCGTCACGCTGCGCGCAATACTGTTCCTTCGTCGGCCTCGACGCCGATGATCACTTTCCATTGTCGCATGAATCACGCCTGTATCGCGAGATGCTTCGTGTGCGCGTCACCAACAGCTTTGGAACGCATCGGGAGAACGGTCGCAAGCGAAGCGCTACCGGTTTGGACGGGCTTGGAGAACCTCCGGCTCAACGGTGCGGCGATCATGGACGGCCACAGCAATGCAACTCCTAGAAATCAATGCAGCGTCCGTTCTTCTCCCAATCGCCGTAGCGAGTGGGATCAAGACCGTCGCCCTCAGGTGTCGGCCGCTCACGCGGCACGGACTCAGGTTTGGTTTCGTTCGCGGGGCCGGGTTTCAATGCAGGTGTGCCCGATGTTATATCGGTCATCGTGCGAAATCCTGGTGAACGGCTAGCCTGAATTGTCTCATCGATTGTCGTGCGCGCAGTCACCATGCTGCTAATGTAATGACAATCATCCAAACGAGGCATCGATGACTTTCCCGGCAATCTCGAGCGTGGACTGCATCGTGATTGAAGGGGCCGATGCCCGACGATTCGCGCAGGCGCAATTTGCGGGTGACGTGGACGCGCTCACGCCCGGACACTGGCAATGGAATGCATGGCTCAACGCCAAGGGGCGGGTGCAGGGGCTTATGCACCTTGCCGACATCGGCAACGACAGGCTGCTCGCAATCCTGCGGGGCGGGGATGCGACGGCGATCAACGCAGCGTTGGGGCGCTACCTGTTGCGTATGCAGGCAAACTTGAATGTCCGGACTTTCACTGGCCGTCACGGCGGCCCGGTCCAGAACGGGGTCGTGCGGATGGATCCGGACCATACCGTCTTGGGTTACGGATCGCGCAGTCTGCGCCTGGATCCGGCCCCCGAACACCCCGACTCGGTCGTACAGGGTGCATGGCGGCTGGCCGACATTCGCCAAGGTTGGCCGAATCTGCCACGCGGAGAGCCCACGTTCCTTCCTCCGTCCCTCGGACTGGAACGCCTCGGGGCCGTGGCGTTCGAAAAGGGCTGCTATCCCGGACAGGAGATTGCCGCTCGGCTGCACTATCTGGGCGGCCACAAATACCGTCTGTGTCATTTGGAGGGAACCGCCCCGTTGCCAATCGGGGAAGCCCGGGACGTTGACGGGACGCTAATCGCCTGGATCCTCGATGCTGTTGCTGTTCAGGATACCGTCGAAGCCTTGGCTGTGGTTCAGGATAATGTACAAAGTAAAATCAATATCTTGGATAATACATATCTAATACACATGAAGTTTGATTCGTAACCTTGTCTAAACGTCCAGTTTTCCAAAAATTTTTTTTTGCGTTGGCACTTGTGCCGGCCGCAAACCGCCCTTAACCTTCGCGCAGCTTCCGCAACCCGGGCTGTTACGGCCTAGTCGGCGCGAGGTCCGGGCATCCGGTACCGCGCACAATGGCGAGGTTCGCGGGTTGCCCGACGATTGTTGGTGCGATGCGACACCTGCCAGCCCCGGCCCATTGCCGGCGATTGCTTCCGGGTTCGAGCCAACTTCCACCCATTGCGGTGCAGGCCTTGAGCCCACCGTGCTCCAAAGCCAGGTGCCGGCCAGATCCGGCATGTGGTGCCTTGTATAGGAGAACGACCCGATGACCTTGGGCCTGTTGCTCGGCATGATCGCGCTGCTTCCGCGGCCAGTCGCCGACCAAACCTGTCTGGCTGCCACCGTGTACATGGAGGCGCGCAGCCAACCCACCCGCGGCCAACTGGCCGTGGCCGAAGTGGCACTTGACCGTCTTGACATCGGACACTACGGCAACAACCTCTGCAAGGTAGTGACAGCCCCGCACCAATTCGCGTTGACGACCACGTCGACAAGCTTTCGCATCGACAACCGGAAAGCGTGGAACAAGGCCTGGCAAATTGCCGGCCAGGCCATCGCGATCTGGAACGAGCCCACGGCGGACCGCAAACTGGTGGTACCTGGCGCCAACCACTTCATCCGACTCGGTTCCACCGCAACCTGGGCCAAGAACCCGATTGCCACGATCGGCGATCACGAGTTTTACGCTGTCGATTGACGGATACATCCCGATAGCACGTCGATTCACGCGCCTCAAAAAGAAAGGCCCCCGCAAGGAGGGCCTTTTTTCACTCGCTTCGCGAAGAACTCATCAGTAACACTTATCAGTAACGGTAAACCTGATCACCGCGGATCATCGCGTAATCTCCAACGCGTACTTGCGGTGGACTACGCTGCGTAACGGTGGCGTACTGGCCGTTGTTGAGTTGCACCACGACCTGCCAGCCATAATCGCCTTGACCTGAGCGTTGGCCGATCGCGTGACCGGCGAAGCCGCCGCCCACAGCACCGGCAACCGTCGCGGCAGTTTTGCCGTTGCCCTTGCCGATCTGGTTGCCAAGCAGGCCACCGACTACCGCACCGATAACGGTACCGACAGCGGCATGGCTATTACTGCCGATCTGGACCTCACGAATATCGCGGACGTAACCGCAGCCCTGATAACACTGCCGGCCGCTGGCATAACCGCTTGGCGGGCCTCCGTAATACCCCCCCTGCCTCGTATTGTAGGCCGGAGCACAACCCGCCAACATCAGCGCGGCGGCTGCACCACAGACCATCGAGACCACGCTCCGCGTGGTCATACGGCTTTTGACGAACGATCGTTTCGACATGGTTCCACTCCTTATTCGTGCGTGGGCCGTTGAAACAGGATTACTGGTAATCGCTTCCACCCTGCCTGTCATTGGCGACGACCACACCGTTGCGCACAGGCAGACCCGTACCGACGCCCGGATTGTGGTCCATACGGATATGACCAGCCTGACCATTGAGCGTGTAGGTCACGTCGTAGCCGACCGTCTTGCTAGAGGTCGTCTTGTCGGTCACTGTACGACACACGTTCCGCGTCTCGGTCTTGGTCGCGTTGTTTTGCTGATGCTTCTTCTGGATTTCGTGTCCGGCAAATGCACCAGCGGCTGCCCCGCCGACAGTTGCGAGCGTCTTGCCCTTGCCGCCGCCCACCTGATGTCCCGCCAGCGCGCCGACGAGGCCGCCCACTACGGCGCCACCAATCTGGTTCTTGTCCTTGTAGGTTTCGGGTACGGCCACTTGTTCATCTCGGCACACCTGGCGCGGCTTGCTGGTGGTTACCGAATTCGTGACCGGCTGCACTGCCACGACCTGTGCGAATTGCTGTTGCGCAGCCGCACCTTGCTCCGGCGCGCCGTTGGCCATCTGTTCTGCGCCCGGAGGCAGTTGCGCCGTCGCCGCCGATGTCGCCATCGTCATGTTTGCGGGTGTGGTCTGCGCCTGCTGATTGCCTTGGCCACATCCGGCAAGCGCGATCGCGGCAACAATCGCCAGCGACACTGGCATGATTCGTGTGAACCCCTTTTTATATGTCATCGTAGTCTCCCGGCCACTACGGCCCTTTTGAAATTTGATTCAAACAACCGGACAATGAACGTCACGTCAACAAGCCGTTTCCGGTTCATGTTCCATTCCGCCCCAAGAAGATGACAGAACGCACGACAGCACTGTTCGACAGCCATGTGCACTTGGACGCACCTGAATTCGATTCCGACCGCCGAGCAGTTTTGCAGGGTGCGCGCGAAGCCGGCGTAGAGGAAATGTTGATACCTGCCGTTGCCGCGGCTAGCTGGCCAAAACTGCACGATCTCTGTGCTGGCACGCCAGGCCTTTATCCTGCTTACGGGCTGCATCCCTGCTTTCTGGCCCAACACGCCGACAGCGACCTCGCATTGCTCGAGGATTGGCTGCGGTCACACCCCGCCGCCGCCGTAGGCGAGTGCGGGCTCGACCATCTGGAACCCGGTTTGGAACGCGAACGGCAATTGCGCCTGCTGCATGGCCATCTTGAAATCGCTCGCCGATTTGACCTGCCTCTGGTGTTGCACGCACGCCGTGCCTTCGCGCAGGTGATAACTGCGTTGCGCGAGTTCGGCAAGCCGCTACGCGGCGTCGTACACAGTTTCTCAGGTAGCCTGGAACAGGTTCACGAACTGTGGAAGCTGGGCTTCTGCGTGGGCATCGGCGGCCCAGTTACCTACGAACGCGCGCGACAGCTGCGGCGCACTGTCACGGTCCTGCCGATCGAATGCCTGCTGCTGGAAACGGACGCCCCTGATCAACCTGGTGCCCGACATCGTGGGCAGCGCAACGAGCCTGGCTTCATCGTGGAGGTACTGGATTGCGTTGCGGCATTGCGGAACGAGGATCCAGCCGAACTTGCGTGCGCCACCACAGCCAATGCACGGAGATTGTTCGTGCGGTCCGCGTGAGCCAGTGCTTTAAGCACGCGATTTCAGCAGCATCTCCAATGCCCGTCCGACCGCGGCGAAGCCGAATGCCGCGGTAACGTGGGTTGCCGCGCCAAGCCCACCGCCGCAATCCAGTCTGAACGGATCGCCGCCGGCTGGGCGGGTGCCGCACGCGCTGCCGTCGGCTTGCGGGTAACGCACGTTCTGCAGCGAGTACACGGCCGGCACCCCGAAATAGCGATCGGGGTTGGACGGGAACCGGAATTCCTGGCGCAGCTTGCGCCGAATCATGCCAAGCAGCGCATCGTGCTCTGTGCGGGAGAGATCGCGCACCCGAATCTGGGTCGGGTCGGTGCGGCCGCCGGCCGATCCGCACATGATCAACGGAAGCTTGCGTCGCCGGCACCACGCGGTCATTTCGACCTTTACCCGGAAGGCGTCACAGGCATCGAGCACCAGATCGAAACCATCTTCCAGCAATTCCGCCAGCGTCGCTGGCGTCACGAAGCGTTCGACTGGATCGACCGTCAGCACCGGATTGATGCTGCGCAATCGTTCAGCCATCACCGTGACCTTGGCCCTTCCGTGCGTATCGGCCAGCGCGTGCAACTGACGATTGGTGTTGGACGCACAGACTTCGTCGGCGTCGATGAGCGTCAGGCCGCCCACCCCACTGCGAGCAAGGGCCTCCGCGGCCCACGAACCTACCCCACCGAGCCCGACCACGGCGACGTGTGCACGTGCAAGGCGCGTCACGCTGCCCGCACCATACAGCCGCTCGATGCCGGCAAAACGTGGGTCGATCATGGGGGAATGATAATGGGAATCAGATTTTGATCCGTCCGCGCAAGATCCCGACGAACATTACCCAGTCGCCCATCAGGCTGTAGACGGGATGGCGGAAGGTTGCTGGCCTGTTCTTCTCGAACGCAAAATGCCCGATCCAGGCGCAACCGTAACCACACAGCGGCGCGCCGATCAGCCACCACGGGTTGCCGGCCGCGATCGCGACGATCACGCAAGCAATCACCAGCCAGGAACCAGCGAAGTGCATGCGTCGACAGCGGCGATCGGTATGCTCTCCGAGATAGACCGGATAGAATTCTCTGAAACTGGGGTACATGTCCGGACTCAAGTCCCGCAACATCTTAACGGACAAAGGGGAAACCCTGACTAGCCATGCACCAGGTACCCCAGGGCGTCAATCGAAGCAGCCTTTGTCAGTAGCAGACCATGAACGGCAGCTCTGATCTCCCACGATTTTGGTTGAGACTAACACCTTGCGCTTTCGCGAAGCGGCGATCATGAATAGTCGCAAAAAAGAAGCCCCGCATCGCTGCGGGGCTTCGGGTCTTGCGTGGACAACGTTGGCTCAGGCAGCCTGGACCTGGTCGGCCTGCAGGCCCTTGGGGCCCTGGACGACTTCAAAGGTGACCTTCTGGCCTTCCTGCAGGGACTTGAATCCGGTGCCGGTGATCGCGCGGAAATGCACGAACACATCTTCACCATTTTCACGGCTGATGAAACCGAAGCCCTTGGCATCGTTGAACCATTT
>JBOHYR010000076.1:0-57819 GCA_050737995.1 Rhodanobacteraceae bacterium
TTGTAGAGGTCGTCGGTTCGATCCCGTCTGGCTCCACCAAATCCCCACGCTGTCCCCATCGTCTAGAGGCCTAGGACACCACCCTTTCACGGTGGCGACCGGGGTTCGAATCCCCGTGGGGACGCCATGTCTGTTGCCATGGCACGCGGTGATGCAAGTACAATGTGCAGCCCGGTCAACGCAACGAGCCGGGTGTGAAGCTCAAATGCGGAGCGGTAGTTCAGCTGGTTAGAATGCTGGCCTGTCACGCCGGAGGTCGCGGGTTCGAGTCCCGTCCGCTCCGCCAGTTCTTAGTCTTACGACGTCCATTACAGTCCGACAAAGTCTTTGAAACCCGCATAGCAGCGGATTTTTTTGTACCTATGCGATCCAAAGCTGTCCGTTGGCATCCGTGAGTAGTTGCGAGTAGGATCGTGAGTAGGTACTCACAGCGCCTGAAGTCTACTCACATGGCTCTGACCGATGTAAAACTGCGCAACCTACTCCCGCGCCCTACCCTCTATCGTGTAGCTGACTCGCGCGGCCTCTGCATCGAAGTTACGCCCGCTGGATCCAAGCTCTGGCGCTATCGCTACCGGTACCTCGGCAAAGCATCCATGCTGATGCTCGGCGAGTACCCAGGGGTCTACTTGGCTGACGCCCGTCGCGCGCGACGATGCCCGTGCGCTGCTGGTCGCTGGAACCAACCCGACCGAAGCTCGTCGCTTCGACAGGCGCGCGCGCCTGCTCTCGGTTGAGAACAGCTTCGCGGCATTCGCCAAGGAATGGCTTGCGAAGCAATCTGCGAAATGGACACCGCACCACGCAGCGGATGTATATCGCTCAATGGAGCAGGAGGCGATTGTCAAACAGCCAGAGACCAGGTGGTCCCACCGTCTTGTCGGGCCGCGCCACGGGCGCGTGAAAACCAGCGTCGGGGCACGTCCCGCGCGATTGCGCTGCAACATCGTTTCTCGGGGAACAAATTTGACTTATTTGCCGGCCTTCTTTTTGCTTCTGGACACTCCACTCTTCTTGCCGGTCGTCTTCTTTTTGGCAGGGGTGCGCCGGTTCGAATCAATGCTTTTTTTCAACAACGACATGAAGTCGACGACGTTGGCTCTCGAGCCGCCGGATGTCGTCTCTTCTTCTTCCTCGACACGGGCCTTCTTGCCTTTCGAACGTACACGCGCCTCAATAACCTTCTGAAGACGCGCCCGGAACTCGTCGTGGTAGTCCTTCGGGTTCCATTCGCTCGCCATCGACTCCACCAGTGATTTGGCCATGTCCAGCTCCTTGCCGCTCACGCGGTATGAGCTCGGCTTGCCTTGCGGAAAATCGTATTCATCAGCCGGCACCAGTTCCTGCGGAAACCGGATCAGCATCAGCAGCAGCGCATCACCGCGTGGCACGACCATCGAGAGGTATTCGCGCGTCCGTATGACCACCCGCGCGATGCCAGCGAGCCCCGACTGGTTCAATGTTTCCCTCAGAAGCACGTAACCTTTCTCGGCCTTCTTCGATGGGACGAGGTAATAGGGTTTGTCGAAATATTCTGGCCCGATCTTTGCCGGATCGACAAACCCCTCAATGTCCACCGATTCCGAAGACTCCGGCGCAGCCCTCTTGAAGTCTTCCTTTTCGATGACGACGTAGTTGCCCTTGTCGTACTCGAATGCCTTCACGATGTCTTTCCACGGCACTTCCTCGCCAGTTTCGGCATTGATGCGCTCGTAACGGATTAGCGACTTGTCCCGACTGTCGAGCATCCGGAAATCCAGGTCAACGCGCCGCTCGGCGGTCATCAGCCGGATCGGAATGTTGAGCAACCCAAAGGATATGGTTCCTGTCCAGATGGGACGTGGCATGTTCTTCCCTCCGTTGAGCCTTACGAGCGGCCGGAGCAGAAGTCTGCACGGCGCGGGGTGAAGCTCTCGTCAGAAGTTGTACCGGTTTGCGGCAGCGATTCAGGCATGCCTGCCGCCGTGGAAGCGGCTCGCCGTACACGCATAATTCACCGTTTTTCGCTTAGCCTCGGGCTACGCTACGGCATAGGGCGTCATGGAACGCCATCACGCAGCAAACAGCACATGGAACGACTCTTGGCTTGGCAATTTTCTGAAAGGAGACAGCGTCATGCCCCGCGGAGACAAATCAAGCTATACGGACAAGCAAAAGCGCAAGGCCGAACATATCGAAAAATCTTACAAGGACAAAGGCTTGTCGGACAAGGTTGCTGAAAAGCGCGCCTGGGCCACGGTGAACAAGGACAGCGGCGGCGGCAACAAGTCGGGCAGCGGGAAAAAGTCCGATGGAAAATCGGGCGGTTCCGAAAAGTCGTCCAAATCCAAGTCGAAATCGTCAAAGTCGTCGTGAGACGGCGCTTCTATGGTTTGGCAGCGCGAGAGGGGCTGCGGCGCCGCACGAAACGGAGTTCTCACGCGGAGAAAGATGATGACGAGACTCGACAAGCCCATTCGACGTGAAGTCGATGTTGGCGGCAAGACCTACACACTGATCATTGATCCCCTTGGCATGAAGCTTGCCGAAAAAGGCCGCCGAAAGGGTGTCGCGCTCACCTGGAGGGACATCGTGAATGGGGATGCCGCGATTGCCAAAGCGTTGCAAGCTTCCATCTAGCAGGTTGAATCAAGCGCCTGCTGTGCTTGATTCGCTGCGGTCCATCCATGGACCGCATCAACAGGGTGTTTTTCAAAACCCTGCCGGGCGGTGGACTGTCACTGACACGAAACAACGATGAGCCCCCACGATTACGTGCGCAAACGCGATCTGGCCAGGTCCGGTGAACCGGATTTCACGCAGCCGGGTGGCGACTCGCGCGCCATCTTCGTGGTGCAGTTGCATCACTCATCGCGCCGCCATTTCGATTTCCGGTTGCAGGTGGACGACGTGTTGAAAAGCTGGGCCGTGCCCAAGGGCCCCAGCTTCGACCCGAAAATCAAACGGCTGGCGGTCGAAGTCGAAGACCATCCGGTGGCCTACGCGGATTTCGAAGGCGACATCAAGCAAGGGTACGGCAAGGGGCATGTCGACCTTTTCGACCGCGGCGTTTGGGCGACACAGGGCGATGCGCATGCACAACTCGAGAAGGGCCACCTGCACTTCGAACTGTTCGGCAACAAGCTCAAGGGCGAGTGGCATCTGGTCCGCAGCAGCCGCAAGCATCGCCAACCGGCCTGGTTCCTGATCAAGGACAAGGACCGCTATGCGGGAAGCTGGGAAGCCGACGACTTGCTTGACAGGAAATCGATCGAGAGCACGCGCCGCGCCGCGCGGACGCCCAAGGAACGCGCGGTCGCCCGCAAGGCGGCTGCCAGCAGGAAAACGAACCGCAGCCATAGCGGTCGTCGCCCCCGACAGGCGCCATCGCCAGACCCATCGCAGCTCACGGCTGCAACGCGGACCCCTGCCGAACCGGGCTTCTTCAAGCCGCAACTCGCACGTCTACGCGAAACACCGCCCGCAGGCAATCAATGGCTGCACGAGGTCAAGTGGGACGGCTACCGGATCTTAGCCACGATCATGCGTGACAAGCTTCAATTGTGGTCCCGCAACGCCATTGCGTGGAACGACCGGCTTCCGGAAATCGCGCAGGCCCTCGGCGAACTGAATCTGAAGTCCGCGCGTTTGGATGGCGAATTGATCGCGCTGCGCGATGGCCGAAGCGATTTCAATCTTTTGCAGAAAACGCTGTCCGGCGAAGCCAGCGCGCCGCTGGTGTACATGTTGTTTGACATGCCGTACCTTGACGGCTTCGATCTTTCGAAAACTCCCCTGCGGGAACGCAAGCGTTTCCTCGAAAAACTCATCGGTACGGACCGCGCGAGGCTGCGCTTCAGCTCACACTGGGTCGGTGACGGCAAGCGCGTGTTCGCGTTGGCGAGCGAGCAGAAGCTGGAAGGCATCGTGTCCAAACGCATCGACTCGCCGTATCGAGCCGGCCGCAGTGACGACTGGATGAAAATCAAGCGGCTGAAGAGCGACGAGTTCGCCGTCATCGGTTACACGCTTGCCAAAGAACGACGCGAGGGATTTGGTTCTTTGCTGCTCGCGAAACCGGAAAACAAGAAGGGTTGGCGCTATGCGGGACGCGTGGGCACCGGCTTCAGCAACCGGATGTTGCGTGAACTGGCACCCACGCTGGCGAAAAATGCGAGGAAGCAACCAAAGGTAACCATCGCGGACGTGGACCCCCTGCTGCGGGATGCGCGGTGGGTCCCGCCCCGGTTCGTCGCCGAGGTGTATTACCGCGGCATTGGCAATCACGGACTGCTGAGGCATCCCTCATTGAAAACGCTTCGGCAAGACAAGACTCCTGAAGAGCTCCGGGATTCTGACCGCGGATCAGCGGGTTTTCGGCCCCGGCGGTCGTCCGTTCACGCCAAGCGGCAAACGGATGGCAGAATCCGCATCACCCACCCTGACCGCATCGTGTATCCCGACGATGGCGTCTCGAAACAGGATGTGGCGGATTATTATGCGTTCGTCATGCAAAAGTTCCTGCCTGACATCCTGGACAGGCCGTTGTCGATGGTTCGATGCCCCTCCGGTATCTCGGGTGCATGTTTCTTCCAGAAACATGAAATGGCGGGTCTCAGCCGAGTTGGCACCGTCAGGCTCAAGGAAGAATCGGGTGCACAGGCGACATACCTGTATGCGCGGGATGCCGGAAGCATCATGGAACTCGTCCAGTTGGGCGTGCTGGAATTTCACCCTTGGGGCGCGACGATCGCGCAACCAGACCACGCGGACCGCGTCGTGTTCGACCTGGACCCTGGCGAGGATGTCGAATGGTCCCGCGTCGTTGCAGCCGCGCGCCTGTTGCGCAAGCTGCTGGACCATGCCGGTCTTAAGTCATTCGTCCGCACGACCGGCGGGAAGGGGTTGCACGTGGTGCTGCCGCTCAACCCGGCGTGCCGACGGGATCTGGTCAAGTCCTTTACGGAAGGTTTCGCCAAGACAATTGCGCAGATGCAGCCGGAGGAATTCGTCGCCACGTCGACGAAACAGATCAGGGGTGGACGCATATTCATCGATTACTTGCGCAACAGCCGCGGTGCGACGAGTGTTGCCAACTATTCATTGCGGGCTCGCAAGGGTGCGACTGTGGCAATGCCTTTGCGTTGGGCAGAGCTGGGCCGTTTGAAAAGTGGTTGCGATTACGACATCCACTCAGCCCGGCGCAGGCTCGCTCGGCTGCGCGATGACCCCTGGCGTGGATTTACCGCGCTTAAGCAGAATCTCGATTCAGTCATACGGCAGCTTGAGGACTGAACCATCGTGCGGGCACACCGCTGAGAACTTTCATCTGGGCCGCGGGTGGCGCGACGCATGTCTATGAATCGATGCAATCGCTTGCTACGCGGCTCGATCCAAAGCCCCGATCAGGGCATCGGTAAATGCCGGGATGTCCTCCGGTTTGCGGCTGGTAATCAGGTTGCCATCCTCGACCACTGCACTATCCCTCCAGTGTGCACCGGCATTTTCGAGATCAGCGCGCAGCGATGGCCACGACGTAACCTGTTTGCCATCTACTAACCCGGCGTTGATCAGCATCCATGGCCCGTGGCAGATGGCAGCCAATGGGCGTCCTGTACCGGCGAATTCACGGACGAATCCGACCACGTCGTCGTTCAACCTCAAGTGATCTGGGTTCATCACTCCGCCCGGCAGAACCAGCGCATCGTAGTCCGCAGGTCGTGCCTTTGACAGAGGCAGATCAACCTTCACCTCATCGCCCCAGTCGGTGTGGTTCCAGCCCTTGATCGCCGACTTGCCATCCGGCGCAATCACGATTGTCGTTACTTCGGCTTTGTGGAGCAATTCCCTGGGCTTCTGCAGTTCCGACTGCTCGAAGCCATCGGTTGCGAGAATGGCAACCTTGCGTCCCTTTAGTGAATGCTTGCTCATTGTAGATTCCTGTGTCGCGGGCGTCCTATCGTGCGGGTCGTTGCGTGACGACTGCGTGTTGTTCTGAAGTCAACTATTCACCGCTGTACTGCTGCAGCGACCGAGCATGCGCAGCGCGCGCTTCTCGAGTTGCCGTGGGTGCTTTACAACTGCGGCGGAAACGAGCCGATGCAACTCGCCACTGCGCCATGATTCAAATACCGCGGGGCATATGTACGCCTTCCGGCAGACCGCCGCGGTATTGCCAAGTTCTGCAGCGACCGACTTGACGACCCCGGCGATCGTCGAGCGCTGCGCGCGCTCATCCCCGTTCTCTGGCAACGGGGTCTGGGCCAGCAATGCAACGGCGGTCAGCGTTCCGACCCAGGTACGGAAATCCTTGGCACTGAATCCGTCGCCTATTGCCTCGCGGATGTAAGCATTCACCTGTGTGGAATCCACCGGCCGCCGGTTGTCCTCATCATCGACGTACTGAAACAGCATCTGTCCCGGCAGGCGCTGGCAAGCCCGAACCAGCCGCGCCAGCCGCCTGTCATCCAGAACGACTTCCCTCTCCTGTCCACTCTTGCCACGAAAATGAAATCGGGCTCGTCCGTTGCGCAGGAATGCGGCGTGGCGCGAACGCAGCGTGGTCAGTCCATAGGAATGATTGCTGTCGGCGTATTCGCCATTACCGATGCGGATGCGCGTTTCCATCAACAGGCTGACGACCACGGCAAGCACCTTCACCCGAGGAAGGCTTTGGCGAGCCAGATCCTTGCGCAGTCGCCGACGCAGCGTCGGCAGCGCCTTGCCGAAGCGCACCAATCGGCGGTACTTCTCGGTGTCCCGCCAAGCGCGCCATCCCGGATGGTAGCGGTATTGCTTGCGCCCACGGGCATCGCGTCCGGTCGCCTGCAGGTGGCCACTGGGATCGCGGCATATCCAAACGTCGCGGTAAGCCGGCGGAATGGCCAACGCACGGATTCGCGCCAGCACCTTCTGGTCGTGAACGCGACGGCCGGTTGGCGATGAGTACGAAAACCCGCGGCCCGCCCGTCGCCGGGTTATGCCGGGCTCCGTGTCGCTGGAATAGCGCAACGCGGCTGCGGTGGATTCAGGCTTCATGCTAGCGTTCAATACCTCCGCTCGCGCGGATCTCGTTGTACGCCGGTCCCATCGCTAGCCGTCGTCTAGTGCAGGCTCGCCTGCAAGTCGATCGCGAACTGCGCGCACCAACGGGCTTTCCGCAATTTCCCGCCAGCAGCGCCAAGGACAATGCGCCTACGCCCGCTGACAGTGGTGGCACGTTACTTCTTCAAAAGCTGCTGCTTGCGCGCTGCCAGCTTGTCACCGAGTGCTTCGAGCTGGTCCTTGGACATCAGCTTCTTTGCACGCGGAAACATGTCGCCCTCTTCTTCCTTGACGTGGTGCTCAACGAGTTCCTTGAGGACCTTGGCGCGGCCGCTGAACTGCTCGGACCCCGGTGACGTCTTGTTCAAGTCAGGCAAGACGAGATCGCCGACCGTGCGGTGCTCTTCGCGGGCTTCGAAAACCATTTTCGCGTCGCCGTCCTTCTCTCCAGCCTTCTTGAACGCCGGATAGAAAATCTCATTCTCGATCTGTGTATGGACCTCGAGCTCGGTCGTGATCCTCCCGAGCAGCGCAGTACGGGTCTTTTCTCCGCGGGCGGTCGTGTCGGCGAGCTTGTCCAGCAGCTCACGAACCTTTCTGTGATCGGCTTTCAACAACTGGATCGCATCCATGTGAATACTCCTCCATAGGCAATATCCATGTAGCAGGCATTCCCGTCAATGCAGCGTGAAGGCGCAGGGTCACGGGATGACGTCCGCCCGTTTGAAAACGAAGTCCGGGTGGCAGCCCAGCCTCGCTAGCTGGTTCAAGCGGCAAAGCCAGCTGCTTCATGACGGTCACCATGCAAAAGGTATTGCTTACGCGCTGTCGGAATCGGACGTGTCGCGCCGCGCGAAGCGCCTCACCAACGGACCAATCGTAAGCCCCTGTCCCAGGATCGAGAACACCACGACGACGTACGTCATTGTCAGCACGATGTCGCGTGCATCGCCCGATGGGATGGAAAGCGCCAGCGCGACGGCAATGCCTCCACGCAACGCCCCCCAGGTCAGCACCGGGATCGTTCGATTCCCAAACACGCGCAGGCGGCCGATGGCAAGCGCCGGCAGCGAAATGCTCACAAGTCGGGCGAAGAGCACGATCAGGATGGCGCCTGCGCCGGCAAGCAACCAGAGTGGCTTGGGCGAAACCAGCAATACTTCCAGGCCGATCAACACGAACAGCACCGCATTGAGCACTTCATCCACCATTTCCCAGAACAGGTCGATGTGCGTGCGGGTGTTCTCGCTCATCGCATACTCGCGGCCGGGGTTGCCGATCAGCAGCCCGGCGACCACCATTGCGATCGGCCCGGACAGTCCCAGGGCGTGCGCCAAGGCATAGCCGCCGGTGACCAACGCCAATGTCACCAGCACCTCGGTCTGATAGTTGTCGACGGTGCGAAGCAGGTAATACGCGACGCCGCCTGCCGCGGCACCGAATGCCGCGCCGCCGAATGCCTCACGCACGAACAACAGCAATCCGCCGGACACGCTGACGTGACTGTCGCCGCTGGCGAACGCAAGTGCCAGCAGAAACAGCACGACACCGACCCCGTCGTTGAACAACGATTCGGCCGTGACCTTCAGTTCCAGCGTGTCATCGATGCCGGCCTTGCGCAGGATCGCGAGCACTGCGACCGGATCGGTCGGCGAAATGAGGATTCCGAACAACAGAGCGAAGCGGAATGGCAGATCGAGGCCCAGCATGCTTGTAAAGGCCCACATCAGGACCGCGACAATCCCCGCCGACAGCGCCACCGCCACGGTGGCAAGAATCGCGACGGACAAGTAGTTCTGGCGCAATGACTTAGTCTTGACCTGCATCCCGCCTGCGAACAACAGGAAGCTCAACATCCCGTTCATCAAGGTGTCGCGGAAATTGATGTGCCCGACCAGGCGTTCCGTCTGTGCCGCAAAACCGAAACCGGCCCTGTCGAATACCACCAGCCCAAGCGAAAACACGATAGACAGCACCATGACGCCAATGGTGGTCGGAAGCCGCAAAAATCTTGCATTGAGCCACGCCAGCAACGCGGTAAGGGTAATTACCACGGCGATCAGATCAATCACGTTCATCTGACTGGCGGTCCTGACAATGACACATGACTTTACCAGCGGCGAACCATGCCACTCGATGCGTGTTGCCATGCGCAACGTCCCGAAGCTTGTCCATAGACGCGATGCCGAGGCATGCCGTCAGCGATGTCTGGAACCGCGATGGCGTCGACGTTTCCAAGATGCTGAATTCGGACAGCCGAGCCACGATCACGCGGGCAGCGGTCGAGGGGCTGAACCGTTGCCAACCGGAATTTCCGATTTCACCGGCGTTTTGCGGTGGGCTGCCTAAAGTCGATGGTGCCCAATCACGGGCTTTATGGAGAGTCGGATCATGGACAAGAATCGAACCGAGGGTGCCAAGCATCAAGTCAAGGGCACCGCGAAGGAAGTGACCGGCAAGGTCACTGGCAACAAGTCCAAGGAAGTTGCTGGCAAGACCGAGAAAAACCTGGGAAAGGTGCAGAAAAATGTCGGCCAGGCAGCCGACGAGATCCGCAAGACCAAACGCGATTGAAAGGCGCATAGAAGCAAGCCACAGGAGTATCACGCACGCGCGTGCGCAGGGCCATGCGGCTTGAGTGAATTAACGCAGGCGGTCGAATGAGAACAGTGCTTTCAGCGGATGTCTGCGCCGCTTGATCAGTGCACGCAAAAGCCCGGCGCCGAGCATGCTGTAGGTAATGCCGTTGCCGCCATAGGCCATCGCGAACAGCACACGCCGTCCATACTGCGGATGCGGTCCGAAAAAAGGCAGCCCGTCACCGGTTTCGGCGAAAGTGCCCGCCCACGCGAAAGCAGGCTCTAGCTGCTGGAGCCTAGGCATCGCCTTGGCGACCTTTTTGCACAAACGCGCGGCCTTGCGTTTCACCCGCGCGTCGCGACGGGCCGGCAGGTCGATGGCATCGTCCTCGCCGCCTCCGAGAAGGCGCGCGTCACGGGTACTCCGCAAGTACAGGTAAGGGCGGGCTGACTCCCATACCAGCGTGTCCTGCAAGCATCCGAGGGTCTCGCGGTCGAGCGGGTCGGTGATGAACGCGTAGCTGCTGCGGTTGCGCGCGATTTTCTGCCGCAGCCATGTCTGGTTGGCGTAACCGGCTGCCAGGATCACGTGCTTGGCGTGCACCGAGAAGTCGCGATCGGTACGCAGGGTAACAGTGCGCGAGTTGATCTTGATGCCGTGGATGCGCGAGCGGTCGAATACCTGTGCGCCGCGCTTGCGACAGCGCGCGAGGAGTCGCGATGCCATGCGGTACGGGTCGACGCGCCCGGCGAGCTGGCTGAGGATCCCGCCCGGCGAGAGGATGCCGTAATCGCTTTCAAGGTCAGCGCTGCTGAGCCACTGCACATCGAATCCATGCTTTTGGCGCAAAGCGAATTCGTTGCGCATTCCATCGACATGAAAACGCCGGCTCGCGTAGTAGAGGCTTTGTGCACGGCAGAACCCGACATCCCTCACATCGGCAGCCAACTCTGCCAGCATGTCGATGGCGCGAGCGCATGCGGTGTACGCGAGTGCTGCGTTGTCCTCCCCGTAGCGTTTGCACAGTTCGGTCATGGGCGTGTCGATTTCGTATTGCAAAAGCGCAGTGCTGGCAGCTGAGCTACCCCAGCCAATGTCACGCTGTTCGATCACCGCAACGTCGAAGCCGTGGTCGCCCAATTCGTTTGCAATCAGGGCACCGCTGATTCCACCCCCGATGACGGCCACTTCACAGTGCACGTCCTGCGTCACTGGCGCGAACGCGTACATCAGACCGTTCTTGATGGCCCAGTACGGATAGCCGCTCTTCAAGTCCATTTGGATGATCCTGGCCCTGACGTCTCCGGTTCCAACGCGCAAGGTGCGAACAGCGTACCGCAGCGTTGCGGACACCGGATCGCACAGTATACGGCCGCCGACACGGTGCTGAGACGGCAGCCAGCATACGCCGGTGAAGGCCACCGCCGCATCGAACAGCAGCACAATGCGCGTCGGCTCCCTGCTCTCGGGAAAGATCGCAGTGGGGTTCGCTGCCAGGCGTACCCAAGGCGGATGACGCCGAGCGCGACAACCTCCCTTATTTCCCGAGCACGTGCACGCGGTCGCCAAGCACGTCCTGGACGTACAGCAATTGCACCACGATCGTGATCGTCACCAGCATAGGCGCCGCAATCAGGATTCCGAAGATGCCGCCAGCAAGGCCACCCACCAGTTGCGACAGGATCAACCAGCCGGGCGCCAGGTGCACCGTGCGCGACTGGATCAGTGGGGACAGCAGGTAGCCCTCCAGAGCATGCGCACCAAGGAACAGCAACACCACGTAGAGCGAAGTCATCGGGGTGATCAACAGCGCCACCAGCACCGCCGGCACCAGCGAAATAATCGTGCCGAGGTAGGGAATGAAGGTCATCAGACACGCGATGATTGCGAGCAACGCAGCCATCGGCACGCCAAGGAGCGCCAGCCCGATGCCGGTCACAAGTCCCACTGCAGCCATCGACGCGAACCGTCCGATCAGCCAGCGGCGCAACGCATGTCCGACTTCCCCGAACACGGTACGCAAGCGCTCGCGCCGGGGCACCGAAAATAGTTTCACCGGCGTCTCGATGTAGAACCGTGGACTCGCCGCGAAATAGATCCCGACCACGATGATGATGAACAGATCGGCTACCACTTCTAAGGACGTCGACAGGTAACGATTGACTTGTCCGAAAAGTTTCGACAAGTCCTGGCCGCCGCCAGCCGAGCCGCCGTGAGCCAGCTTGGGCAGACTGATGCCGGTGTGCTCGAGCCGACTCTGAAGGTGGTTGACCGATTGCTCCATCGCCTGCTGGAGGTGCGGCGCTTCATTGGCGACCCGCAGCCCGCCAAACACGAAGATGCCGGCTACCCCGACCGCGAGGATCAGGATCACCAACACCAAGGCCAGCCGTCGCGGTACGTGGATGCGCATCAGCAAGCGCATCAGTCCATCGAGCAACACTGCGAACAGCATGGCCGCGAACAGCACCACCACCGCGTGACTCACCAGCCAAAGGAATGCGGCAAGCGCAGCCGTGGCCAACGCGATGCCAGCCGCCAGCGCCACGCGTTTGGCGAACTCCGCCAACGGCAGCCGCCCGCCGCTGTCAACCATCATGCCACCCAAGGCCCATGGCCAACTTCCTCCAACTGCTATCGCAGCGTGTCTTACACCCCTCCTCGTGAAGATAGTCGCATGAAGTTCTAACCCGTTCTCGAACTTGGGCATCGTGAACCCGACAGCCGCCGCGTCAGTCGCAGCAAAGCACTCGCTCATACCCGCCAACCAACCATCCACGCGGTGGCCGGGACAATGGATTTGGAAAGTCTGTCATTGCAGACCAATACGAGATCCAGACGCTGCGCGAATGTCCAGGCGCGCACGTCCACCTGACACTGACCCCGCAGGCTCATCCGCGGCTTGGAAAATTGCTCCGCCGAATATCTGGATAGCCGCACGCAATGCGAACGACAGGCAAGGCCGGTCTGAAAGTCTCCATGAGGCTTGTCTTCACGACGCGTCTACAGTTGCCGGTCCAACCTTTCGCGCGGAGATGTTCGGCGCGCTAGGAAGGGTGAGCGAAATGGATTCCTTGACTTCACGTCGGCATTTCCTGCGGGCCGCCGCCTTGGCGGTTCCGGCGACAGCCCTCCTGGGATGCGGCCAGTCCGCGCCGCACGCGGACCAGATCGCCGCTAATGTACCCGGGCCGCTCTATCTCAACAACAATGAAAAGCATTTCCTCGACGCGGCGATCGAGCGACTGATCCCGGGTGATGCACAAAGTCCCGGCGCAAGGGAAGCCGGGGTCACGACGTTCATTGATCGCCAGTTGAGCGGTCCCTACGGGATGGCGCAAACCTGGTACATGCGTGGCCCGTGGCCCACCGGCGATGAGCAGCAGGGGTACCAATCCAAGCTGACGCCGGCGCAGATGTACCGCGCGGCGATTCGCGACATCCAGGATCACTGCCAGAAGAAGTACGGCAAGCACTTCGAGGCACTGGCAGCGGATCAGCAGAACGCGGTGCTGCACGGACTCGAGGGCGGCCACATCAAGCTGCCGGATACGTCGGCCAAGCAGTTTTTCCAGCTGCTGTGGAACAATACCCAGCAAGGCTTTCTGGCCGACCCGATGTACGGCGGCAATCGCGATTTCGCGGGGTGGAAGCTGGTCGGTTTCCCCGGCCCGCGTTACAACTACGTCGCGGAAATCGACAAATACGGCAAGCCGTACACGCTTCCCGTCGTCGGCCTCAAGGGTCGCGACAATTCGCGGCGGAATGGGGGTTAGGCCATGGCGACCCGCAAACCTGCGGTCGATGTCGTGCTGGTGGGGTTCGGGCTGACCGCGTCGATCATCGCCAAGGAACTCACCGATGCAGATGCCGGCTTGCAGGTGCTGGCGTTGGAGCGCGGCGGGTTCCGGGACACGGTGCCGGATTTTTCCGTGACCACGATTCAGGATGAACTGCGTTATGCCGTTCGCCACGGCCTGTTCGAGGAACCCGAGCGCGAGACACTGACGTTTCGCAACTCCATCGACCAGCGTGCGCTGCCGATGCGGCATCTCGGATCGTTCCTGCCGGCATCGGGGACCGGGGGCGCCGCGGTGCACTGGAACGGCCAATTCTGGCGCTATGAACCGATCGACTTCGAGATACGCTCACAGGTCGAGCAGCGTTACGGCAAGAAATTCATTCCTGAGGACATGACGATCCAGGATTGGGGTGTGACGTATGACCAACTGGAACCGCATTACGACCGCTTCGAGTACCTGTGCGGCGTCTCGGGTCATGCCGGCAACATCAAGGGCGTGATACAGGAGGGCGGGAACCCTTTCGAGGCGCCACGACAACGCGGCTACCCCAATCCGCCGCTGAAGCGCAGCTACTCGACGGTGCTGTTCGACAAGGGCGCGCACGCCGCCGGATACAAGCCGTTTCCCTGCACTGCGGCCCAGTGTTCGCGGCCGTACAAGAACATCTACGGCGTCCAGATGGGCGCCTGCACGTATTGCGGCTTCTGCGAATGGTTCGGCTGCGCCAATTATTCCAAATCCAGCCCGCAGACGATGATTTTCCCTGTACTGCTCAACAAGAGCAATTTTTCCTACCGCACCCGGTGCGACGTGACCCGCATCAACCTGGATTCATCGGGCAAGCGCGCGACGGGCGTCATGTATGTCGATGCGCAAGGCCGCGAATTCGAACAACCGGCGCAGATGGTGATCCTGTGCGCGTTTGCACAGCACAATGTCCACCTGATGCTGCTGTCCGGGATCGGCCAACCGTACGATCCTGTCGCCAACACGGGCGTGGTGGGACGCAATTACGCGTATCAAATCATGTCGTCGGTCGACCTGTTCTACAAGGACATCGTCAATCCTTTCATGGGCGCCGGCGCGCTCGGCCAGGGCATAAACGAATTCAATACAGGCAATTTCGATCACGGCCCCCACGGCTTCATCGGTGGCGGCTACATCGCGCAGTGGACCACGGGCGGTCGGCCGATTCTCCAGCACTACCTGCCCAAGGGAACACCGAAATGGGGTGCGGGCTGGAAAAAGGCGCTGGCCGAAAATTACCTCAAGGCAGGTGAAATTCAGTGCCACGGCAGCGTGATGAGTTACCGGGACAGCTACCTCGACCTTGATCCGACCTGGAAGGACGAGTACGGCAATCCGCTGTTGCGCATGACGTTCGATTACCACAAAAACGAACACGACATGTCGAACTTCCTCACGCAGAAAGCCACGACGGTCGCGCAGGCGATGGATTTGCGGTCCTACCACGCCAAACCCCGCAAAGGGCATTATTCGATCGTCCCCTACCAGACCACCCACAACACGGGCGGCGCGGCCATGGGTACCGATCCGACGACCAGTGCCGTCAACGCCTATCTGCAATCGTGGGATGTGCCGAACTTGTTTGTGATGGGCAGCAGCGTGTTTCCGCAAAACCCCGGTTACAACCCGACCGGAACCATCGGAGCGCTGACGTATTGGGCTGCGGATGCAATCAAGAACCAGTACTTGAAGCATCCGCGCCCGCTGGTACAGGCCTGACCGGCAGGATCGCGACATGGAACGCACGCACCGCAAGAAAGGAGTTGGCCGGATCGGCATCGTGACGATTGCTGCCGCTGCACTTGGCTTGGCCGCGTGCCACGGTTCCGGCAAGTCTGCGGCCGACTGGGCGACGACGGTGCTGCCGCCAAAATCCCAGCCAGGGGATGCAGCGATACAGCGCGGCCGTTATCTGGCCAGGGCCGGTGATTGCACGTCGTGTCACACCGAGGACGGCGGCAAACCTTTTGCCGGAGGCCATCCGGTGTTGTCGCCCTACGGCACCATGTATGGGACGAATATCACGCCGGACAAGGACACAGGCATCGGGAGGTGGAGCGAAGCGGACTTCTATCGCGCCATGCATGCAGGTGTCGATCGCCAGGGAAATCACCTGTACCCTGCGATGCCGTATCCTTGGTTCACCAAGGTGACTCCCGGGGATGTCCGGGACATCAAGGCCTACCTGGATACGCTCGCCCCCGTGCGGCAAGTGAACCGGCAGGACCAACTGTCGTGGCCGATGACCGACCGCGGAGTAATGGGGGTATGGAACAAGCTCTATTTCAACGAAGGCACCTTCAAACCCAACCCCAAAAAATCCGCCCAGTGGAACCGGGGCGCGTATCTTGTTGAAGGCCTGGGACACTGCGGCGCCTGCCACACCGCCAAGAATCTCGCGGGCGCTCCCAAAGGCAAGCCGTTGCGCGGTGGCCTCACGATCCAGACGTCCACAGCCAATCTGTTCGGCTTCTGGCGTGCCGGCCACGTCGGATCCTTCGCGCCGAGTCTTGCCGGCGGGTTGCGCGACGGCCTCGGCGGCTGGACCAACGCGGAGATCGTCGAATACCTCAAGACAGGCTCAAACGACAAGTCTTCGCCCGTGGACGCCATGGAGGAGGTGGTCCACAACTCCACGCAACACCTGACCGAGGCCGATCTGGACGCGATCGCAACTTACCTGAAGGACATGCCGACGCCCAAGTCCGAATCAACATCGAACATGGTCGACAGGAATACGATGGCACGCGGCGAAGATGTCTATGTCGACGACTGCACCGGCTGTCACATGGATCATGGACAAGGTGAACCGCATGTTTTCCCGCCCTTGAAAGGCAGCTCCGCGGTGCAGGCCGCGAGCCCAGACACCATGGTGCGGGTAGTACTGCACGGAGCGGGCATTCCGGTGACAAAATCGAAACCAACGGGATTCGAGATGCCTGCGTTCAACGAAAAGCTGGATGACGCGCAGATCGCCGATGTAGTCACCTACATCCGCAACGCGTGGGACAACCATGCCAGCACGGTGTCCGCGGGGGCTGTCGCCAAGGTGCGCGCGGACTTGCGACAGAAGGGTGCGGAAAAGGGTTCCGAGTGACTGGGCAACGTCATGCAGTTCATGGGGACACCTGCGTTCATCGCCCAGCTCAAACTGCCGGTCGATTGCTATTGAAATCGCCGCGACAAATATTGGTATGCACTGCCGAACGTTAGGCGAAGGCGCATCGCCGACGATGAAGCAAGGCGTTCAGAGTTGCACGCGGCAATCGAGTCGTCGACGGGTACCGATCGAGACATCGCGACAGACATTGGAAGCGAAAGTGGTCACGCTGGAAACCCGCTTCGGTCTGCATGGCCTGAAACACCATGGGGTCACCCACACCGCCGGGACGCGACGCGATTAACAGGACGCAGCAGCGCACATATCAGCGACGATGACCGACGTGCACAACCACGCGCTGGATGTGGACGCCCCGACCGGCAATGTGTCAAAGCGCCGGATTTATTATTTACACGCCGATTTACACGAACCGACCGAAAGTGGCACCTGGGAGGGATTCGAACCTGCGAATGGCTGAGTCAGAGTCAGGTCGCGACTGAATGAAAATCATGAGCCTGGGACGCTTTGATTTACACAAGAGTTTGAGTTCAATCCGATCAATGGCTTGCAAATTGCTATACACAGGATCTACGTCGCTGCGAGCCGCCCTACGCGGCCTTGCGGTCTACCGCGAACTCAGCAAACGTCTTGGTTCGAAGCCTGATTGGAGACCATTGACGTCGATTGCATCTTTCAAGGGCAGTCGTCTGCCCGCCAATTTCGGGAATCGAATTCAGCCCGCTGCGTGCGGGTTTTTCGTTCAAGCCACAGATGAAAGCGGTGGGATGCGTTCCAGCGTGCCCAGCGAGTGACCCTGTTCTGCAAGGTATTCAAGCCAGCGATTCAGGAACCCGTTCATCCGCAGGCGATGCAGCATCACGTTGCGCGCGGGCGCAAGGGGTCCAAGCACCTGCCACAGGTCGCGACCCGGCTCGCAATGCAGCGCCTCGGTCATGCGTGCATCGAGATAGGTTCGCAATTGTGCGGACGGCGCCGGATTGCCGGTCGTCGCATCCATCACGGCGTAGCTCAACCCGAGTTCGAGCGTATAGGGGTGGCGCTCCTGCACACTGAGGCGCACATCCAGGCCATCATCCACCGATGACACGTATTCGCCGACGCGCAGCCGCTCAGGTGCAAACAGCCGTGCGAGCCGGCGATGATTTTCCGCGTACAGCCCCATCAACCAGTCGAAGCGATTGGGCAAAAACGTCGCCGCAAGCGAGCGCGTGCGTAATGCGGATTCATGGCGGACGAGAACCGATTGCATGCGTTGATCTTACCGCATGATCGCCACTTCGTACCCCTTGCATTTTCCCGGAAAAACGCGCAACGTAACGGTCTCGGCGCCTATTGGCGCCGTGTGTTTTTGGGTTTCTGTTTGCATTCGCCCTCACGCTGTCGCACCGCGCGCAATCAAAATGCGACAGCGCCCTGCAGCATCAGGTTGTCGGACTGTTGCCGCTGGCCCTGTTCATGTGCGAATCCCAGTCGCAATCCGAAACTGCGGGTCGGCCATAGCGACAACCCGGCACGCACCACCGATTCGTCGCGCGACAAACCGATGCCGTCGATCGGCATCCAATCGTCGAAGCCGGTGAAACTGGCATCGAACGCGTCACCGAACTGATGCAGCGCATGCCGCCAGGCGGCGCTGCCGTCGAACTGCATCCACATCCCGTTGGCGAGCCGCCACCCGCGTTGCGCGCGCAGGCCGACTCCGGTTTGCAGACGACCGACCGTGTTGGCGTCTGCCATCAGGCCGAAACCATATCCTCCCTGCTCCGCAAACCCGCCCTGATCGAGGCGCTGATAGCGCACATCCACGAACGGCGTGATGCGCGTGCCGCCCGCATTGAACTGATAACCGCCCTCCAGCGAACCGGCCATGTAACTGCCGGAAGATCCGCTACCCACCGGCGCGGCGAGGCCACCCAACAACAGCAGGCGTTGCATGTCCTCGTGAAACCAGCCGCCACCGATCTGTGCCGTGGCATACCATGGCCCCCTCAGCAGGCCGCCGTACAACATTGCGTGATCGGCCCAAGTCTGGTTGTTGTCCCACGACGCATCGAGCTGGCCGTAGCCGCGGCTTTCGCCCACCGCATAGCCCAGAAGTGCACGCGTGCCGACACGAAAGTCGGCGCCGACGATTCCGCCGTCGCTGCGAAACGTCGCGCCTGCGTAACCGCCACGCTGCAGGTCGCCCTGCCAGCCGAGGTCGCCATACCAACTGCCTGGCTTGGCGCGCCCACTCATGAGGTCATCAAAATGCTCGGACAGCGCATCGCTGCCGGCATCGATGCTGTCAAACAACATCGCGGCGCTGGCCGCATACAACTGCCCAGACAAACTTTGCAGCGATGCCTGCGCAGCCACCGGGGTGGCTACGTGCTGGATGGCGCCGGCACCTTGCAGGACTCCCGACGGCACCTCGGCACCAACCGCGATCTTCGAATTGATCGCATCGAAGCCGTTCTGCACACGCACCGCGGCCGACATCGATGCCGGATCGGCGATGGCCATCGCCTGCGCGGCCTGCGTGATGCTGAGACTTGTCGTATCCAGCCACACGGAACCCGTGGTGTACTGGATCGATGTACTCAGAAACACGCCCGGCGACGTCGTCAGCTGCGCGAATGTGCCGCTGACGCCGGCATTTGCGGTCAATACATCCTGATGGTCGTTGCTGATGTAACCTGCATCTTCACCCAGGACGTTCAGCGTACCGGCCAGTTGCGCGCTACCGGCGACGCCGAGTTCCGAACCGAGGCTGACCGACAGCATGCCGGTGCTGGTCTGGGTATAGTTGCCGCCAACGGTAGTGTTGCCGCCCTGCACGACAACGGTACCGGAATTGTTCAGCGCTCCGGCGACACCGGGTACCGCATCCAGCGTCCCGGCACCGCCGACCGTGACATCACCCGGGAGCGGGTCCGCGGCCTGCAGCGAACCACCCAGCACTTGCGTGCCGCCGGTGTAAATGTCGTTGCCTGCCAGTATCAGCGTTCCGGTACCGTTCTTGATCAACCCGCCCGCGCCGCTGATGTCGTTGCTCCAGGTCGAGGTCATTTTGTCGAACGACACCGACACATCCCCCCAATTGAATTGCTCGGGACCCTGCACCGCCTTGCCGACGTCCAGTTCGCCGTAGCCGAACGTAGAGTTGGGTTGCGAACCGCCGAGCGGATCGGCAGTACCCAGCAAGGTCTGCCGCACCAGATCATTCGTGAAATACGGAAATGCCTGCCACACCAGTGCTGCCGCGCCGGACACCTGCGGCGCAGCCAGCGAAGTGCCAGACACCACGTAGTAGGTCGGATCGGTGGTGCTGGCAGTGGTGTCCTTGTCAAGCACGATCACGTCGCCGGGTGCAGCCAGGCAATAGTTTATGGCGATGCCGCACTGATTCGAGTAACTGTCGAGTTGGGTCGGGTCGTTGCTGTTGATCGCGACCACGGTCAGCCAACCCTTTTCGAGATCGGGCGCGACGCTGGGAAGCGCAGCGATCGTGCTGGGGTTGGCTTCGGAGTCGTTGCCCGCCGCGAACACCACCAGTCCGCCTTGCTGATTGACGAAAGGGCCATAGGCGGCGTCGAACGCCTGATTGACACTGGCATCGGTGGTATCCCAGGTAATGCCTCCCCAGGAATTGTTCATCACCTTGACGCCAGAACTGATCAACTGTTGGTTGACCTGCTGGAAAAACTGCGCGTCCGACGCGGTGACGGTCGAGGGCGGGGTACTGCCGTTGTCATCCGGCGCGTTGTCATCAATGATGCGCGCGGAAACCAGATTCGCGCCCGGCGCGATACCACCGGGAAACTGGGCGAACGAAGTGCCGGCGGCGATCTCGGATACCCATGTGCCATGCCCCACCACGTCGTCGACGCTGATGTTGTTGGTGCTGGAGTCGACATCGATGTATTCCTGAAGGACCCGGCCCGCGACCGTCGGGTTACTACGCATGATGCCGCTGTCGACGATCCCGATCGTCACACCCGCGCCGGTATAACCATCCGCATGCGCGGCGTAGGTGTTGGTGATCGACAACTGCGCGTCTATGGGCGGCTGCGGCGTGGTCGACGTGCTCGAAGGCGGCGTGGCACTGGTGGTGGTGCGCACCGCACCGCTTCCGCCTCCGCCGCAAGCCGCCAGCAATGCAGCCAACGTGCCGACCGCCAACAACCCAGTCACGCGCAGCGCCCACCACATTGAATGACCTGCCTTCATGACACTTCGCCTCCGACCCAAGCCGACCCCTCCATTCTGCTCCTAGCCAAGGGGACCGGCGACGGCGCATTTGCGGCAGCGCAGCATCCGCCGCATAATCGGTGGTCACATCCTCCCCCGGAACCTGAACATGTCCGACATCGTCATCGTCGCTGCCAAGCGCACGCCCATCGGCGCCTTTCTCGGCCAGTTCACCGGCTTCCCCACCCCGAAACTCGGTGCCAGCGCCATCAGCGCGGCACTGCAGCAATCGGGCATTGCTCCCGGCGATGTCGGCGAAGTGTTGATGGGTTGCGTGCTGCCGGCCAACCTCGGCCAGGCGCCAGCGCGCCAGGCCGCGCTGGCGGCCGGTCTGCCGCTTTCGGCGGGCTGCACCACGCTCAACAAGGTATGCGGTTCGGGCATGAAAGCGATCATGCTGGGTCACGACCTGATCAAGGCCGGTTCGGCAGAAGTGGTGATCGCTGGCGGCATGGAATCGATGACCAATGCCCCCCACATGGCGGCTGTTCGCACCGGTATTCGCCTCGGCGACGGCAGCATGGTCGACCACATGATGTGGGACGGCCTGACCAACCCCTACGACGGCAAGTCGATGGGCGTGTTTGCCGAAAATTGCGCCGACAAGTATCACTTCACGCGCGAGGAACAGGACGCCTTCGCGACCGAATCGGTGCGACGCGCCCAGGAAGCCGTGAGGTCGGGTGCGTTCGCCGACGAGCTCGCCACGGTCACCGTGCCTTCGCGCAAGGGCGACGTGCAGGTCTCGACAGACGAAACACCGGGCAAGGTCGATCCGGCCAAGATTCCGACGTTGAAACCGGCGTTCCGCAAGGAAAACGGCACCGTCACCGCAGCGAGCTCTTCAAGCATTTCCGATGGCGCCGCGGCGGTCGTGTTGCTATCCGCGGACGACGCGAAAGCGCGCGGCATCAAGCCGCTGGCGCGCATCGTCGCGCACGCCACGCACTCGCAGGAACCCCAGTGGTTCACGACTGCACCGGTCGGCGCGATCCAGAAGGTCCTTAAGAAAGCCAATTGGCAAGTCGGGGATGTGGACCTGTTCGAGGTCAACGAGGCTTTCGCTGTAGTGGCAATGGCGGCGATGAAGGAGCTTGCCATTCCGCACGACAAACTCAATGTGCATGGCGGCGCCTGTGCGCTCGGCCATCCGATCGGCTGCACTGGCGCGCGCCTCGTGGTGACGCTGTTGCATGCCATGATCCACGCCGGCCTCAGGCGCGGCGTGGCGTCACTGTGCATCGGTGGCGGCGAGGCCACCGCGATCGCGATAGAGCGGGTTTGAGGAAAGCCGCAGTCAACGGTTTGTACTGCCGCTGCGGTAAGCGCCGACTGAACGTTATTTGTCCGTAAAATGTACAATGCTGGCGTTATTCAGCCAGACGCGGTTTAATAGTGGAGCCACCCCCGTGGCTTTCCACGGCCCAATCCAGGAGATCCCCAAATGAATTTCACTCGTACCTTGCTCGTGGCTGCACTCGCTTCGGCGATGGCCCTGTCGTTGTCGGCGTGCAACAAATCCGGCGAAGGCCAGTCCGCTGCCAATGAAGCGCAGCAGAATGCGGCTGCAGCCGCGTCGGCAGCGGCCGGCGCCGCAAGCCAGGCCGCAAGCGCCGCAAGCGCGGCCTCGAAAGCGATGCAAAAAGCCGCACCGGCCTCGACGGCCGCAATGCCGGCGTCCAGCGGCACCGCCGCACCTGCCTCGACCACTGGCAGCGCGATGAATGCCATGAAGGACGCCGCCCACAAGGCTGGCCAGACAGCCAATTCGATGAAGGACGCCGCCAACAAGGCGAAAGACGCGATGAAGGGGCACTGATCGCTGCATTGCAGTTCGTCGCATCCGAACCGGCCGCCTAGCGCGGCCGGTTTTTTTTCGACTGCCACCGCAATTTGTGCTTTCATGGATGTCTGCACGCCACGGACACGAACATGCCTGTCATCCAATCGCGCATCGACACCAAAAGCGAAGCATTCCGTGGCAATGCCGAGCGCTTGCGCAGGCTCACCGACGACCTCAAGAGTGAACTCGCGCGCACGGCAGAAGGCGGCGGCGAGAAGTCGCGCAAAAAACATGTCGCGCGCGGCAAACTGTTGCCACGCGAGCGCGTGCGCGCCCTGCTCGATCCCGGCTCGCCCTTCCTCGAACTCTCGGCACTGGCTGCACACGGCATGTATGACGACGCCGCGCCCGGTGCGGGACTGATCACAGGCATAGGCTGCGTCAACGGCACCGAGGTGATGGTGGTCGCAAACGACGCGACCGTGAAAGGGGGCACCTATTTCCCGATGACGGTAAAGAAACACTTGCGCGCGCAGGAAGTCGCACTGGAAAACCACCTGACCTGCATCTATCTGGTCGATTCCGGTGGCGCGTTCCTGCCACTACAGGACGAGGTATTCCCGGACAAGGAGCACTTCGGCCGCATCTTCTTCAACCAAGCACGCATGTCGGCACTGAACATTCCGCAGATCGCGATCGTGATGGGCTCATGCACCGCAGGTGGTGCCTACGTGCCCGCGATGAGCGACGAAACCATCATCGTCAAGCAACAGGGCACGATCTTTCTCGGCGGTCCGCCCTTGGTGAAGGCCGCCACGGGCGAGGTCGTGGATGCCGAGTCACTGGGTGGCGCCGACGTGCACACTTCGATCTCGGGGGTCGCCGATCACTTCGCGGAGAACGATGCGCATGCGCTCGCCATCGCGCGGGATATTGTGGCCGCACTCAATCGCAAGAAATCCATGCCTCTGGCGTTGACTGAACCCAGCGAACCGAAATACGCGCGGCAAGAATTGTACGGAGTGATCCCGCAAGACACGCGCCGCCCGTTCGATATCCACGAAGTAATCGCGCGCATCTTCGACGGCTCGGAATTCCACGAATTCAAGGCCCGCTACGGCAAGACTCTGGTTACCGGCTTCGCGCACCTGCATGGTTATCCAATCGGCGTCGTCGCCAACAATGGGATCCTCTTTTCAGAAAGTGCGCTCAAGGGCACGCACTTCATCGAACTTTGCAACCAGCGCAACGTGCCGCTGGTGTTCCTGCAGAACATCACCGGCTTCATGGTCGGGAAAAAATACGAGCAAGCCGGCATTGCCAAGGACGGTGCGAAGATGGTCACCGCCGTCGCCTGTTCGCACGTACCGAAATTTACCGTGGTGATCGGCGGCAGCTTCGGCGCCGGCAACTACGCCATGTGCGGCCGCGCCTACGGCGCGCGTTTCCTGTGGATGTGGCCCAACGCGCGCATCAGCGTGATGGGCGGCGAACAGGCCGCATCGGTGCTGGCTACGGTCAAGCGCGAAGGCATCGAGGCGCGTGGCGATGAATGGTCGACCAACGATGAGGAGGCCTTCAAGGCACCGCTACGCGAACAATATGAACGCCAGGGACACCCCTACTACGCCAGCGCGCGGCTATGGGATGACGGCATCATCGACCCTGCCGACACCCGCCGCGTGCTTGGACTCGCGATCTCCGCCTCGATGAACGCGCCGATCGAGCCGCAGCGTTACGGAGTGTTCCGGATGTAGGTGATAGCCACAGGCACGGGCGAAAACTTTCCCGAAGGGACTTGCATAAAGATATTGTTTAGATATATCTTATGTATGAACTCCAACAACGGGACACCCTCAATATGCGCATGCACCATCATCTCTTCATGTCCATGCATCGACATCATGCCGGTCGCTTCGAAGAAATGGGCGACGACGGCGACCATGGCAGCTGCGCTGGCCGCGAGCCATCTGGACGGCACCGGCACGGCGGTGACGACGGCGATTTCTTCGGTGAGTGGGGCGGCCTGCACGGCGGCGGACGCCGCGGCGGCAGACGGATGTTCGGCCACGGCGACCTGAAATTACTGATACTGGCCTTGATCGAACAAGAACCCCGACACGGCTACGACCTGATCCGCACCATCGAGGACATGTTCAACGGACAGTACTCACCCAGTCCCGGCACGGTCTACCCTACCCTCACTATGCTCGAGGACATGGGCTACGTCGCGGCGCAGGACGAGGAATGCGGCCGCAAGCGCTACGCGATCACGGACGCCGGCCGGGCCTTCCTGGACGAGAACCGCGTGGCCGTCGAAGCCGTGACCGAGCGCACCGAGCGCCATGCACGCAGGGCTGCGAAACTCGCGGCGCCCATGGCCATACGCAAGGCCATGCACGAACTGAAACACGCGTTGCTGATGCGAAGCGTGAAATGGGACAAGGCCGAAGCCGAGCGCGTGATTGCGATCCTGGAACGCGCTGCGCGCGACATCGCCGCGGGGTGAATCGAAGGGTTGGATCCGCAGCCGGATGTGGTGTGCGTTAACTGACGCGCGGACGAAAATGCAGTGGTGCGCTACCTGGTGGATGTGCAGCCCTTGCCTGGGCAGCTGCCGGCTTCTTTGATCCGCAGGCCCCGCAGCTGGCGCAGCCGTCGGCGCAGTTGCCAGTGGCCTGCTTTGGTCGCAGGCGACGGCCCAGCGCCCTGGCGAAACGCGAGCGGCCAGGTCGTGCCAACCGGATCGAGGCCGCCGCGAGCCAGCGGTTGGTGAGTTGCGGCGCCAGCTTGCGGAACACCATCAGCGCACTTGCCAGCACGGCCATTCCGATCAGCACGTACTGGATGAGAAGCCCCGCGCTCATGTCAACGCACTCGCGATCTGGTAGACGATGAACGAGGCGGCGTAAGCCATCACGAACATGTAGCCGAACGAGACCGCGACGTTGCGCCAGGAATCGGTCTCGCGCTTGATCACTGCCAGCGTCGACATGCACTGTGGCGCATAGGCGAACCACACCAGCAGCGACAGTGCGCTGGCCAGCGGGATCTGCCCGGCCAGCGCATGTCCGAGGTCACCACCGGCCGCACCGCCGACGAGGTAAACGGTGGCCAGTGCCGCCACTGCGGTTTCGCGCGCGGCGAAGGCCGGGATCAGCGCCAAACTTATCTGCCAGTTGAAGCCGATCGGCGCAAAGATGTATTGCAGGCCGCGTCCGAGATAGCCGGCGACACTGTAGTCGATGGCCGGCCCGGTGGCCCCGGCCGGCGGCGTCGGAAAACTCGACAGCGCCAGGATCACGCCTGTCAGGCGCTTCATGAAGATCATGCCGCGCTCGTACAGTCCGATCGCCACATCTCGCGACTTGGGCAGGCGGTACGATGGCAGCTCCATCAGCAGCGCGTGCTCGCTCTTGTCGCGGCGGAGGTGCTTCATCACCCAGCCCACGAGCATTGCTCCGGCGATGCCAGCCACGTACAGCACAAACAGCACCACGCCCTGCAGGTTGAACACTCCAAGCACGGCCTTCGATGGAATGAATGCGGCAATCAGCAATGCGTACACCGGGAGGCGCGCCGAGCAGGTCATCAGCGGCGCCACCAGGATCGTGGTGAGCCGGTCGCGCGGATCGTTGATGCTGCGCGTGCCCATGATGCCGGGAATGGCGCAGGCGAAACTCGAAAGCAACGGGATGAAGGAACGCCCTGTCAGCCCCACCGACACCATCATGCGATCCAGCAGGAAGGCGGCGCGGGGCAAATAACCCGATTCCTCCAGAGTCAGGATGAACAGGAACAGCACCAGGATTTCCGGCAGAAAACCCAGCACGGTGCCCATCCCCCCGAAGATGCCGTCGTTGACAAGTCCTTGCAGCGGACCTGCCGGCAGCCACAAAACCGCATGCGTACCCAGCCAGCCGAAGCCATCGCCGATGGCATCGGTCATCGGTTTGCCCAACGAATACACTGCCTGGAACACCAGGAACATCACCGCGCCAAGAATCGCCGGGCCAAACACCGGATGCAGCACCCAGCGATCCAGCACATCGTCCAGCCACGCCGTTGCGCGCGGCATAATTACGGTGGCCGCCAGCAATTCGCGGACTTCCGCGTGCAGGCCGGCGCGGCTGTCGGCGTCGTACGGGGAGACCGGTGCGGCCTCGGGCACCTCGCCATCGACGCGTTCGATCAGGGCGCGCACACCACCGCGCTTGACAGCGATTGTCTCGACCACCGGCACGCGCAGGCGGCGCTGCAGTTCGGGCACATCGATGACGATGCCGCGGCGCCGCGCCGCATCCATCATGTTCAGTGCGAGTACCACGGGCCGGCCGAGGCGTTTCAGTTCGAGCAGGAAGCGCAGGTGCAGGCGCAGGTTGGTGGCGTCGGCCACGCACACCACGAGGTCGGGCACAGCCTCGCCCGGATAGTTGCCTGCCAGTACGTCGCGCGTGATGCGCTCGTCGGGACTGACCGTATCGAAGCTGTACGCGCCGGGCAGGTCCAGCACCTGCAGGATGCGTCCGGACGGCGCGGTAAATCGTCCTTCCTTGCGCTCGACCGTAACGCCTGCGTAATTCGCGACCTTCTGCCTGCCGCCGGTCAACTGGTTGAACAGCGCCGTCTTGCCGCAGTTGGGATTGCCGACCAGCGCGATGCGCAAGGTGGACGCGCTCATGTCGCACCCTCCGCGATCACTTCGACCCGCGCGGCTTCGCGCCGGCGCAGCGCGAAACGCGTGTGGCCGATCTGGATCAGAAGCGGATCGCCACCCAGCGGAGCCTTCGCGACCACGCGCACCATCTCGCCTGACACGAAACCCAGATCACGCAGTCGACGTGCGATCGGATCGGCCAAATGCAGATCCTCGACTGTCTGCACCACGGCACTGGTTGATTTGGGAAGGTCGGAAAGACGCACGGGATGAAGCACCATCGGAAATTGTGGGCGAAACCCAAGCTCGCATCTGCACCAGCGATACGGTCATGTCGATTCCGGGTCGTGGATTCAGACGCCGCGCGTTGCGGGTTCGGCGCCAGTGGAAACGTTCGTTTTCGCGTGGGACATGGGCTTTTTGCGCTGGGCCGCCATGCGCATCGATACCACCCGCATGCCCGCCACAAGAACCACGAACGTCGCGGTCCAGAAAACGAGTTGCATGCCGGCCGGACGCGCTTCGTAGCCGGTGAGTATATGTACCGCCTGACCGACGATCGAACCATTCGTCAGCAACCACGAGGTATCCCACAACTGGTTGCCCCACGCTGGCAAAAGATTCGCCTGGATCAGGAAGCCCGCCGCCGAAGATGCCAGCCCGGAGGCAAGCACCACCAGCATCCAGTTGGTTGCACTGAAGAAGTAACGGATCGGGATACGCAGCAACCCGAAATACAGCGCAAAACCCACACCGACGCCGCAGGCAAGTCCAATCGGCACGCCCGCGACGAAGCCGAGCTTGTCGGCGCCGCCCGCCGCCATGCCAAACAGGAACAGCACGATCTCGGAACCTTCGCGCATCACCGCCAGTGCGACCACCACCAGCAGGATCGCCACGGAACTCGATCCGGCCTTGACCGAATCGGTGACTTTCTGCATCTCCTGGACCATTTCCTTGCCGTGGCTGGACATCCAGGTCACGTGCCAGCCGATCATCACCACCGCGGTCAACAGCACGGCCGCTTCGAACACTTCCTGGCCGATGCCACCGAGCGAACCCTCGATGAAGCCCATGCACACGGCCACCAGGCTCGCGCCGAGTACGCCCAACGCGATGCCGCCGCCGATGAAAACGCGGCGATGGGGTACACCACGCGTCGCCGCCGCCACCACGGTGACGATCAACGCGGCCTCGAGGACCTCACGAAAAACCAGCAGTGCAATACCGAGCATGTCCGATCACTCCACGATCAGCACACCGGTGGTGGCATGGTCGAAATCGTCATAGAACTTGTAGCTGCCCTTGTCGAGCGGCCCGATGAATACGGTGATCGTCGAATTCTGCAACACAATTTTCTCGCGGTTGAAATCGGTGCTCTCGAATTCGGACGGAGTGTTGTTGTGGTTGGTCACCAACACCTTGAACTTGGTGTTCGCCGGAACCTTGAGCATCGCCGGCTCGAACTTGTGGTTCTGGAGCAACAGGTGGAATTCGGGCATCGCTTCGGCCCCGGCGGTTGCCGTGACGGCGACAACCCCCGAAAAGGCCATGGCCATTGCCAGCATCAACCTGCGCATCTAACTGGAACCACACTCAAGTGCGCGCCCGAACGACGCCGATAGCAAATGCTAATCGTTCTCATTTATGGACGCAACCCTTGAATCTTCTGCATGCAAGACAGGCACGGAACTCCGCCTCGACACCTTGTATGAGGGCGCTCACCGGCAACAAGCGGGGTCGTTGAGCCACTTGCCGTGGCCTGAGTCACGCGCGAAACCGCTATCCTTGGGTTTTATCCGGATCGCACGATGGCCGAAACCATCCTGCTCGAACGCCGCGGCTCGCAGGCGACCCTCACGTTGAACCGCCCGAAGGTCCACAACGCGTTCGACGACACCCTGATCGCCGAGGCCACGGCAGCCCTCGAATCGCTGGCCGAAGACGCTGGCGTGCGCGTGCTGGTCGTCACCGGCGCAGGCGCAACGTTTTCAGCCGGGGCCGACCTCAATTGGATGCGGCGGATGGCGCAGGCTGGCGCCGAGGAGAACCGCGCCGACGCGCTGCGGTTGGCGAAACTGCTACGCACCCTGCAATTCTTTCCCAAACCGACCATCGCGCGGGTCAATGGCTCGGCCTACGGCGGCGGCGTTGGCCTCGTCGCGTGCTGCGACGTTGCGATCGGCGTCGAGGGCGCCAAGTTCGCGCTGAGCGAAGTCAAGCTCGGCCTCGTGCCGGCCACGATTGCGCCCTACGTCGTGCAAGCCATCGGCGCGCGCCAGGCGCGCCGGCTATTCGTCAGCGCGGAAATCTTCGACGCGGCGGAAGCCGCGCGCATCGGCTTGCTGCATCAGTCCGTTGCGGCCAACGATCTGGACGAAGCCATCGACCGTCAACGGCATTTCCTCGCCAAGGGCGGCCCCGTCGCGCAACACGAAGCCAAGCAACTCGCACTACGCACGCCCGGCATGACAACGGAATCCGCCGAACGCATCGACACCGAAAATGCCGAACTGATCGCGCATTTGCGCGTGTCACCGGAAGGCCAGGAAGGCTTGGCGGCATTTCTCGACAAGGGCCACCCGCGCTGGGTCAAGGGATAAGGCGGTGATTCGCTACCCCAACCTTCCTGATCGAGGCTGCAAGCGTGGCAGCGCCTTCCGCAAGGACGAATCAAGATCCAATCGATTGGAGCCCTGACCATGCACCCGCGCATCCTCAATCTCGCCGACATCGAGCTTCGATCCGAGGCGCCGGAACGCTCGCCGCACGGCAAAACCGCAGAACCGTACGACATCCGGTGGGGAGAAATCGCCAGCCGTATCGGCGCACGCAAACTGGGTTACAACCTGACCGTGGTTGCACCGGGCAAACGCAATTGCCCCTTTCACAGCCATCGCGCCGAAGAAGAAATGTTCTTCATCCTTGAGGGCACCGGCGAACTGCGCTACGGCGAAACCCGCCATCCGTTGCGCGCGGGCGACTTCATCGCCTGCCCCACCGGCGGCCCCGAGACTGCCCACCAGATCATCAACACCGGTAACGTGGAACTGCGCTATCTGGCTGTCAGCAACCAGGCGCCGTTTGAAATTTGCGATTACCCTGATTCCGGCAAGTTCGGTGTGTACGCGGAATTGCCACCCGACGAATCGGGTGCTTCGCAACGCTTCCGTCACCTGGCACGACACGAAGATGCACGCGACTACTGGGAGGGCGAATAGTGTTCGAACGTGTACTGATCGCCAACCGCGGCGAAATCGCCTGCCGCGTGATCCGGACCTGCCGGCGGCTCGGCATCCGTTCGATCGCGGTGTATTCGGAAGCCGACAAGGATGCGCAGCACGTGCGCCAGGCCGACGAAGCGTGGCCGATCGGCGGCCCACGCCCGTCTGAGTCATACCTGCGCGGCGATGCGATCATCGAAGTTGCGAAGAAAGCCGGCGCGCAGGCGATCCACCCCGGTTACGGATTTCTATCCGAAAACGCCGCTTTCGCCCTGGCCTGCCTTGCAGCGGGGGTCGCTTTCATCGGCCCTGAAGCCGAGAGCATCGAGGCGATGGGATCGAAGTCCGCAGCCAAGGCGCTGATGGTCAAGCACGGGGTGCCATTGGTGCCGGGCTACCACGGCGGCAATCAGGACAGAGCGTTTCTGGCAGAGCAGGCGCACAAGATCGGCTATCCGTTGATCCTGAAACCCGCCACGGGCGGCGGCGGCAAGGGCATGCATGTCGTTCGCAGCGACACGGAATTTCCCGCAGCGCTTGCCACCGCACAGCGCGTGGCGCAATCCGCGTTCGGCGACGCCACCATGTTGCTGGAACGCTACATCGAACACCCGCGCCATATCGAGTTCCAGATATTCGGCGACAAACACGGCAACGTGATCCACCTCGACGAACGCGAGTGTTCGGCGCAGCGACGCTACCAGAAGGTGCTGGAGGAAACGCCCTCCCCTTTCCTGACCCCGCAACGGCGCGCCGCGATGGGCGCCGCGGCGGTCGCGGCGGCGAAGGCCGTCAGCTACGTCGGCGCAGGCACGGTGGAATTCATCGTCGGGCCGGACGGCGATTTCCATTTCATGGAAATGAATACCCGCCTGCAGGTCGAACACCCGGTCACCGAGATGACCCATGGCGTCGATCTTGTCGAGTGGCAGTTGCGCATTGCCAACGGCGAAGCGCTGCCGATGATGCAGGAACGGATTCATTCGCATGGTCACGCTATCGAGGTACGCCTGTACGCCGAAGATCCCGATCACGATTTCCTGCCGGGCTCCGGCAAGCTCGCGAAATTGCGGCTACCGGAAAACTCGCGGCACGTGCGGCTCGATGGCGGGGTGATCGAAGACGACACCGTCACGATCTTCTACGACCCCATGATCGCCAAGCTGGTCGTGTGGGACACCGATCGTCCGCAGGCGCTCCAGCGAATGCGCGCGGCGCTGGCCGAATGCGAAATCGTCGGCCCGAAATCCAATATCGCGTTTCTGGAACGACTGGTGCGACACCCCACGGTCATCGAAGGGCGCATCGATACCGGCTACCTTGATTGTCATCTGGACGAATTCATTGCCGGCAACACGCAACCGGATAGGCGCTGCATGTTCGCCGCGACCGTTGCCGCGCTCATGCACGACGAAGCGCGGCCTGCCGGCAACGTGGCCGATCCGCACTCGCCGTGGAACATCGCCGACGCCTGGCGCATCGGTCACCCCGGCAAACGCATCGTGGCACTTGCCGTACGCGACGATCGCTACGAGATCGGCGCGTGGGGCCACGCCGGCAGCTACCGCTTGCACGTAGGCGACGTTCAATGCGAGGTCGAGGGCACACAGTTCGACGGACGAACCTTGAGCGCGCGTTTCGACGGTGAAGCCCAACGGTTCGACGTACTTAGCGATCCATCGCGGATTCTGCTGCACGACGAGGATGGCGTCCGCTGGCGCTTCGAGCGTGTCCCCGCGTTCGCCTGGGAAGCCTCGGATACCGCCAGCGGCAACGTGGTCATCGCGCCGATGCCGGGCCGTATTGTTCTGGTGAAAGCCAAGGCCGGCGGCAAGGTCGAGCTGGGCCAGGAACTGCTGGTGATGGAAGCCATGAAGATGGAGTTGTCCCTCAAGGCGCCGCGCGCCGGCAACATCGAAACGATATCGGCCGCCGAGGGCGACTTCGTGGACGCCGACGCGGTGCTTGTGCGGTTTGCCGAGTGACCTCGCCGACACGCGTTCCACTTGACACTTCGAAACGGATCCACCATCTCCAGTTCATGGATAACCTTCCTTCCCACGTCCGCATCGTTGAAGTCGGCGCCCGCGATGGTTTGCAAAACGAAAAGACCGTCATCCCGACTCCGTTCAAGATCGAACTGATCGATCGCCTGTCCGCGTGCGGGCTTGAAACCATCGAGGCAAGCAGCTTCGTCAGCCCGAAATGGGTGCCGCAACTCGCCGACGCCGAGGAGGTCTATGCAGGCATCACCAAAAGGCCCGGCGTGGATTACCCTGCCCTCGTCCCGAACATGCGGGGCTACGAACGCGCACGCGCCGCGGGCGTCACAAGCATCGCGGTATTCACTGCCGCCAGCGAAGCGTTCAACCAGAAGAACATCAACGCGTCGATCGACGAATCCATCGAACGCTTCCGCCCTGTACTGGAGCGCGCCCGCAGCGAGGGAGTGCGGGTGCGTGGCTATGTATCGACTGTATTGGGCTGCCCGTATCAAGGCGAAGTGCCGGTATCCGACGTGGTGCGCGTGTCGAAACGGCTGTACGACCTCGGCTGCGACGAGATCTCGCTGGGCGACACGATCGGTGTCGGCACGCCGATCAAGGCACGAAAGATGTTGCGCGCGGTTGCGCAGGACGTCCCGATGAAGGCACTGGCCGTACACTTCCACGACACCTACGACCAGGCGCTGGCCAACATCCTCATTTGCCTCGAGGAAGGCGTACGGGTGGTGGACAGCTCGGTGTCCGGTACCGGGGGCTGCCCGTACGCGAAAGGCGCAACCGGCAATGTCGCCAGCGAGGACGTTGCCTACATGCTGCAAGGCATGGGTATCGAAACCGGCGTCGATCTGGACAAACTGATCGAAACCGGCGCGTGGCTGGCCAAGCAACTTGGCAAACCAACCTCAAGCCGTGTGACCCGCGCGCGCATGGGCGAGTAATGAATCAGGGTTCGGAAAGCCGGGGTCAGAGTGCGCTTTTCGAGATTGCCATATGACGATCGTCCTTGGAGGGAAAGTGCACCCTGACCCCAGTTTTTCACCGGTGGCCAATTTCCTGATCCGCCATATCAAGCCCTCCGACGATATCGCCATCGCCTCGATCATCCGCTCGGTGATGCCGGAGTTCGGGGCCGGCGGTGAAGGGTTCGCCATTCACGACGCGGAAGTCGATGCAATGCACGCGGCCTATTCGTGGCCGCGTAGCGCCTATTACGTAGTCGAGATCGACGGCAAGGTGGTCGGAGGCTGCGGCATTGCCCCGCTGGAGCATGCTGAATCCGATGTGTGCGAACTGCGCAAGATGTATTTCCTGCCCGAGGCGCGCGGCATCGGCGCCGGAACTTCCATGATTACGCGCTGCCTCGAAACCGCTCGCGACTTGGGCTTCAAGCGTTGCTATCTCGAAACCCTGACCGGCATGGATGCGGCACAGGCGCTATATCGCAAGCACGACTTCGCGCCACTTTGCGCGCCACTGGGGAAGACTGGCCATCACGGCTGCGATCGCTGGTTTATCCGCGCGCTCTGACGTCATCTTTTTTGCGCAGGTGTGGCCCCCCCCCCACCCCGCGATACCTCTACGCGATCCAACGCAGCCAATCCGACCACCATTTCCACGCCTGCATGCGGGCGTGGCAATGGTGGCGGCAGCCTTCACGTCACACTGTGTGCCGACGGCGCTCAGTGACCCGCCGCAGCGATGATGCTTGCGATGATGCCGGTGGTAACGGCTACCAGCAGGAAGTCACCGTTGTCGCTGCGCACCCAGTGGTAGCCGCGCGGTGGCGGACGCAGATGATCCCCGCGCCAGTTGGTTACGACGTAGCTTCCACCGCGGTAGGCAGACGGCATGCGACCGCCTTTTCTGTACCAGCCCTGCCGATGGCCTTGCTCGTACATACCGTTACTGTGATGGACCTTGCCGTGGTGGGGTGGCGGTGGCGGCGCGTAATTCTGCGCGAAGGCGGCACCGGTGGACATCAACAAGGCGCCGCAGAGCGCAACAACTCCAAGCTGCTTTTTCATGACAATCTCCTGGATGACGGTGAAAGGGCGATATGATCGAGTCTGTTTTTCTGCATCCGTGCGTTGACCGACCCCTCGCAAGCGCATCTGCTTCCTGCGTCTGCACCATGGTTCCCCCACTTCTAACCCCACATGAATATTGCACGTGTAACCGTTCCACATTCAGCGGACAGATAATCCACTGCGCCGGCCGAACACGGCTCTGCGATACCATTGCGGTTTCGGGTTTTCGGAGCGACTACATGCGGATCGATCAGGTCAAGGCCATCATCACCGGCGGCGCATCCGGTCTCGGCCACGCGGTCGCGCAATACTTCGTCGCGCACGGCGGCAAGGTGGCACTGTTCGACGTCAATGAGGAAAAGGGGAGCGCCGCTGCGGAGGAGTTGGGCGACGCCGCGCGCTTCTACAAGACCGATGTCACCAGTGAAGATGGTGTGTCCGCCAACGTCGCGGCCGCCCAAAAAGCGATGGGCGGCTTGAACATGGTTATGAATTGTGCGGGCATCCTCGGCGCTGGCCGCGTGCTGGGCAAGCAGGGGCCGATGAAACTCGCAAACTTTCAAGCCACCGTAATGGTGAACCTGGTCGGCAGCTTCAATGTCGCAAAGGCTGGTGCCGCACTGATGCAAGCCAACGATCCCGGTGAGGATGGCGAGCGTGGCGTGATCGTCAATACCGCCTCTGTTGCTGCGTACGAGGGCCAGATCGGTCAGGCTGCGTATTCGGCATCGAAAGGCGGCGTGGTCGGCATGACCCTGCCGATGGCACGCGAGCTTTCCCATTTCGGAATTCGCGTCGTGACCATCGCGCCCGGCATTTTCTGGACACCGATGGTGGATGGCATGCCACCCGAAGTGCAGGAATCGCTGTCGGCCTCGATCCCCTTTCCCTCGCGGCTCGGTAAGCCGGCAGAATTTGCGCAAACAGTCGCCTTCATACTGGGCAACCCCTACATCAACGGCGAGACGATTCGCCTCGATGGCGCGGTCAGGCTGGCACCGAAATGACAACAGGGCTTCGTCATGCCATGCAGGCATCGGGTGACTGACAACACTGGATTCATTTTTCTGACCTGATTAGGGATAATCGCCCTGATCAGGTTTCCCGATCCTTCCCAAAACAAAGGCACTGGATTCCTGCTTTCGCCGGAATGAAGAGCAACCATGAAAGCCGTCGACACCAAGAAAGGCAACGTGGTCGAATACGACGGCACCGTGTATCAGGTGCGCGACATCGAACGCAGCTCGCCGACCGCGCGCGGCGGCAATGTGACCTTCCGCTTCACGCTGTATTCGATACCCGCCGGTCGCAAGTTCGACTTGAGCCTGCGCGCCGACGACGAACTGAAGGAAATGGAACTGACGCGCCGCGCGGCCAATTTTTCCTACAAGGATGGCGACGCCCTCGTGTTTCTCGATGCCGAGGACTATACGTCCTACACACTGGATCCGGATGTGGTCGGCGACAATGCTGCCTACATCGTGGAAGGCGTCGAGGGTTACTACGTGCAACTGATCGACGACGTACCGGTGGCATTGCAGATCCCGACCAGCGTGGCACTGACGGTCAGTGATACCGCGCCTGAGCTGAAAGGCGCCTCTGCCACCAAACGCACCAAGCCCGCCAAACTCGTGACGGGCGTCGAGATCCAGGTGCCGGAATACATCACCACGGGCGAGAAGGTTTGGGTGAATACCCTGACCGGGGCTTTCGCGGGCCGCGCCTGACGTGTTTCGGGTGCGGGCGAGACGACGCGCCCTGCTTGCGCCGAACGCCACAAAACCCGACACTGTCGCGGTGTGGAGGCCAGCCGGCCACCGGTGGAAGTCCTTGGGGCGCATGGTGCCGGAAAGCAGATCTGGCCTGTTTGACGAATTGAAACGCCGCCATGTGTGGCGCGCGGCGATCGCCTATGCCGTGGCGAGCTGGCTGCTGGTCCAGATCGCAACCCAGGTGTTCCCGTTCTTCAACATCCCGAACTGGTCGGTACGGCTGATTGTGCTGGTGCTGGCGATTGGCTTTCCCATCGCGATGGCGCTGGCCTGGGCGTACGAAATCACCCCCGAAGGCATCCGCCGCAGTGAGCCTGCCGGCTCCGCGCGGGCGCGCCCGGAACCGGAAACCCGCCAGATCGGACGCAAGCTCAACGCCATCACCATCGCGATCCTGATTGTCGCCGTCGCGGTGCTGGGCTGGCGCTTGCTGGTAATGCGGCACGGCGAAGCTGCCTCGGGCGGCAAAGCTATCGCGGCGACTGCGACGCCCGTCGTTTCGGCCATGCCGCAATCCGCCTTCGGTGCGAAAGCCGCGGCCTTCCACCCGCCCGCCGACACGCTGGTGGTGCTGCCGTTCAAGAACCTCTCCGGCGATTCCAAACAGCAATACTTCAGCGACGGCATCACCCAGGAGCTGACCGGCGCGTTGGGCCAGAATCCCGCACTACGGGTGATCGCGTGGGAGACCGCATCCACGTTGCGCGACCCGAAACTCACCGCGCGCGCAATCGGTGAAAAACTTGATGTCGCCAACATCCTGCACGGCAGCATCGAACGCGAGGGCGATCAAGTAAGGATCAGCGTGGAGTTGGTAAACGCCGTCACCGGCTACGAGCTGTGGTCGCAGCACTACGACGATTCGTTCGCCAACATCTTCCAGGTGCAGGACAAGGTTTCGCAGTCCATCGCTTCGGCGTTGCAGGTGAAGTTCGCGCAGGCCGATCTGCCCGTGGGTGGCACCAGCAACCCCGCAGCCCACGAGCTGGTGTTGAAAGGTCGCGCGCTCCTGAACAAGTTTGATGCCGCGAGCTTCACCGCCGCGCGCCGGGATTTCGAGCAGGCGATTCAACTGGACCCCGGGTACGCCGAGGCGCACGCACAGCTTGCGCACGCGCTGGTCGCCCTGACCCAACGCTCCGACCTGCCGCTTGCGTCCACGCTGCCGACGGTGCGCGCGGAAGCCGAGAAGGCTCTCGCGCTCGATCCGCGCAATGCCGATGCGTGGGTGGCCCTGGGCATCGTGGATATGAGCACCGACCCGCCCAACTTCGCCAAGGCGCGGGAGGCCTACCGCAAGGCCCTGGCGCTCGACCCCAGCAATGCCGCCGCGCATCTTGATTACGCCCTTGTCCTGCCGCTGAAGCAGGAGATGGCGCAAACGCAGGAAGCCACGCTGCTCGATCCCGCCAACGCCACGGCCTGGAACAATCTGGACACCACGGCCCAAGACCTCGGCGACTGGGCGCAGATGATCCAGGCGGCCGAGGCCATGCTGCGACTCGATCCTGAGGATGTGGACAGCGCCTTCGGCTTCACTTTCGCCTACCAGCAGTTGCACCAGGACGACAAGATCGACAGCGCGTTCGCGGCGGTCAAGCCCGCCACCGACATCGACCGCCAGCAGGTTGCTGCGGGCCGGCTCACCTATCAGGCGCTGGCCGATCCGACACTGCGCCCGCAGGCGCTCGCGGCGCTCAAGGACTTGAGCCGCCACCAGTCCAATCTGGCTGTCGCGTATAACCTGCTGCAGATGTACCTCGCGCTCGGCGAGACCGCACCCGCGCTGCACCTGCTGGAAGGTATCTGTCCGGCCATCCCGGTCGCCTGCAACGACCTCGCCGTCAATCCGATGTATCCGCCAGCCTTGCGCGCCGACCCGCGCTTCCAGCAGCTGGCGAAGAAATACAACACCGTGACGCTGGAATAAGCGCGGCGCGCGCTCCGCTTTGGAACACCTCTCCCACCGGGAGAGGCGGCGCGTAGCGCCGGGGGTGAGGGTCCGGCTCCGCAAAACCCACCATCAAGCGATTGCGTACCCTCATCCCCAACCCTTCTCCCGAAGGGAGAAGGGAGTTTGCGCGGGCACCGCAATCGTGGGCAATGACATCCGGCGCTTGTGAGCTGCAGGTTTCGCAAGTATGGTACGGCGCGCTTGCGTCGTGACGCGAGTCCGTGCGCGGCCAGAGGGGGACGCGATACGGCGTGACCCGCCCTCGGACCGCTACAGGCGACGCACATGACTCTCTGGAAGCAGCTCTGGACGACCAAACCCGTCGAGGTCGCAATCGCCGACAATGAGCTGAAGCGCACGCTGGGGCCCTGGGCGCTCACCGCACTCGGCATCGGCGCCATCGTGGGTACCGGCATTTTCGTGCTGACCGGCGTTGCGGCCGCCAACAACGCCGGCCCGGCATTGGCCCTTTCGTTCGTGCTGGCTGGATTCGTCTGCGCGATGGCGGCACTGTGTTACGCCGAGTTCTCGGCGATGATCCCGGTCGCCGGCAGCGCCTACTCCTATTCCTACGCGACGCTGGGCGAACTGATCGCCTGGTTCATCGGCTGGAACCTCGTTCTTGAATACTTGGTGTCGATCTCGGCCGTCGCCGCGGGCTGGTCCGGCTACGTGGTTTCATTGCTGAAACACGTCGGGCTGGTCATTCCCGAAGCCTTTGCCAATGCGCCGCTGGCCAAAGGCGTTGGCGCGCTTTCGGTGGTGCCCACCGGCGACATCATCAACCTGCCGGCAATCTTCATCGTGCTGGCGATCACCGCCCTTTGTTACGTGGGCATCCGCCACTCGTCGACGGTCAACATCTGGATCGTGGTCATCAAGCTGACCGTGATCTTCCTGTTCATCATTTTCGGCCTGCATTTCATCGTCCCCGAACACTGGCACCCGTTCATACCGGACCGCGTGTGCTCGGTCGCAGGCGCGACCGGCGACATGTGCCGACCCGGCAAGTACGGATGGATGGGTATCTTCGAAGGTGCGGCGATCATCTTCTTCGCCTACATCGGCTTCGATGCGGTCTCCACCGCCGCCCAGGAGGCGAAGAACCCCAAGCGCGACATGCCGATCGGCATCATCGCCAGCCTGCTGATCTGTACCGCGCTGTACATCATCGTGTCGCTGGTGCTGACCGGCATCGTGTCCTACACCCGGCTCAACGTGCCCGATCCGGTCGCGTTCGGTATCGAGCAGATTCCGTCGCTGCGGCACTGGTTGGTGCCGTTGATCGACATCGGCGCGCTGGCGGGCCTGTCATCGGTGATCCTGGTAATGGTGATAGGCCAGCCGCGCATCTTCTACACGATGTCCAAGGACGGTCTGCTGCCGCCGGCGTTCGCCAAGGTGCATCCACGCTTTCAGACGCCGCATGTCAGTACCGTGATCACGGGCGTCGTCGCCGCAATCGGCGCCGGTCTGCTGCCGATCGACATCCTCGCGGAACTCACCAACATCGGCACGCTGCTGGCGTTTTTCGTGGTCTGCATCGCGGTATTGGTGCTGCGATACACACGTCCCGACCTGCCACGCCCGTTCCACACCCCGTGGCCGTGGGTCACCTGCATCATCGGTGCGATCGGCTGCGTGGTGTTGATCCTGAGCCTGCCCCACGACACCTGGTGGCGCGCGATCATCTGGACCGCGATCGGCCTCGTGATCTACTTCGGTTACGGGTATCGCCACAGCCGCATGCGGACGAGTTCGCGCGATCGCCCCTGATCGCCGCTGATCGCCGCTTCGTCGTGCGTCGAAAGTAATTGGAGCCATCCAGTTACGGGCGTCCGAGCGACCAACACCCGCCGTCCATGGCCAAGCGCCCCGTGACTCGACTTTTTTTTGCTGCAACCGTCTCCCACAGCGTAGCAAGGCGTTCTTCGGACACGAGCCTTTCCGTACGCTTGCGTACTGTGGACAACTCTAGAAACAACGAAACATTAACGTCATAACCAACTGTTTATAATAACTAAAAAAATTCATTCCGAAAACTGATCGGTCAACCTTGGCCCCCGCCAATGGCCGCGCTATGATGCGTGTTCCGAGGGATTTCCCATTGGCAGTGGACCCCGGACCGTTGCCCGGTGCGGCAAGCGTAGTCAGCTCCTCCGCTTGTCGTACCCGGGCAGCAACTTGTCTGGATTACGCGTCTATCCGCTCCCCGAATCGCGATCGATTCATGCTCGACACGTGGCTGGAGTTGGAACACGAAACCGGTGCGCCATGCGTACGTTTCCGACGACAACGGGCAGCCAATGCGACTGACGCAATCCGTGGGTCAACCAGCCGTCGAGCAACGCAACAAGCCGGCTGCACGCACAACGATACCCGTCGGCGTGCAGACAGCCTGATTGATGCGAAATTGGTCCTGGACGCCTTAGCCTTTGGCCTGGAATCCGGCGCACCATCCCTTGTTGTGTACGTCGAAGCCCGGAAATATCGCGCACGGGCCGTAAGCCTCGCCCGGTTTGCCCTGGTAATGGACGCATGCCGCACAATCCTCGCCTGGCTTGTGCGGCGCGACCGCCTTGGTATTGTCCTCGACGTAATGCAGCGCTTTCGCAGTCGCATTGTTCGCCTGCGACAAGTGCGGCAACGCCGCCCACACGCGACGAGGCAGCGCGCCGAGAAACATCACGGCGGCTGTGGCGCCGCCCGCCAGCTTCAGGAAACGGCGGCGGCTGGAAGGGATCTCTTCGGTCATGTCGATACTCCTCTGGTAACCAACAATCAGCGGGCACTGGACGCATGGTACGCCTCTGCTCAGCCGAACGCAGGGTTTTTTGATCGTGGGTGCATGCTACATTCAGCCGCTCGACCACAATCGCAGCACGCACATGCCGCTTCCTTCCGCACAGCTTGCCGATCGCCTCCTCGCCTGCGGCGAGGAAATCGCGCGCACCGGCGCCGACCTGGCGGCGCGCGGCTGGGCCCCTGCAACCAGCAGCAACTTCTCGATGCGGATCGACGACAACACCATCGCCGTTACCGTCTCGGGACGCGACAAGGGCGCGCTGTCGCCGGATGACGTGATGGCCGTCGGCCTCGATGGCCAGCCGGTAGGCTCCGGCGGCCATCCCTCCGCGGAAACCAACCTGCACCTGCAGATCTACCGGTGTCGCACCGACACCGGTGCGGTACTGCATACCCATTCGCGCGATCAGACAGTCGCATCGCGGCTGTTCGCGCACGAAGGCGCGGTCACGCTGCAGGGCTGGGAATTGCAGAAGGCGCTTACCGGGTATAGCAGCCATGACAACCGGCTCGATGTGCCAGTGTTCCCGAATTCGCAGGACATGGCCGACATCGAGCAACACGTCGCCGCCTGGCTGGATGACGGCAAGCCGTTGTACGCCTATCTCATCGAGGGGCACGGCCTTTACACTTGGGGGCGAGACATGCCGGAAGCCCGTCGCCATCTCGAAGCGCTGGAATTCCTGCTGGCCTGCGAACTCGACTTGAAGCGCCTCGGAGGAACAACATGAGCCGCCTGCGCGTGTACGACCAACGTGACCCTGTGCGCCCCCTCACCACCTTGGTCGACCACGCCTTGATCGCCAAAACCCTAGACGAGGTCGGCGTCCGCTTCGAACGCTGGGAAGCGAACAAGGCCGTCGCGCCCGGCGCCCCCCAGGAAGAGGTGGTTGCTGCCTACGCTGACGACATCGCACGTCTCAAACGGGAAAAAGGCTACCAAGTCGTGGACGTGATCTCGCTGACCGCCGATCACCCGCAGAAAGAAGCGCTACGACAGAAATTCCTGTCCGAACATACCCATTCCGAGGACGAGGTACGCTTCTTTGTCGCCGGCCAGGGACAGTTCAGCCTGCACATCGGCGAGCGCATCTACGGCATATTGTGCGAACAGGGCGACCTGATCGGCGTCCCCGACGGCACCCGCCACTGGTTCGACATGGGGCCGAATCCGCACTTCATCGCGATCCGCCTGTTCACCAATCCGGAAGGCTGGGTGGCGAATTTCACCGGCGACGGCATCGCCGGCCAGTTTCCCCGACTCGACAACTGAGCGTGACCGAAGGGGGATCGATGTCCTATCTGAAGCAATCGTTGGCGCCGGGCGAATCGATCGCCGCAGTGTTCAAGTTGCACTGGTCGATGTGGATCCGCTTCTGGGTCGTGATCGTGCTTGGCATCATCGCCGTGGTCGCGTTGTTTATCGCAAACGTCGCCTGGGGTTCGTGGGCAGCGTTGGGCGTGGCGATCCTGACGATCCTGATCGCCGGTCACCAATGGTTGTGGCTGCGCGGCATCGAACAAGCGGTGACCAATCGCCGTGTGGTGCGGAAGACCGGGATCGTTTCACGCCAAACCACCGAGTTGCGGCTGGCTTCGATCGAGACCGTGGACCTGCGCCAGAGCGTCTGGGGCCGGGTCTTCGGCTACGGCAACGTGGAGATCACCGGCCGCGGCGAAACGGCGATGGTGCTGCATCGCATCGCCCATCCGATCGAAGTGAAACGCGACATCGAGACGGCCTATTCGTCGCACGTGGAAACGCAGCACCCCAGCAGCACGGCATGAGCAAAGCCCAGGCAACCGGCGTCCGTGCGGTGCTCACGGATATCGAAGGCACCACCAGTTCGATCGCGTTCGTCAAGGACGTGCTGTTTCCCTATGCGCGCGAGCATTTGCCGCATTTTGTCGAGACGCATCGCGATGATCCGAAAGTGCAACACTGGCTCGACGTCATCGCCCGCGAAGCCGGAATTGATGACCCGCATTCGCGACGTGTCATCGACACGCTGCTGCGCTGGATCGACGAGGACCGCAAGGCCACGCCGTTGAAGGCACTGCAAGGCATGATCTGGAAAGCGGGCTACGAAGCCGGTGACTATCGTGCCCATGTATATCCCGATGTGCCCACACGGCTGCGCGCCTTTAAGACACGGGGTTTGAAGTTGTACGTCTACTCGTCGGGATCGGTCACCGCGCAGAAGCTGTTCTTCGGCTACACCGAAGCGGGCGACCTGACACGGCTGTTCGACGGCTGGTTCGACACCGAAATCGGCGGCAAGCGTGAGCGAGGCTCATACCTGCGCATTGCCGAAGCCATCCGCCTGCCGCCGACGGCGATCGTGTTTCTTTCGGACATCGGCGCCGAACTCGATGCCGCGCGCGGCACCGGTATGCAGACGATCCAGGTGTGCCGGCAACCGAGTGCCTGTCCCGAAAACGGCGCGCATCCCTGCGTCGCGGATTTCAACGCGATCGCCTTCGCATGAGCCCGACCATCTTGCAGACGCTAACCGACCCGATCACCCTGCTGTGGATCCTGTGGTTGCTTTATTGGTCGGCGTCAGCCTTGCGTGGAAAACAGACTGTTCGTCGCGAATCAAGCCCTTCGAGGCTGGCCCATGGGTTGCCGTTGCTGATCGCGGCGTGGCTTCTGTTGATGCACCGCCCTGACAACTGGCTTGGACAATACGTGGAGCCGTCGTACAGCTGGGGTCTTTACTACACCGGGCTGGCGCTGGTCGCGATCGGCCTTGCGTTCACAGTCTGGGCACGGGTGCATCTGGGGCGCAACTGGAGTGGCACGATCACGGTCAAGGAACAACACGAGCTCATCACGTGTGGGCCCTACCGGCTGGTGCGACACCCCATCTATACCGGCATGCTGCTGGCATTCCTCGGCACCGCCATTGCACAGGATCAATGGCGCAGCCTGCTGGCGCTAGTGATCGTCTGGCTCGCACTGTGGCGCAAGTGGCGGGTGGAAGAACGCTTCATGCAGGAAACTTTCGGTGACAAGTACGCTGGATATTGCCGCAGGGTTCCGGCGGTCATTCCATGGAAACTGCCACGATGAAGCGAATCGTTGCATTTGTCGTCGTCGCGATGCTGGGCTGTCTCATCGGCGCCCTCGGCATGGCGACCTGGCACAACCATCAAACGCAACTCGCGGTGGCTTCGCGCGATCGCGCCGTCGACGGGGCGGCAATGTTTCCGTCGCAGCCCGCATCGGTCGCAGACGCATCCACCGCTGGCAATGATTCAGCGTCCTCGGGCTTGCTCTCCAACGCCAACTGGCCGCAAGACGCGCCTACGCCGGAGCAGGTGATTTATTCACAGCATGAGCTACTCGATCGGGAAATTGCGCAACTGCATCCACGCACGCCCGGCAAGGTGAACCTGTATGCCATCGTGTTCGCGGGCGATGGCAGCGAGAACGTATTTCGCAACGAAGCGGAATATTTCGACAAGCTGTTCACACGGCGCCTCGGGTCGCGGGGCCACGTCATCGTTCTGGAAAACAACCCGGCATCGCTTGCCACGCGCCCGCTTGCGACATGGACGAATCTGGAGGATGCCCTCGATGGCGTTGCCTCGAACATGGACCTGACGCAGGACATCCTGCTGGTTTACTTCACCACCCACGGCAGCGAGGACCACACATTGCTGGTGGACATGGATCCGTTGCCACTGGACCAGATCGGCGCCAGCGATCTGCCCGGCATCCTCGCCGAGCATCCGTTCAAGTACAAAGTGGTGATCGTCAACGCTTGCTATTCGGGCGGTTTCATCCCGCCGCTCAAGGGCGCAAATACCATGATCATCACCGCCGCGCGCAGCGATCGTTCCTCATTCGGCTGCGGCGAGCAGTCCGAACTGACCTGGTTCGGACATGCTTTTCTCGTAGACGCTCTGAACCGGACGGCAAATTTCCAACAAGCGTTCCGGCTTGCGCGCACGCAAGTAGCTGCGTGGGAAAAGCGTGACAACTATCAAGCGTCCGATCCGCAGATATCGGTCAGCACGGGCATCGCGACCCAACTCGCAAAATGGCGAAAGGGATTCGAGCCCGGTCCGGTCGTGCCATTTGCGCCAGCACCTGCCCCAGCCGCGCCCATCTCGGCCGGAGCGCCGCAGTGAGCCATGCCGATGACACACCGTCCCTTGTGATCCTCGCCGCCGGAATCGGCAGCCGCTACGGCGACGCCAAGCAAGTCGCGGACGTCGGACCCGATGGCGAGTGGATGCTCGAATATTCAATTCACGACGCACTCGCTGCGGGTTTCACCCAATTCGTGATGGTCACTCGCGCGGAATTGCGTGAAGTGCTACAGCAACGCCTTGCGCCGCACCTGCGCGGGCACGCGGCCTTGCACTTCGTGGAACAGACACCGGATCGCGTGCCCACGGGATGTGATCCGCCATTGGACCGTCGCAAACCACTCGGAACCGGACACGCACTCTGGTGCTGCGCGGAATTGCTGCACGGACCCTTCGCCGTCATCAATGCCGATGACTACTACGGCCGCCATGCCTTCCATCTGCTGGCGGAACACCTTCGCAACGACGACGGTCCCGCGATGGTTGGTTATCGACTCGACGCCACGTTATCGGAATATGGCGGCGTCAATCGCGGCATTTGCCGGGTCGATCGTGACGGTTTCCTGGAAGACGTGACCGAATACACCGACATCGCAGCCCGCCAGGGCGCGCTCGCTGGCACGGCGCCCGATGGTTCCCGACGAGCGCTCGCCCCGGATAGCGTGGTCTCGCTGAACTGCTGGGGGCTGCTGCCCGACCTGTTGCCCGATCTCGAAACCGGCTTGCGCGAATTCCTGTCAGACGCCGGGGCTAACCGCGAGTACTACCTGCCCCACGCCATATCCCGGCACCTGGCCACGCGCGAACGGAGGCTCGCGGTTTTGCCCACGGACGACTCCTGGCTAGGACTCACCTACCCCGACGACCGCGAACACGCAATCACCATCATGGCGATGTTGCACGCAAGGGGTGCCTATCCCATGCCACTCTGGCCCCGCGCATGAATGATACTGTCGATCTCGACCCCTTGTCCCGCAACGGACTAGCCGAAGCCTGGGGACTGAGCCCCCGCATGCGGTTTTCGCAGCTCGGCAACGGATTGATCAACCGTACCCTTCTTGTTCAGGACGACGGGCGCCAGCGCGTGCTGCAATGCCTGAATACCCATGTGTTTCGCGATCCCGCGATGGTGATGCGGAACTGCCATCGGGTCACCGCGCACCTGGGTCGCAAACGTGCGGCTGGTCGCTACGCTTACTCTGTTCTCGAACTGGTGCCCACGTTGGGTGGCGAGGCCGCCGCTGTGCTGGCGGACGGAAATTGGTGGCGCATGTACAACCACGTCCCGGAGGCCCGTACTTTCGAGACCGCAAGCGATCCGACTCTCACTTTCGAGGCCGGCCGGGGCTTCGGCGCCTTCGCCGCGGCGCTCGCGGACCTGGACCGCCACACGATCGGTGAGGTCATTCCCCACTTCCACGACCCGATCCGGCGTTTCGACGCCTTCCGCGCCGCACTCGACAGCGATCGCGTAGATCGCCTCTCCGGCGCACGCGCCGACTGTGAGACCGCGATCGGTTTCGAGGATGTCGTGGCGCACTGGCGTGCGTTGCTCGCCGACGGCCTGCCGTGGCGGATCACGCACAACGACTGCAAGTTGAACAACCTCCTGTTCGAGGCGGGCCACCGTGCGATCTGTGTGGTGGACCTCGATACGGTCATGCCGGGTACCTTGCTATTCGACTTCGGCGACATGGCGCGCACGATGCTGAGCCCGATGCCGGAAGACTCCACCGAACTCGAACGTGTCCGTGTCCGGCACGATCACTTTGCGGCGCTCGCCCGCGGTTACATCGAAGGGTGCGGCACGCTGCTGACGCCGCTCGAACGCGGCAACCTCGTATTTGCCGCTCGTCTGATCACCGGCGTGATCGGCCTTCGTTTCCTCACCGACTACCTCGACGGCGATCGCTACTTCCGCGTCACGCACCCGGCCCACAACCTCGAACGCGCACGCAACCAGTTCAGGTTGTTCACGGCGTTGACTACCGACGCCGACGCGTTGCAGAGGATGGTACCGAACTCAACTTGACTTGGCCGCCTGTGCGTCTGCATGTCACGTGGCCAGCACCGCCACCGGACCGACCTGCGACAATTTTCACGCACGCAGCAATACGGTCAGGTGACGAACGAAGTCCACGGTTCCACCGAGCACAGCGTCATTTTCGGTCAGACCTGGTACTCCCGCTCCCGCACCATCCTGCACGCCGCAGCAACGTCATGTTGCATCGCCCGATCACGGTGCATGAAGGCGACCGATTCGCGCAGGCACCCGTGAGCCTTGCGCACCGCGTCGCCGGGGTGAAACGCTTCCGATCCTGCGAGCTGGTCGGCAAGCGCGCGAACTTCGGCCTCGAACTGCGCGCGGTGTGGATGCCCGCCTGGCGGGGGATTATCGACTTTGGCGGCCAGCCCCTGCCACCCACCTGAGGCGGCCAATCGACGCGCCGCATTCAGCATTTCGTTGCGATAGTCGAGGGCCTGTGCCGCCGTGTACAGCTCCAGTGCCAGCACGTCCGAAAGGTCGCCCATCATGTCCAGCACCTGGCGCGCTTCGTTGGCGCCCATGGAGACATGGTCCTCGGCGTTGGCGCTGGTCGGAATCGAGTACACGCTGGCGGGGTGCGCGCGCGTGGCCAAATCGTTCACCAGCGCGGCGGCGGTGTACTGCACGATCATGAAACCCGAATCGGTGCCATCCTCGTCGCCGGTCAGGAACGCCGGCAGGCCATCGCTGGTCGCGGAGTCGACGAGTTTGTTGAGTCGCCGCTCCGATATCGACGCCAACACCGGGATCGCGGCCTTGATGTAGCTCATCGCCAAGGCCAGTGGCATACCGTGAAAGTGGCCGGCCGAAATGACCTGTTCCTCTATATGCTCCACGTCTCTCGCATCCGGGAAGATCAACGGATTGTCGGTGACGGCGTTCAGCTCGATGTCGACGACCCGACAGGCCTGTTCCCAGGCATCGCGCACCGCGCCGTGCACCTGCGGCATGCAGCGCAGGCAATAGGCATCCTGTGGCTGGTGCTTTTTGCCGCCCCGGAACGGCAGGAAACGTTGGTAGAACGCTTCGCGTCCGTGCCGTTTATCAGCTGGCACCCACTCCCAGTGGATGTCGAACGACAACGCTTGGTCCTCCGACGTCGTCCACGCTGACGCCGTCCATGTGCGAAAGCGTGGGACGAGGTGATATGGAATATCGATCAGGGTGGAATTGCGTAGCAGTTCGCGCACATGCTTCGCCACGCCAACTTGCCCCGGATGCGGCCGCAATGCATGGACTTCCTCGCGCAGCGCGCCGCTGCGCCCGGCGAAGGCATCCAGCGTCATCGCCGCGGCAAGGTCCGCGACATCGAGCAAATATCCCAGTTCATCCAGCGCCAGTACCGCCATCGCCAGCATCTGCGCGGTGCCGTTGTTGAGCGCAAGCCCCTCCTTGAAGGAGAGTTCGACGGGCGCAAGCCCCGCGCGCTCCAGGGCCTCGGTGCCCGGCAAACGCTCACCTTCGTAAAACGCTTCGCCCCCCCCCAGCAGCACGACCGCGAGATGCGACAAGGGCGCCAGATCACCACTCGCGCCCACCGAACCCTTGGCGGGAACGACAGGCACCACGCCGCGGTTCAGCAACTCTGCAAGCGCTTGCAGAGTCTGCACGCGGATCCCGGAATGTCCGCGCATCAGGGTGTTGATCCGGATCACGAGCATCGCCCGGACCACGTCTGCACCCAGAGGGTCACCCACGCAAACCGCGTGGGTGATGATCAGGTTGTGTTGCAATTCTTCCGGCAGGGTCGCATTGCGGGGCTCGGGATTACCGCCCGGCAGCTCGTCACGCGCCCGGTGCGCACCCAGCAACTTGTCGGCGTTGCTGCCGAAACCGGTGGTCACGCCATAGATCGGCTCGCCACAGCGCACCTTGTCGGCTATGAAGTCGGCCGCGCGCTGCACTTTGTCGAGTTGGGCAGTATCGAGCTCGACCCCGACGCCACCGCGTGCAACGGCGACAACATCTGCGCGGGTCAGGCTGGTGCCATCGAGCCGGATCGTCTTCATGCCTTCGCCGCCTCATCCCGCGCGAGTTCCACCCGCAGGACCCGGACCAGTTCCTCGCGCTTCACCTCGAACTGGTCGCCGCGGCGCAGATCTTTGACCGCCACCCCTCCGCGCGCGAGTTCGTCCGCCCCAGCCACCACCGCAAAGCGGATCCCGGCACGGTCGGCATACTTCAATTGCTTGCCCAGCTTACCGCCCTCCAAGGCGATTTCCGTAGAAATGCGAGCGTCACGCAATTCCTTCGCAAGCGCGAGCGAAATAGGCAACTGCGCCGCATCCATCTGGGTCACCAACACCTGCACCGTGCTTTCCGATGCTTTCAGCAATCCCGCTTCGCGCAACAGCCAAAACAAACGCGTCAGTCCGATGGAAATGCCAACACCCGGCAGTTTCGATTTCGTGAAATTGGCCGCCAGGTCGTCGTAACGGCCGCCCGAGCAGATCGATCCGAGCTCGCGGTGTTCGTTCAAGGTGGTTTCGTACACGGTGCCGGTGTAATAATCGAGTCCGCGCGCGATCGAGAGGTTCAGCGCGAATGTCGACTCGGGCACGCCGAGTGCCGCAACCGTATCCAGCACTTCGCGCAATTCCGCCCTTCCCTCTTCGAAGGTTTCGCTGCCGGAACCCAGCGCATCCAGCTTCGCATGCGCGTCGGCCAAAGACTTTGAACGCACACCGACGAAACGCAGAACGTTCTCGACAGCATCGGCAGAGAGTCCGAACCCCTCGCCAGTCAACACGCCGCGCACGTACTCCGCACCTCGTTTGTCGAGCTTGTCCACTTCGCGAAGCACCAGCATCTGGCGCTCGCTGTCGGCGACGCCGAGACCTTCGAAGAAACCGCGCATCAGCTTGCGGTTGTTGAGCCAAATCGTGAATGCTCCGAAGTCCAGCGCGTGGAACACCGCATGGATCACCGCGGGGATCTCGGCGTCGTAGCGGATCGACAGCGAATCCTTGCCGATCACGTCGATATCGCACTGGTAGAACTCGCGGAATCGTCCCCGCTGGGCGCGTTCGCCGCGGTACACCCGCTGCATCTGGTAACGCCGGAACGGGAAGGCGAGATCGCGTTCGTGCTCGGCCACGTAGCGCGCAAGCGGCACGGTCAAGTCGAAGCGGAGCGCGTGCTCGGGCTGACCGGATTTTTCCAGCGCACCCGTCGACTGCACGAAATACACTTGTCGTTCGGTCTCGCCGCCACTCTTGGTGAGCAGGATGTCACTGAATTCGATCGCCGGGGTCTCGACCGGAAGAAACCCGTACACCTCGAATCCCCGCCGGATGGTATCCAGCATCGACTGGAACGCGATCTGCTCGCGCGGCAGCAGCTCCAGCACTCCGGGCATGGTTCGGGGCGTGGTCAGCGCCATGAAGTTCCCTCGCAAGATAAAGCCGCAAGATTAGCAGCGCCGGGGCCCGTCTTGCGCACGTGAAGCGGCGCCAAGTATCATTCGCGGCTCGCTGTCGGGCATGTGGGCCTGCGCGAGTCGTCGGGGTGTAGCTCAGCCTGGTAGAGCGCTACGTTCGGGACGTAGAAGTCGCAGGTTCAAATCCTGTCTCCCCGACCAATGTTTGCAAGGTTTCGCCCGCCTCGGCTAGCTCTCCGCCGCAGCGGCCGGTTGCAACAGCCGCATCGAAAGGCGTTTGCGAACGAGTGGGCAAAAAAACCGGTCTTCGCGCCGGTTTTCGGCACCTGCCGCAACAGACGCTCATCACATGGTATGCGTAGGCTTGTCGCCACCTTGCAGCCCGGCCAACAGCGTTTCGATCTTGGTGCGCGCGTTGTCGCCGTCGGCATTTTCGGTGAACTGGACACCGATACCCGCTGGACGGTTGCCCTGTGCAGCGATCGGGGTGATCCATACCACCCGTCCGGTGGTCGCCACACGCTCAGTTTCTTCCGGCAAGGTCAGCAGGAGGAATACTTCATCCCCGAGGTTGTACCGCTTGTTGGTGGGCACGAACAGGCCGCCGCCCTTCGCAAACGACATGTAGGACTGATACAGGGTGTTCTTGTCCTTGATGACGACCGGCAGGATCCCCTGACTGCCCATTCCGCCTGCACCCACCTTTGCTGCCATTGTCATCCATCCTCGTTGATCGGCGGCCGCAAGCTTGCCGTCTAAGCCATCCCGTGGTCAAGCGCGGGTCGGGCCGAAACGGCACCAGCCCCAGCCATCGAATACCCAGGGTGAGGGTAGCGTGCAATACAGCTTGACGTAATAGGGTCGGTGCAGCTTCCGCAACGTGTGCGCGGCGGGGCTGCCATCGCGCCAGAACAGGTTCGCGCTTTTGCCCGCGCCCAAGCTCACCCTCTCGCCCCCATCGGCATCCACAACCAGAAGCGACAACCATTGCCGCAACAGCCGTGGCGGCAACCACGGCAGCGTCGGTTGGTCGCGGTCATGGCTGTCCAGTCCGGCCACGAAGCCCTCGGTATCAGTCGCAAACCGCATCAGTCGGCGCCCGCTCAGGGCGGTCTGGCTGGAATGGGCCTCGATGGCCTTGCGCTTGCGCGTCTGTTCGTCCTCGTTCAAGGTGAACACCGCGCGGCGTGGAGCGCCCGATTGCGAGCGGCCATGCAGAAGATAGCCCAGGCAACCGGGTTTCGATCCCCGCGGCATGTTCTGGAACACCATTTCCATGAGCACGTGCATCGCGCTGTGATCGGGGTGGCGGTCGAAAAGATCCGGAAGCACCAGCAGCGATGGCGGCTCGCGTTCCAGCAGGTCGCGCATGGTGGCCAACATCAAACCGGTTTGTTCCAGCAGCATCCACGTGACGCCGCCATCCGGCCAACCCAGGCGATGCACGCTGATCCCTTCGGCTCCGAGTTCGCGCAGCGCGCCGTCGGCCTCGGCGCGACGGCGGTTGGCCCATCTCACGCGCTGGCGTGTCCCGATCCATACACGTCGTTCAAGCGCCCGCTGCGGCCACGGGTTGTTCTCGCCATCGCTGACGAACACCACGCTCACCCGGGCGCCATGGGCAAGTGCGCGCTGGATCAATCCGCCCGCCGCCAGCGATTCGTCGTCGGGGTGCGGCGCAAGAACCATCAACCTTGCGTCCGGACGTTTCAGCAATGCATCCGGGTCGAACAGATCGGAGGGTTTTTCCAGATGCACACGCATTCCTTCGGTCGCGCGCCGGAATTGCCGGCACGAGGATGGGGCGCGATTGTGACGCGGCGCGGTTGACCGCGCCATGACCGGTGGCGGGCGTCGCTGCCACGCCATTGCACAACGACATCTCCTGGATCAACGGTTGCCGCGCCGCGCCGAAGCTGCGGGAAGGCCGTCCAGCCATTCGAACAGCGCAAGGTCGCTGCGCAACGGCCCATTCAGCAGGGCGCGCAGACGGTTGGCACCCGCAAATCGCGTCGCGAGCGTCTCGTCATCCCAGTCAGGATCGAAGCGCGTGCGTTCCCCCCCGGCACGAGCCCTCAGCGCCCCCTCCAACAACCGCGCCGCCTGTTCCAGACGTAGCTCGGGCTCGTCGCCAGTCCATGCCTTGCCGATCTCGCGAGCTTGAGCGCGCCCGGCAGCCAAGGCCAGCAGATCCCTCGCAACATCCTGCCGACGCTGCATGCCGCCCTGCTCAGCCAGCAGCCATGCCTGTCCCGGGTTGCCCCCCGCCGCAGCCAATGCGGTGGCGGCCTGCTCGACGCCCCGTTTCTCCAGCCATGTCAGCGCATCCGTGCGCTGCGGTATCGCGAAGTCGACACGCTGGCAGCGGCTGCGGATCGTCGCACTCAAACGCCAGGGTTGGTCGCTGACCAGCACGATCAGACTGGACGGCGTGGGCTCTTCGAGTGTTTTCAGCAACGCATTCTGCGACGACGGATTCATGACATCAGCAGGATCAACAATCGCCACCTGCCACCCACCGAGCTGGCTCGCCATGGCCAGGCGCGCGGATAAACCTCGGATCTGGTCGATCACGATTTCCTTGCGCATGACGTGGGTCTTCGGATTTTCTTCCAGCGTGACGAATATGCGATCGGGATGCGTGCCCGCCGTCAGCAACCTGCACGTGCGGCACGCTCCGCACGCGTGGCCTGCGCGCGGTGCTTCGCACAACCGTGCGCGCACGAACGCTTCTGCCAGCGAACGTTTGCCGAGCCCTGCCGGTCCGCACAGCAGCAAGGCATGCGGCAGGGTACCGTTGGCCGCGCGCTTAGCCAGCACATCCCAGATTGGGGCACACCAGAATGGCAACGGATCTCCTGGCGCGATGGCGGGCACCGCGGCGATTTGGTCGTCCTTGCTCATGCCATGGCCTTCGCGCTCAGATCCTCGATGGCGGCGAGCGCCGCCTGCAACACCTGTTTCGACGGTTGTGACGCGTCGATTACGTAGAAACGTTCCGGCTCGGCATGCGCACGCGCGAGGTAAGTAACGCGCACGCGTTCGAAAAAGTCGTCGCGCTCGGCCTCGATGCGATCGGCGTCGCCGCGTTGGCTCGCGCGTGCCCGTCCGCGCGCAACCGGCAGGTCGAGCAGCAGAGTCAGGTCGGGCTTGAGACAGCCCGTCGCCAAGCGTTCCAGATCAGCGATCCGCGCGGCGTCCACACCACGTCCGCCGCCCTGATACGCGTAACTGGCGTCGGTGAAACGATCGCACAATACCCATCGCCCCGCCGTCAATGCGGGACGCAGCACCTCGCGAACCAATTGCGCGCGTGCCGCGAACATAAGCAGCAATTCGGTTTCGACAGCAATGTCGCGATGAACTGGATCGAGCACCAGCGCGCGGATCGCCTCGCCCACCGGTGTGCCACCGGGTTCGCGCGTATACAGCACATCCTGACCCGACCGCTGGAAATGTTCGCGCAAGCCGGCAAGCAATGTGCTCTTGCCCGCACCTTCGCCTCCTTCAAGCGTGATCAATTGTCCGTTCACCGAGGCTTCTTCTGCAGGATGTAGCGACGCACCGCGGCGTTGTGTTCGGCCAGTGTCGCCGAAAAATGATGCGTGCCGTCGCCCTTCGCCACGAAATACAATGCGTCGCCCGCGGCCGGGTGCAGCACCGCATGGATGACGGCGCGGCCGGGCAGCGCAATCGGCGTCGGCGGAAGACCGTTGCGCGTGTAGGTGTTGTACGGTGTGTCGGTTTCCAGGTCGACCTTGTGGATCTTGCCGGTGTAGCTCGCGCCCATGCCGTAGATCACGCTGGGATCGGTATCCAGCTTCATTCCAATCGTGAGCCGCCGCTCGAACACGCCGGCGATCCTCGAAAGTTCGGCCGGCACCGCGGTTTCCTTCTCGACCAGCGAAGCGAGGATCAATACCTGATAGGAGTTCTTCAGCGGAACCGAGGTGTCGCGTTTGGCCCACTCGCTTGCGAGATACGCCTGCATCGCCTTGTGCGCGCGCTTCAGGATGTCGAGATCGGACATGCCGAGCACATAGTCGTACGTGTCAGGCATGAACTCGCCTTCCGGCGACAGGCTGGCATCGCCCAGCTTCGCCATCACACGCGCATCGGCGACGCCGTCGAGATCGTGCTCCAGTTTCGGCGCCTTCTGCAGCGCCTGCCGGACCTGCGCGAAGGTCCAGCCATCCACCAACGTGACGCGCCGATGCAACACGCGCCCGGCGGCCATGTTCTCCAGCAGCATCTCAGGGGTCATTTCGGGCTCGAGCGCATACTCGCCGGCGTGCAATTTTTTGGCCGCGCCGAGGCGTATCGCAAGCGCGCGCCACAGCAACGGCGACGCAGCCGTGAGCCTTTCATCGTGCAACTGCCGCACGATGTCCCTGAAGCGTTCGCCCTTTGCAACCTCCAGTGTCTGCCCGCCCGCGCGAACGCTCAATGGTGCGCGCGTGAAACGCAGATAAGCAATGCCACCCCATGCGACCGCGGCGACCAACACCAGCACGATCGCCAGCAACAACAGCCGCAACACCACGTTGCCGGCTTGGCGCTTGCGCGACGGGGCGCGGCAAAGGATGTCGAATCGGATCATCCGGCCAGTCTAAACGATACGAACCGGATGCAACGGTGGCAATTCACGCCCGTTTGAACAGCAACGTGCCGTTGGTGCCGCCGAAACCGAACGAGTTGGAAATCGCGATGTCGACCCGGCTGTCGCGCGCGGTGTTGGCCACGAAATCCAGGTCGCAGCCCTCACCCGGCTCGTCGAGGTTGATGGTCGGCGGCAACACCTTGTCGCGCATCGCCAGCAAGGTGAAGATCGCCTCGACGCCGCCCGCCGCGCCGAGCAAGTGACCAGTCACGGACTTGGTGGAGCTCATCGCCAGTTTTTTCACATGTTCGCCGAACACGCGCTTGGCCGCATGCACCTCACCTACATCACCAAGCGGCGTGGAGGTACCGTGTGCATTGATGTATTGCACCTCAGATGGATCGACACCGGCGTCCTGCAGTGCGTTCTCCATGCAACGCGCCGCGCCTTCGCCGCCTTCGCTGGGCGCGGTGATGTGATACGCATCATCGCTCATGCCGAAACCAGCGAGTTCCGCATAGATGTTCGCCCCGCGCGCTTTTGCCTGTTCGTACTCCTCCAACATCAGCAGGCCGGCGCCATCGGAAAGGACGAACCCGTCGCGATCCTTGTCCCAGGGCCGGCTGGCCTTGTGCGGCTCGTCATTGCGGGTGCTCACCGCGCGTGCCGAGCAGAACCCGCCGATCGCCGTCGGCGTGACGGAGAACTCGGCACCACCGGTCAACATCGCATCGGCATCGCCGTACTGGATCATGCGCATCGCCAGGCCGATGTTGTGCGTCGCAGTGGTGCACGCGGTGACGCAGGCGATGTTCGGACCCTTCAACCCATACATGATCGCGAGGTTGCCAGACACCATGTTGATGATGGAACCCGGCACGAAGAACGGCGAAATCTTGCGTGGGCCGCCCTCGTGATAGGCGATGGAGGTGCGCTCGATGCTGGCGATGCCACCGATGCCGGCGCCAACCGCGGCGCCAATGCGTCCGGCGTTGGCCTCGGTCACTTCCAGTCCTGAGTCGCGCAACGCCTCGGTACCCGCGGCGATGCCGTAATGGATGAAAGTATCCATTTTCTTGATGTCTTTCGGCGCGATGTACACAGCCGGATCGAAACCCTTGACCTCGCCTGCAATACGCGTCGGAAATGCGTCGGCATCGAAATGGGTGATCGGCCCGATGCCACTTGTACCTGTCACCACGTTTTTCCACGCCGTCGCCACGTCGTTGCCGACGGGCGACACGATACCCAGGCCGGTGACCACAACTCGCCGCTTGTTCATGGGAACTCCATGCTCCAGAAACCCAAGTCTGCAGTTTCTCCCCCTTCCACCGGAAAGGGGATCAAGGGGATGTGCTCATCCCTCGCGAACCGGCATCTCCCGATGCTGCGCATCGACCCCTTGGCTTCCAAAAGGGGTGGGAAATGCCGCCATACCTTTATGCACCGTCACGGCTCCATCAAAGCGAAAGCCGCGCACGAAGGCGCAGCTTTCGGATTGCCGCAATCTCATCGTTGCGCCGCCGCCAGGCATGCGCCGCGCGGGATCAGGATTTGACGTGCGCCTTGATGTAATCCACCGCCTGCTGGACGGTGGTGATTTTCTCGGCTTCCTCGTCGGGAATCTCGGTTTCGAATTCCTCTTCGAGCGCCATCACCAGTTCCACGGTATCCAGCGAGTCTGCGCCCAAGTCGTCGACGAACGAGGCGTTCGGTGTGACGTCTTCTTCCTTGACCCCCAACTGATCGACCACGATCTTTTTGACGCGCTCTTCGATGCTGCTCATGAGACAGTGCCTCCCGGGACAAATGCGTTCGAGGTCGGGCCTCGCCCTTCCCCACTACCCCATGCGGGTCCACTCGGATCCGCATGGTACAAATTCAAGCTGGACCACAACGGTTCAGTGTGGTATTCCGCAGCCACCCGTGGGCCTCCGGCCGCGGCACGAAAGGCGCCATATTACCCGGTTCCGGCCCCCAATAGAACCGTTGCGGCCACGGGTCGCGACGGTGGTCCGGCCATCGTGGCCAAGCGCACCATGCATCGCGATCATGGCATGTACATGCCGCCGTTGACGTGCAGGGTTTCGCCAGTGATGTAGCTCGCTGCCGGCGACACCATGAACGCCACGGCCCGGGCGATGTCGGCCGGGTCACCCAGACGGCCCAGCGCGATCTGCCCTTCCAGCGCCTTGCGTTGGCCGTCGCCGAGCGCGCGGGTCATGTCGGTATCGATGAAACCAGGTGCGACCACGTTTACCGTGATGCCACGCGATCCGATTTCCCGTGCCAGCGATTTCGAGAACGCAATGATGCCGGCCTTGGCCGCGGCATAGTTGGTCTGGCCGGGATTGCCGGTGACGCCCACCACCGAGGCAATGTTGACGATGCGGCCCTTGCGCGCCTTCATCATCGTGCGCATCACCGCCTTGCAGGTGCGGTAGACCGAGGTGAGATTGGTGTCGAGGATCGCCTGCCAGTCCTCGTCCTTCATCCGCATCAGCAACTGGTCGCGGGTGATGCCGGCGTTGTTGACGAGGATCGAGAGACCGCCATGGGCCTTGACGGCCGCTTCGATCAGCGCCTCCACCGCAGCACCATCGGTGACGTTCAAGACACGGCCTTCGCCGCCGTGCGCGGACAGTCGCTCGCGGATCGCCTGCGCACCGGCCTCGGA
>JBOHYR010000077.1:0-114955 GCA_050737995.1 Rhodanobacteraceae bacterium
CGTCGAATATCGGCCCGTTGAGTAGACTTATCTCCACCGGCGAGGAGGATAATGACCTCTCGGCCGCGAACGGTGAAATAGACCCTGTAGCCTGGGCCGAGCTCGATCTTCATCTCGGAAACACCGGGCCCCACCGAGCGGATCTTACCGAGGTTGCCGTTCTCCGCTTGCTCGATCCGGCGGGCGATCGCGACTTTGGCGCGCAGGTCCCGCAGTTCGCTGTGCCAGGCTGAGAATCTCACGGTCTGCTTCACGAGATACCGCACCGGGAAAGTGTATCCTAACGGATACATTTGGTCAATGGAATCGGTGGCTATTCCGGCCGCTAGCCCTGACCCATTAGCTGCGGCGCGGGAGTTTTGCGTCGCGCCAGGCCAAGCCTGGGAGGAGAGGATGCTGTGTAAGTAGCTGAAACTTCTCGTTGGAGCCCAATGGGTTCGACTCCCATTCGGCAAGGGGCTAGCCACCAGCCGGAAGCGAGCCTTGCACGGGGCGTGGCGACATGTCTCGTGAAGCGTAGGCAGCGGATACCACAGCCGCGTGATTGAGCCCCGAGATTCCCTGACCGCTGGTGTCTTCACGGTCACAAACGTGGGGACGGCACCGAACCGACCGCCATGGCGAGGACGGTTTGGACCGGCCGGGGTCCGAGAGCGGGGCAGGGGTATGGGATGGGCTCTCCAGGAACCTGGGAGATCCGGCGTCGACCGACTGTGAGATAGCTGATGGCACCGCGGCTGAGAGCGGGGCCGGGCTCGTGTGGTACCCCTGCTGCACGGGAGCGAACCCTGGGGAGACAGTCGGAACGGGGAGGCGAAAGAATAAGCTGACCCGCAGTAGGCGCCGGAAGTCTTAGTGCTCTGATAGTACTGATGACGCCGGGGAACGTGGCTCACACGGACCCGGCCGAGGGAAGCGGGGCACCATGGTACAGAATCGCTTTTGAGAAACACCGAGGGCGCCTTGAAGCCTGAGAGCGTGTCAACGAAACAGAAGCGGATAGCCGAGCTGGCGGGGAAGAGCCCAGCGATGGCGTTCGCCCAGCGTCAACTAGATTCCGGCACGTGTTGCCTCACTGAGGAATGTTACCCGATTGCCTCATGGGGTGTGTTACCAAGTCTCTGCCGATCTTTTATCTCATTTCAACCGTGTCTTGCCACCCCGTGCGGCGGCGAAGCCGTCGCGCAGTCTTCCTGGCCGTAAGGCCGGGAAGAAGTCCGTCGCCCACGCGCTTGGCGCTGCAACTCTAGGGATTCGCCTGATCTCAGCTCTGGCGCTCTCACGGCGCAATTTCTCCCGCCGCCTGTACCTGGCTCTTAGTCTGACTCGTCTCCGCGCTGGATCGCTCGCAGATCAGTGCGTGTGAGAGGGCTTCGAGGCCAGCCACGACGGCGCCGTTGTGAACGCCAAACACCATCTTGCGTGCTCGCTGCAGCCGCCACTGACGCATTCTCCGCTGCAGGGTTCGGAGTTGTCTGCCATCAAACTGCCCGGGATGTTCCCCCTGCAATCGGTGAAAGAGCATTTTCCCGGTCTGATCCGGGGTCTCTTCGAACCAGGTCAGCAGCTTCGGCCACACTGCCTCGAATGGATCTGGGCGTGTCCGCCAATCGTGGGGCTTGCGTTTCCGCTCCCGGTGGGTCGGTCGTACTTCGCCGGCTTGCCAAGCGGTCGAGAGACCCATCAGGAAGCGCTGCAAATCCTCCTGCTGGGCGGCCGGCAGCGATTCTGCGCCTTCATCGGCAATGCAGACGAGCTGGTGTTGCGCGTTGCGGACCTCCTCGAGCAGGCGCAGGGGGTCTAGAGTTCGGAGCGCTTCCTCTAGCATCGTTCGCACCGGCGTCGGCGTACCCGGGAGCGCAAGCAGCCGCGCGCAGGGGGTCTGCGGGGGATGGTAGCGCTTGATCGTGCGCCCACCGACGCGCAGCTTCTCCTTGAGCTTGAACGATGGCTGGAAAAAGTTCACGAACAGCCTCGAGGCCGCATAGAGCCGCGCGAGGATCGCCGCTGCGGCACTGCCCTCGAGGCGGCGATAACCAACCAGCCGGCGCACGACGGAGCCGTTCTTCTGCTCCACCCAAGCCTGATCGTTCTTGCGATATGGCCGCGATCGGGTGAGCTCGATCGCGCGAGCCTTACAGTACGCGACGAGCGCCTCGTTGAGGAACTCGCCGCCATTATCAATGTCCAGCCCACGCACCGGAAATGGCAGCGCCGGCTGTAGGTGATCGATCGCTTCGATTACCAGCGCACCGGCGCGCACCACCAGCGGTACACACTCTGTCCATCCGGTGGCGATGTCGGTCAGCGTCAACGTGCGCACGAAGGCGCCCTTCAGAACCTCGCCACAATGGGCAACCAAATCGATCTCCATGAAGCCGGGCGGTGGTGCATTCCAGTCAGCGTACGTGCGAATCGGAACGCTGCGGCGAAGCGCTGTCGGCATCCGCCGCGGCGAACGACGATCGCTCAGTCCTCGCGTCTCCTGCAGCAGCCTATCGATCGAGGCCGCACTGATCGCCATGAGTTTCGCTCGAGTGCCCGGATCGAGCGCCATGTGCCCGTGATGCTCCAGCGCCGGGACCAGGGTCGGCAAAATGGCCCGAAGGCGCTTGCCGCAGACCCGATCCGACGCCTCCCACAGCACCACGAGCGTGCGACGAAATGCTTCGTCGTATATCCGCGGCCGTGTGGCGCGGGTTATCGCTGGAGCCGCACCGTCGACCTGGTTCAAGACCCGAATCGCTGACTCACGGTGATATCCAGTGATCGCCGAGAACTCTTTCAGAATCAGGCGCTTCTCGGCCCGCGCGCTGATCCGATATCGGGCCCGGACGGCATCGATCAATTCGCGCCGGGCCACTCCGCTCAAGGTTTTCGCCATCTCGTCGCCCCCCGAGTTACCTGTGCTTCTGGTAACAGTCATTGTGAGGCAACGGCACTTCGTCGGTAACGGATCAACCGCGGCAATGCGCTGCAGCTTCTTCGCGTCGTTCCTCGATCCGCCTTATGCGTTTGCTCCACCGTACGGGCGTGTCCACCCGGCGAGGAGTCAGAGTGCCGTCAGTGCGGCGGCGCGCGGCGTTTGCATTCCTCGTGCTTTTCGCGGGTGGCGACGGGCAGACGCTCGGCGAGAAAATCGACCAGCGCGCGCACACCGGGCAGCAGGCCGCGGCGGCTCGGGTAGACGAAGTGCATGATGCCGTGTGGTGAGCTCCATCCCGGTAGCACCTGTTCGAGCTGGCCAACACTGAGCAGCGGTGCTGAAACCCACTCCGGCAGCATGGCCACGCCCATGCCACTGCGCGCAGATTCTAGCAGCACGGCGAAATCGCCGCAGATGACCCGCGCCTGCATTTCCACGTGGGCATGATGATCCTCGGCGTCGACCAGCTCCCAAACTTGCGCGCCATCGTGCTCGTACATCGATAGCGCGGGCAGACGCGCCAGCTCTTCCGGCGTGATCGGTCGCCCAACGCTATCCAACAACGCCGGGGTGGCGACGGGGATGGTGCGCGAGGTGCCAAAGCTGCGCATGACCAAATCGGCGTCGGTATCCAGTTTGGTACGCACGCGGATGGCAACGTCGATGCCCTCGCCAATCAGGTCGACACGGCGATCGGTGGTCATCAGGCGCAGCTGTACCTTGGGGCATAGCGCCAGGAAATCCGGCAACACCTGGGCCAGCACGGTCTGCGCCAACGAGGTCGGGCAGCTGATGCGCACGATGCCGCGTGGCTCGGCGCGCAATTCGTCGACCGCATCATGCGCGGCTTGCGCTTCCTCCAGCACGGCGCGGCAATGGCTGTAAAAGCGCTCGCCGACATCGGTCACCACGAATCGGCGCGTGGTCCGCTGCAACAGGCGTACGCCAAGACGCTCCTCCAGCTTGGCCACGCGTTTGCTGAGGCGCGACTTGGGCACGTTGAGCGCGCGACCAGCCGCCGAGAAGCCGCCGTGCTCGACCACGGCAGCGAAGAAGTACAGGTCGTTGAGATCCTGCAAGGCCCCGCGTTGTTCCTGCATCATCGTTTCCCGATGTGAACGCTAAGTCCCATTTTCGCCTACTTATCAGTCCAGCGTCCATCCCATAGCCTATATGCCACTCGCATCGGTGGATGCGCGACGACATTCTGGGAGTATCGACGATGAAACTTTTGCATTTGGACTCAAGCGCCCTCGGCCAGTTTTCCGTTTCGCGCCAGTTGAGCGCGCTGATCGTGCAGGAATGGAAGCGCAGGCAGCCCGGCATCCAGATCACCTATCGCGACTTGGTAGCCAACCCCATCCCGCACTGGGTCCCGGTCGTGGATGCCAGCCGCGAGCCGGATGGCTTGGGCCAAGCCGTGTTCGACGAGTTCATGGCCGCCGACGTCATCGTGATCGGCGCACCGATGTACAACTTCGGTATTTCCACGCAACTGAAAGCGTGGATCGACCGCATCGCCATTCCGGGCAAAGTGTTCCGTTATGGCGCCAACGGCCCTGAAGGGTTGGCCGGCGGCAAGAAGGTCGTCATCGCATCGAGCCGCGGCGGCATCTACAGCCAAGGCCCCGCAGCAGCGGCAGACTTTCAGGAACCGTATCTGCGCACCGTGCTTGGCTTCTTCGGCATCACCGACATCGAGTTCGTTCGCGCCGAGGGCGTGGGCATGGGGGCCGAGCAAAAGGACCGGGCCATGCAGGCTGCACGTGATTCGATCAGCGAAGCTCTGGCCAAAGCGGCCTGACTGAAGCGCTCCGGGAATCCCGAGCGGCTTGGTTCGAGTCGCGTGTCTTTGGCAACGCGGCCTGTTGTCGATAATTCGCCGCTTCGGGTTCCGTGCGCCAGCCATCCCCCGTAGAGTCGGTGACAGGCCCTCCCGAAAGCAGTCCGTCGCGACCGGCAGCAACGGGTCGTTTTCGCCATTACGATCGCTTCCTCAATCGCGCGCCTTCGACCGTAATGTCGCCCTCGATCCCGCGGCGCCAGACCATCACTAACAGGTTGGCTGGTGTCGATCGACCACAGACACGTGTGTCAGCACGTGAATGAAAACACCGGATCCAGGCGTTCATCGGAATGATGGAAGGGAAAAGGTCCGATAGCTCAGAGTCGCTCGCTGCGATCCACGGCGACCAAGGGCGCGAACTGCGCATCGGCGTCGATGCCGCGGGCGAACAGCATCGCCTGGAAACGTTCGCCCATCTCCCCCGGCAGGGTCAGTCGCTTGACCTGCTGGGCCAGTGCGTAACGGGCAGCCTCGTCCGGCGCGGCGGCATGGGCAGTGGCGAACGCCTCATCGAGTCCCGCCGCGATCAGGAATTCCGACTGGAAGCAGTAGGCCACCGGCTCGAAGCCCGCGCCGACGCCGGCTTCGGCCAGCGCGGTGAAATCGACCGAAGCGGTGATGTCCTGCAGGCCGGGCAGAATCAACGGATCGGGATGCGCGCGGTGTCGGTAATGGCAAATCAGTGTGCCATCGCGGCGTTCGGGCAGGTAGAACTCACGTCGCACGTAGCCATAATCGACGAACAACGCTGCGCCGCGCGTCTGTTCGCCAGCAATTGCCTCCAACCACCATGGCAGTTGCGGCAGCACTTCCGAGCGATAGCCGTCTTCGAATTCACGATCGAGGCGCCGCTGCAGATGCCGCACCGCGCCCGCGACCAGCGGGTCGGCCGGCCGATCGGTACACACGAAGGCGCCATTCGCATTGGCGCCGACGTACTCTTCAAACACTTCGCCGTCTCGCATCGTGAAACGCGTGATCGGCAGCGCGTCCAGAACCTCGTTCGCAAACAGCACACCGGACCACGCATGCTGTGGCGGACGCTCAAGCCATGCGCAACGCGCGAACAACGCCGCGGACAGATCGGCGCGCAGGCAATCGCGCTGGCGTTCGCGCAGGTCGGCGCTCGGTTCCAGCAGCCAGTAATGCCGGGGCAACGCGTCCAGCTCTTGCAGCGCGAGCAGGCAATCGCGTGCGAACGCGCCGCTGCCGCCACCCAGCTCGAACCAGGCGGCCTCGTTACCGCAGGCGCGCAGTGCGGGCGCCAGCGCGCGCGCGACGCAACCCGCGAACAGCGACCCAAGTTCCGGCGCGGTCACGAAATCGCCGGCCTTGCCGAACTTCAACCGGCCCGCGCTGTAGTAGCCCAGCCCGGGCGCGTACAGGCAACGCTCCATGAAACGTGCAAAGGAGATCGGCCCGGCCGCCGCGATTTCCTGACGGATCGTATCCGCAAGTCGCGCCGAATGGGCAGCTTCGTCGGCGGAGGGTTCGGGCAAGGCGACGTCCACGCTGGCGATTTGAGTGCTTTTGCGGCAGGCTGTGAATCGCGCAGCATAGCGTGTCGCGGAAATCCGCATGATGGCGAACCCCGATCGATCGTCTCCCGTCGCACTGATCACTGGCGCCGCGCACCGGATCGGCGCGGTCATCGCACGCACCTTGCACGCGGCAGGTTACGACCTGGCCCTGCACTATCGAAGCTCGCGGGACGAAATCGATACGCTGGTCAGCGAACTGGAATCGCGGCGCACCGATTCGACGCTCATTCTGCAGGCCGACCTCGCCGACGCCGACCGTTTGCCGGAACTGATCGACGTGACGACCACGCGCTTCGGGCGGCTCGATGCGCTGATCAACAATGCCTCGATGTTCCATCCCACGCCGGTCGGCAGTATCACGGCTGAACAATGCGACGCGTTGTTCGCAGCCAATGCACGTGCGCCGCTGTTGCTCGCGCAGGCTGCTGCCCCGCACCTGAAAGCATCACAAGGCTGCGTCGTCAACGTCACCGACATCTACGCCGAACGGCCCTTGCGGCAACATCCCGCGTATTGCATGAGCAAGGCTGCACTGAGAATGGCCACGCTGGCGTTGGCGCAGGATCTCGGCCCCGCTGTACGTGTCAATGCGGTTGCGCCGGGCGCGATTCTGTGGCCGGAGGGTAAAGGCGAGGCCGACCGTGCGGGCGTCCTCGCGCGAACTCCACTGGCACGCACCGGCACACCGGAAGAAATCGCCGGCACGGTGCTTTGGCTGATCCGCGATGCCACTTATGTGACCGGACAGACCGTGCGGGTCGACGGCGGGCGCCTCCTTATCACCTGAGCGTTTGATGAAACGGCCGCCGCCACGCCTTGAACGAAGACACGTGCGCCGGCATCTTGATGAGGATACGCGCCCAACTAGGATGCCGATGTCCGCTTCCCTTCCCGCCACCGCAGCGCCGCCGTCGCAGCGGATTGCGCAGCAGATCCTCGATTTCCTCTCCGAAATTCCCGCCAGCCGCGAACATCCGCATGAACATCCGCGGGCGCGTGCCGAAGCGATTGCACTCGCGGCGCGGCGCAAGGCATTCCTGGCATCGTCGTCATTGGCGTTGCCGCCGGGGCCGCTGGGCTGGTTGACGGTGTTGCCGGAGCTGATCACGATCTGGAAGATCCAGGCACAAATGGTGGCTGACACCGCTGCCGCCTGCGGCCAGCATACGACCCTCACCCGCGAGCAGATGATGTATTGCCTGTTCCGGCACGCGGCCTCGCAAGCGGTGCGCGACCTGGCAGTGCGCACCGGACAGCGCTGGATCGTGCATGTCGCCACCGCTCATTCCATTCGTGAAGTTGCCAACCGCATCGGCATCAAATTGTCCGAACGCGCGGTGGGCAGTTCGCTGGCGCGGATGCTGCCGGTGGCTGGCGCACTCGGGGTCGGCGCCTATGCGTGGTACGACACACGCCAGGTCGCGCGCACCGCGATTGCCATGTTTTCGCACGAGATCGAAGTCATCCCGGCGGGGCGCAGCACCGAGATTCTCGCCGAACGCATGGACCGCGACCGCGCGCAGGATGCCCGCGAGGCGGGACTTTGATTCGCGCCTGACGTTCAGCGAAATGCGTATGCCGGCAATCGTTCCACCGGCGGCAGGCTGGCACGCAATCGTTGCCAGCGCACGGCGAGGATTTCGCCTGCGAACGGCCCGCGCAGATCCGGCGCGATGTCCGCGAGCGGCGCAAGCACATGCGCGCGATCGAATTCCTCGCGCGCAAGGTCGCTATGGCAAACTCCTTCCTCGCACCACAGCGCAATGTCGAGGTCGAGCGTGCGGTTCGCATAACGCGGCAGGCTGCGGTCGCGTCCACTGGCGTCTTCGAGTTTGCGCAGCCAGTCGCGCAGTTCTGCGTGCGTGACATCGCTGTCGAATGCCACCGCGCAATTCAGGAATGGCGCGCCTTCGAAGCCGACCGCGTCACTGCGGTACACGGGCGACACCACGACACCGTCAAAACGCCCGCGCAAGGCTTCCAGCGCATCGCGCAGATGACGTCCGGGCTCGACGTTGGAACCCAGGCTGAGATAAACCCGGGTCATGTCACTAAAGCCTGGAACCACGTTCCACGACCACACCGACAGCCTTCGCACCACGCACCGCGCCGGGCTTGGCCAGTTTCAATCGCACCCACGCCACGCCGAACTCGTCGCGGATGATGTTCGCGCAGCGTTCGGCCAGGGTTTCAACCAACTGGAAGCTCGACGCCTCGACGAACGCGACCAGGCGTTTGGATACCGCCTTGTAGTCGAGCGTGTCCTCGATGCTGTCGCTGGCGGCGGGCCGGGTGTTGTCGAACGCCATCTCGACGTCCAGTACCACCGGCTGACGCACCTTGCGCTCCCAGTCGTAGACGCCGATGACGGTTTCGACGGTCAACCTTTCGATGAAGACGGTATCCATGTTGTCAGGCTACCGCAGGCAAGGTTTGCAGATCCCAGCGCGGTTGCACGCGGATTTCCGGGCCGGTGGTCTGGCTCGCCGCAAGCCGGATCGAACCCGCCAGCGCAATCATCGCGCCATTGTCGGTGCAGAATGCGAGGCGCGGAAAATAGGTCGAGAACCCTTCCTGCCGGCTCGCCTCGGCCAGTTGCGCGCGCAACCGTTTGTTGGCACCGACGCCGCCCGAAACCACCAGCCGCCTGTAACCGGTCGCCGCCAGCGCGCGCCGGCATTTGATGGCGAGCGTTTCCACGATGGCTTCCTCGAAACCGCGAGCGATGTCGGCGCGGGTTTGCCCGCTTTGATCGCTACCCTGCCACGCCAGCAGCACTTGGGTCTTCAGGCCCGAAAAACTGAAATCAAGGCCGGGCCGATCGGTCATGGGGCGCGAGAAACGAAATGCATCCGGACTGCCGGATTCGGCAATCAGTGCCAGCGCTGGGCCGCCCGGGTAGGGCAAGCCCATCAGTTTCGCGGTCTTGTCGAAGGCTTCCCCAGCGGCATCGTCGAGGGTGTCGCCGAGGGTGGCGTAACGCCCGATCGCCTCCACGCCGACCAGCATCGAATGGCCGCCCGACACCAGCAGGGCCACGAATGGCGGCTCCAGCGGCTCGCTGCCGGGCTCCGGTTCCTCGAGCAACGGTGCCAGCAGATGTCCCTCCATGTGGTGGACGGCGATTGCGGGCACTTCGAGCGCCCATGCCAGCGAACGCGCGGCCGCCGCTCCCACCAGCAAGGCGCCGATCAACCCGGGACCGGCGGTATAGGCCACCGCGCCTAGGGCACGGACGCCCAAGCCGGCATCCGCAAGTGTCTGACGCAAAAGGGGAAGCAATTTCCTGACGTGATCCCGGCTGGCCAGTTCCGGCACCACCCCACCGTATTCCGCGTGCAGGGCGATCTGCGAATACAGGGCATGCGCCAGCAACCCGCGACCGGGCACATAGACCGCCACGCCGGTCTCGTCGCAGGAACTTTCGATGCCCAGCACAGGGGCCTTTGAATTGCTCAAGACACTCACGCTATAATTCGCGGCTCACCCGCGTCCAGCGGGTAAGTTTACCAAGTGGAGCGTCCATGCCCAGCGTCAAAGTCCGCGAGAACGAGCCGTTCGAAATCGCCCTGCGCCGTTTCAAGCGCACCTGCGAGAAGGCCGGCGTGCTCGCCGAAACGCGCAAGCGAGAGTACTACGAGAAGCCGACCCAGGAACGCAAGCGCAAGCGCGCTGCGGCGGTCAAGCGTCACCTGCGTCGCGTCTCACGCGAAGTCACGCGCCGCAAGCGCCTGTACTGACCCTGCTCGTACAACGCCGCGATCAACGAGCCGGTGCTGCCACGCTGCACCGGCTTTTTGCGTTCACGGCACAAGTTCCAGCGCTGCAACCATTCCGGAACATCGACCATGAGTGATCTCAAGCAACGCCTGACCGATGACATGAAGGCCGCGATGAAGAGCGGCGACAAGCCGCGCCTTGGGACGATCCGCCTGATCCTCGCGGCCATCAAGCAGCGCGAGGTCGACGAACGCATCGCACTTGATGACACGCAGGTACTGCACGTGCTGGATAAGATGCTGAAGCAGCGCCGCGATTCGGTCACGCAATACGAAGCCGCCCAACGCGAAGACCTGGCCGCGCAGGAACGCTACGAAATCGGCGTGATCGACGCCTACATGCCGGTGCGATTATCCGAAACCGAGATCGATGCGCTTGTCGCAGCCTGCATCAAGGATTCCGGCGCTGCTTCGCCGCGCGACATGGGCAAGGTGATGGCGCTGCTCAAGGAACGCGCCGCCGGACGCGCCGACATGGGCGCGCTGTCGCAGCATGTCAAGACGCGGCTTGCGGGCTGACGGCGGCGGTTCGGCCTCGGCCATAGCCGCGCGCGACGACGCGAACGGGTACAGTCCCCTGCGTATGTCGGGCTGAACTTCGCGACGCCCAACAGCCCGCATTTGTTGGGCTTGCCTTTGTTCAGCCCAAACCTACCGAGTCACGGCGTTACCCATGTGACATCCGTGTCGTTGTTCCACTCCGTTGCCAGCCACGTCCCCGCTGTCGACCCTTCGGGCCACTTTCGGCGTTGAAATCGGTGATCCCGCCGATTGAGTCGATGTTACACATGACGCTGGAAAGCCCGTTTCGTCGAGGGCCACCCCTGACCAGCACTTTCGGAGCCATCGAGCCGCGTCGCTACCCCGCAGCCACCCCGGACCGTACCATCAAGCCATGACCGCCCACCTTCGCATCCTCGAAACCGACGACAGCGTCGACGCGAATATGCTTGCCAACGTGGTGCCTTGGGCCTCGACCACGCGCGTGGATCTTCGCGATCTCGGGCCTGCGTTGCGTCTCTGGAGCCGGCGCCGGAACATCGACGCCGCACGCGCGCGTATCGACGCCGCGGCTGATCCTTGCCCTTCGATCACGTTTTTGGGTTCGGGCGATTTCCACCACCTCGCGGCACTCCTGATCGAGCGGGTGGCCGAACCCTTCACGGTGCTGCACTTCGATAACCATCCCGATTGGGTGCGCCTCGCGCCGCGTTGGCACTGCGGGTCATGGATCAACCGGGTGCTGGCGCTGCCGAATGTGCAGCGGGTGGTCACCGTGGGGCCGTGCAGCGACGATCTGGTCAACCCCGGCCGCAAGGGCGGCAATCTGCGGGAGCTCGACTCGGGGCGGCTGGCGCTGTTTCCCTGGGAACACGCACCCTCGCGGGTACGCAGGCGGATCGCCGACGGACCCGGGCATTTCTGGCAAGATCACAAGATCTTCTGGCGAAACCTCGCTGAAAGGCAACTGGAGGATGCTGTCGGCATGGTGCTGGACGCGGTCCCGACCGAGGCGGTCTGGATCACGATCGACAAGGACGTGCTGCCAGAACGCGAGGCATTGACGAACTGGGACCAGGGCCGGATGCCACTCGCGGCGCTGCTGGCGATACTGCAAGCAACCGGTGACCGCAAACGAATCCTGGGCGCCGACATTTGCGGTGAATATTCGCCGCCACGCCACAGCAACTGGCTGAAACGCGTCGAGTCGCGCATGGATCAGCCAGCGCGAACCACGACGAACCGGCAACAGATCGACGACAATATGCGTACGGACCTTGAGCTGGCACGTGCCCTGTTCGACGCCTGCGCCAAAAACTCTTCGACATGACCTCCACTCTCGCCACCTTGTTGTTGTTGCTTGGCTCCGTCGCCTGCGATGTGACCGGGCAAGTTTGCTTCAAACTCGGCGTCGGCCACGCCACTACCGGTCCGCATGCACCTACGCTCGTCTACAAGGTGCTGCATTCACCGTGGATCGCACTGGGCGTCGCCGTGTACGCGCTAGAATTCGTGCTTTGGTTCGCGGCCCTGTCGCGCACCCAGCTCAGCGTTGCCTTCCCGTTCACCGCACTCGGATACGTTGGTGTCGTGCTGGCCAGTCGCTACATTCTGAAAGAGCCCGTTTCGATGCGTCGCTGGGTGGGCATCGGGACGATCGTCGTCGGTGTCGCATTGGTGACTGGGCAACAACTCGGTTGATTGAATCAGGGCTGACAGGATCGACGATGACCCAATCGATGATTAAACAAGCGGACTTCCTGCTGCGTGGTGGACGCGCCGGGGTACTGCTGATCCACGGACTCACCGGCACACCGGCGGAGATGCGCTTCGTGGGCAAGGGCCTCAACCGCGCCGGGTTCACCGTGTATGGCATGCAGCTCGCCGGCCACTGCGGCAGCGAGGCAGACCTGTTGAAAACGGGCTGGCGCGACTGGACCCGTAGCGTGCGCGAAGGTGCAGACCGCCTGCACCGCGAAGTCGACCACCTGTTCGTCGCCGGCCTGTCGATGGGTTCGGTGCTGGCACTGCAGCTCGCGATCGAACGCCCCCAGTGGGTGGACGGACTCGGCTTGTACGGCAGCACTTTCTTCTACGACGGCTGGACCATTCCCCGCTTGGCAAGACTGTCTTTCCTGCTGCCGCTGGTATGTGGCATGGGCTTGTTCAAGCGGCGCAACTTCATGGAAAGTTTTCCGTACGGCATCAAGGACGAGCGCATCAGGACGCGCATCGCCGGTGCGATGCTGGACGGCCAGAGCGAGGCAGCCGGACTCCCGGGCAATCCATGGCCGTCGCTCGCCGAATTCCACAAATTGGCCTGGCATGTGCGCGCTCGTCTTGAGGAGGTGCGCGCGCCCTGCCTGATCATGCACGCCGCCGACGATGACATCGCCAGTGTGCGCAACGCGCGCCTTATCGAACGCCGGGTCACCGGCCACACCGAAACGGTGCTGCTCAATGACAGCTACCACATGATTACGGTCGACAGCGAACGCGACAAGGTGATTGCCCGTTCGGCCGACTTCTTCACCCGCATCCTCGCCAACAGTCCACTGCGGGTCTCGCGCCCACGGATCGCAGCGGCCGTCTCGACTGCATGATCGAAGTTGCTGCGCACGATTCCATCGATGATTTCGCAGCAGCCGACTGGAATCGCCTGTTCCCGCAGGAGCTCGAAGACCACGCCTACCTGCACGCGATCGAGCGCGCCGGGCTGACGGGTTTCCGTTACCTGTATTTCGCGATACGCGAAGGCGGCAATCTGCTCGCTGCCGTACCCGCGTTCGCCACCGATTACAGGCTCGATACCACTGTTCAGGGTGGTTTGCGCCGGCTCACGGATTCGCTGGCCGGGGTCTTCCCGCGCTTGCTGCGCATCCCGATGCTGTCACTGGGTTCGCCGGTCATAGAACGCTGCCGGGTCGGTTTCGCCCCGGATGCGACATCAGAGCAGCATACGGCATGGCTGGATGCGATCCTCGCGCATATGAATAACGTGGCGACGCAGCGAAATTTCGGCATGCTGGCGGTCAAGGATGCGCCGATCGCCGAGCCGGCGTGGCAACAGGTTTGTCCGCGCCATGGCTTGCGCGCATTGCCCGGCCTGCCCGGCGCCACGCTCGACATCCGATGGAAGGACATGGATGGCTATTTCGAATCGCTGGGTCCGGCAACCCGCAAGGACCTGCGCCGCAAGCAGCGAGCCGGTCGTGCGCTGCAGATCGAATGGCGTGGCGATCTCGAGGGCATCCGTGACGACGTGCAACGCCTGTACCGCGAAACCGTCGCACGCGCCAAATTCACATTCGAAGCATTGACGCCCGCGTACTTCGAAGGCGTACTGCACGAGATGCCGGGCCGGGCGTATTGCGTCACCTACAGCGAAGCCGGCAAGCTGGTCGCGTTCAACCTGGTGCTGCGCGACGACGAGCGCCTGCTCGACAAGTTCCTCGGCATGGATTACGCCGCGATGGATCGTTACAACCTCTACCATGTGAGCTGGCTGGAAAACATCCGCCGTTGCATCGAAACGGGGGTCGGCATGTACGAAAGCGGCCAGGGCCTGCATCGCGAGAAGCTGAGACTGGGAAGCACACTGCAAGCCAATGCGTTGTGGTATCGGCACCGAAATCGATTCATGGACGGTGTCCTGGCACGCTTCGAAAAGCTTGCGCGACTTGACCGTTTCGATGACACTCCGTCGGGGCCGGCATCGGACCGGACACGCTACGCATGAACGCCAGCGCCACAGCACGATGGCGGAAACTGGCCCCGCTTTTCGTGGCTTGGGCGCTCCTGCTAGCGATCGAAACCCTGGGGCAGGTGTCGCTCAAGACCGCGGGCATGCGGATCGGGGTATTCGAACTGGAACGATCTTCGATTCTTGCCGCCATCTCGACACCGTGGCTCTGGGTGGGGTTGGCGTGTTATCTCGGCCAGTTCGTGGTGTGGATGACGATCCTGGAGAAATCCACGCTGTCGGCAGCATTCCCGACCAGCGCGATCGTGTTCATTGCGATCATGATCGCGTCGTGGGCGGTCTTCGGCGACCAGATGGGTTGGGAAAAGATTCTCGGTTCAGCGATCATAGTCGCTGGTATCCTGATGCTGGGTGGCGGCTCCGATGCGCCTTCCACACCGGAACACGACGACGCCGAAGAGGCCAAACCATGAGCGACGATGTACAGCAAACCGTGTTTTCGATTATCGCCAAGGAAGCCGGTATCGAGGAAAGCAAGGTCACGCTGGACTCGACCCTGAAAGACCTCGAAATTGCGTCGCTGGACGCGATCCAGATCATTTTCGAGATCGAGGATCATTACAAGATCCAGATGCCCGACCGCGACCCCAACTTCGACACCGAATCGGTGAAAGGGCTCGTCGATACCGTGGAAAAGTTGCTGGCGGAGAAAGCCGCCAATCCGCCCGCCCCCACACCACCCGCCTCGCCGCCACCCGCGGCGTAAGCGTGCCAAGCGATGAACCGTCGTGTCGTCATCACCGGCACCGGCGCGATCTGCGCACTCGGTCGCGACGCACGGACGGTATGGCAGGGCATGCGCGATGGGCGCAGTGCCATCGCGCCGCTCACGGGCTTCGAAAACCAGGACATGCGGGTCAAGGTCGCGGCCCAGGTGCAGGGCTACGATCCAACGCAATATTTCGATCCGAAAAAATTGCTCCTGTTGGACCGCGTTTCGCAATTCGCGTTGATCGCGGCGCGCGAAGCCGTCGCGCAGTCGGGGCTTGATTTCGAACAGGGTGGCCTGCGCCAACGCACCGCCTGCGTGGTCGGCACCGGCACCGGCGGCGAAGTCACCAACGACGAGTGCTCGAAACGCCTGTATGGCGAAGGCAACCCGCGCCTGCACCCGCTTTCGATCGTGCGCCGGATGATGAGTGCGCCCGCCTCACAGGTCTCCATCGAGTTCGGTGCGACCGGGCCGTCATTCGCGGTATCGAGCGCGTGTTCTTCGGCCAACCATGCTTTCGCCCAGGCCTTTTCACTGGTGCGAAGCGGCGCTGCAGACGTTGCGCTGGCCGGCGGCACCGAAGCCTGCATCACCTTGGGCGTACTACGCGCATGGGAAGCGATGCGGGTTCTCGCTGACGACACCTGCCGGCCGTTCTGCAAGCAGCGGCGCGGTCTGGTGTTGGGCGAGGGCGCGGGGATGATGGTGCTCGAAGACTTCGATCACGCGCGTGCGCGCGGCGCGGAGATCTTCGCCGAGTTCGCAGGCGCCGGCATGAGCGCCGATGCCGGCGATATCGTGCTGCCATCCGACCTTGGCGCAACGCGTGCGATCACCGCCGCATTGCAGGACGCGCGACTCGATGCAGGCGACATCGACTACATCAACGCCCACGGCACCGCGACGCCGGCCAACGATCCGACCGAAACCCGCGCGATCCACATGGCGTTGGGCGAACACGCCAAGGCCGTCGCGATTTCTTCTACCAAATCCGTGCACGGCCACGCGCTCGGCGCGGCCGGCGCGCTCGAAATCATCGCCGCGATCGGCGCACTCCGCGAAGGCGTGATTCCGCCCACCGCGAACTTCATCGATCCCGATCCAGAATGCGATCTCGACTACGTGCCCAATGCCGCTCGCGAACTGGCTGTGCGTACAGTGCTGTCCAACGCGTTCGCGTTCGGCGGATTGAATGCGGTGGTGGCGCTCAAGCGCGCCGCGTAACCGCTGCCATTGCGTTGTCCACGCATGCAAGCGTCAGGGGTGCCTGCCGCTGGAGGCCGGCGGAAATCCCTGCAATGGCACCAATGTCATCAACTTGCCGATGTCGATGTACTGGATAAGCGCAGCAGTGCCCTGCATGACCTGTGGCCCGGAAGCCACGCCGGCGATCGCCCAGCGCGCCCACGCTTCGAACGCGGTCTGCACCGCCGTCGGGCCTTCGAACATCAGCGCCCGCTGCACGGGCTGACTGCAAGCTCGCGAGAGCAAATCGGTGACGAGTGCGCCCGCGCGCCGATTGATCGACGCACGTTGCGCGGAGGTGATGGATGCCAGCGGCGCGACGTCCGGGTCCAGTGCCATGGTGGCGAACGCCCAGCGCACCGCGGTCTGCCGGTCGGCAGGCGTGGTGGAGTGGATCAGGCACTGGCCGAGCGCGTTGGCGTAGGATCCCGCATGCGCGGGCAACGCGAAGAAAGTGCTGTAGACGATGCAAAAAGCACCGAAGAGAAATCCATAATGACGCATGACGAAAACCGTTGCGACGGACCTTTGTGAGACCGGCTGCCCGGCTGGGGGTTCCGCTGCGTGCGATTAGCGATCCAGAGTATTCACGCGAACCAGGCGAGCGCGCTCCGGGAATCCACATGGATTGATCCAGCATTCGCTTCGCTCCTCCCGCTCCAGGACTCGCTGATCGATCGCGTCGAGTGGCGATCAGACGATACGCGCGAGGGCCGCGGCCACCTCCCGTGCCGCCTCGAGCGTCGCCGTCACGTCGGCGTGCGTGTGCGCGGTCGAGACGAACAGGTTTTCGTAAGCGCCCGGATGGAACAACACGCCGTGCGACAGCATGCCTTCCCACCATTCCCGGAACATCTTCTGGTCGGCATGGCGCTCGGCATCGCGGTAATTGTGGATTTCCTCACGGGCAAACCACACCTGCATCAGCGGCCCAAGACCCACGACGTAAGCGGGCAACCCAGCGTCGCGCAACACTTGGCCCAGTCCGAGCCGCAGTTCGTCGGCGACGGCATCGAGTTTTGCGAACAGGCCGGGGGTCGCCAGTTCATCCAGCGCCGCGTTGGCCGCAGCCACGGCGATGCCGTTCGCGGTGTAGGTCCCTGCCATGGAAACCGTGCCGTCGGCTACCAGCGCCATGATGTCGGCACGGCCACCGCACGCTGCCACCGGAAAGCCTCCGCCCAGACCCTTGGCGAATACCGACAAATCCGGACGAATACCCAGGCGCGCCTGCGCGCCACCCAGACCAAGCCGAAAGCCGGTGATGACTTCATCGAAAATAAGGACAATGCCGCGACGCTGTGTCAATTCGCGCATCGCCTCCAGATAGCCGGGCTGGGGCAGGATGCAACCCGTGTTGCACATCACCGGCTCGGACAGTACCGCGGCGATCGCATCGCCTTCGCGCTCAATCGCATCGGCCAGCGCATCCGCATCGTTCCACGGTAGGATGATCAGGTTCTCTTCCACGCCCCGCGGCAGGCCGGGGCCTTGCGGCACCGGCACCGGATGATCGTCGGGACCGGCCTTGGCGATGTCCGGGTGCTTGCTCCAGTACACGCCATCCGAGAAACCGTGGTACATGCCCTCGAATCGAATGACTTTGGACCGCCCCGTGAACGCCCGCGCCAGGCGCGTGGCGTAGAGGACCGCCTCGGTACCGGTGTTGCACAGTCGCACCTGGTCCACGCCGGGTACGGCTGCAATGATTTTTTCGGCGAGGCGCGCTTCATCCACCGTTGGCAACGCGAAGATGGTGCCGCGCTGCTGGATGAAATCCACCACGGCCTGGGTCACACGCGCCGGTCTGTGGCCAAGGATCATGGGGCCAAGGCCAAGTAGATAATCGATGTATTCGTTGCCATCCACGTCGCGCAGCCGCGAGCCCTGTCCGCTTTCCACAAACAGCGGATAAGGCGCCCATCCCGACCATGTCGCACGCGCCGTGCTGTTGACGCCCCCGGGAATGGGTCCGCATGCGGCCTCGAACAGCTTCGCACTGCCCGCAGTATCGAGCCCGGGAACGAGTCGCGCGTCGCGCGCATGGCTGGAAGAAGCCTGCGTGACTTCGACTTTCAGGCTATTCATGGGCATGCCCTTCAAATATCAGCGCGCGGCGGCTTCCGGTACCAGCACGCGGCGTGGCGTGTGCAGTTTGCCGGCGATGAGCGCGGGCAGCAATCCGATCGCATCGGCGAAACCGACGATGGAGGCATGCGGGATGCCCGCATGCCGGCAATGCTCGATCAGACGGTGTTTGGCGAAAACGTAATCGGCCTCGCCGGCGGCACAGAAGTCCGAAGCACCATCGCCGATCAGCAATACGCGGTGATGCCGGTTGTGTTCGCGCACCGCGCTCGTGCATTTGCAATGGCCGCTTCCGATGCGGCAGTTGGGGTCGGAAAACGGCGTTTCCAGCCGCCATTTGCGCGGACCGTCCTGCACAAGGTGGTTGGCAAGCAGCGGCAGGCCGTCGAGTTGATAGCGCGACAGGATCGCGCGGATCGCATAGTCGATGCCATCGCTGACCACCCGCAACGTGGAGCCGGCGGCGAGCGCGGCTTCCACGAAAGCGGGAAATGCGGGATCGATACGCATCGTATGGAGATGTTCGTCTATTTCCTCACGCGAGGCATCGAGCAGGGCTACCTGGCCCGCCATGCACTCGGCCGAGCCAATGCGACCGGCACGCCAGTCGCGCTCGAGCACCTGCCAATCGGGAGGTGCGAAACGATCGAGTAACGAGTCGGTGACATCCTCGATGGCGATGGTGCCATCGAAGTCACACAGGATGTTCCATCGGGTCACGGAAAACCTTTGAAATGTTGGCGGAGGGACCGCAACGCGGCCCTTATGTTAGCACCCGCGAGCTTTCCGAATGCTTTCCCCTGGGCTGCCTCCACATGAACGGGGTGCTTACTTGTCCCTCGGAAATCTCACCAATACCCGCTGCCCGATCCTCAGCGGCGGCGGCGCCTTGTCGTCCGATGACGGCGTCAGAGCCAACGTGCAATCAACGTCGTTGGCCACCGCGCGCGCGAGCGGATCCTGGCTCAAGTTCGCCGATTGAAGGACCTGCCCCACCCACAATACCGTGGCCCGATACACCGGGCCGGAGCCGGAATCGCGCACCACTTCCGCCCGCATGCCGGGATGGATCGCGCCGGCCACGTCCGCGTCCACCTGCGCGCGCACGATATGCGGACGATCCGGCAGCAATTCGAACAGCGGCAGGCCCGAGGACGCTGCCACCGCCTGTCCGACGGCTACATGCCGCCCGACGATGGTGCCCGTGACCGGCGCGCGCAACGTAGCCGCATCGAGGTTCAGGCGCGCGGCGGCGACTTGCTGTTCGGCTGCATCGAGCGTGGCCTTCGCGGCGGCCTGTTTCGCCACCAGTGATGCCACCGCATCGCGCGCCTGATCGGCGGACTCGCCAGTCGCAGCCCCGGCCTTGGCCGCCTCGGCGATCCGCGGAGCGCGCTGGCGAGCCTGTTTCAACGCAACCTGCAATTCGGCGAGCTGCGCCCTGGCTTGATCCACCCCCGCCTTGGCTGTCGCGACCGCGATCCCTGCGGCCCGAGGATCGAGTGTGGCCAATACCTGCCCGGCCTTTACCTTGTCACCCTGGGTCACAGCGACCGATTCGACCACACCGTCGACGCGTGCGGCGACCTGCACCATGCCGCCTTTGACGTCCACCTTGCCACGAGCAACCGCAAGCCACTGCGATTGCGTGGCGGCGGACGTGCCGGCTTGCCCGTCATCGGACGAACAGGCGCCCAATGCGAGCACCAGCGCGGCAAGCGCAACGCCCGTGCGACAAACCGATTTCACTATGCGTTCTCCTCTCCGATGGCCGGATCGTCGCGCGATATTCGACGGTCGTCCAGTATGGCGCCGTCCTCCATTTGCAGCACGCGATCGGCATGGGTAACCAGACGCGAATCGTGACTGACGCACAGCACCGAGGTGCCGTGTTCGTGGGCGATTCGGCGCAGGGTATCGATCAGGATCTGGCCGTTGGCAGCGTCCAGCGCGCTGGTAGGTTCGTCCGCGAACAGCAACTGTGGTTGCTTGACCAGTGCACGCGCTATCGCGACCCGCTGCTTTTCCCCGCCAGAGAGTTCAGCCGGCAACAGATGCATGCGATCCCCCAAGCCCACTTCGTCCAGCGCATCGTGGCCGCGTTTCCTGGCCGTGGCATCATCCACACCCATGTATCCCAGCGGCAACATCACCTGCTCCAGCGCGGTCAGCGCCGGGAACAGGTTGAAACCCTGGAACACGAAACCGGTATGAAGCAGGCGGAAATTGTCCAGGGCACGACGATCGCCGCGCCACAGATCCTCGCCCAGAGCGACAACGCTGCCCGCGTCCGGGCGCTGCAGGCCGGACAGGATCGACAGCAGCGTGCTCTTGCCGCAACCCGACGGTCCCGCGATCAGGGTCAAGCGGGCCGCATCTACCTCGAGCGACAGGCCGCGCAGGATTTCGGTACGCAGCTTGCCGCTGGTGTAGCCCATGCACAATCCGGTGGCCACGAGTGCACTCATCGCAGCAACAAAGCCGGATCGGCATGACGCAGCGCGCGTACCGCGGCCATCCCGGAGACCAGCGCGATGCCCATCACCAGTGCCGCGCAAATCAGCCACGCCGACAGGTTGAGCTGCACGGGAACATCCTGCGTCTTTGCCAACCCGATCAGCCCGAGGCTGAGCAGGACGCCAGCAATCAATCCGCACACGCCGATCCACGCCGCCTGCTCCAGCACAACCCGGCGCAACGAACCCAGGCTGACACCCAGCGCGTGCAGGGTCGCGTATTCGCGTACCGAGCCCGCGATCGCGCCCATCAAGGTCTGGCTGGTGATGATAGCGCCGACCACGAACACCACCGCGGCAAGGAACACCACGCCTAGCCCCGCGCCGGTCTGGAACATCCAATAGAACACCGCGCGCCGCGCAAAGCTCGATGCCGTCCAGACGGCGTAGCCCCTGGCGTGGGCGTTGATGCGCCGGGTGACCGCCGTTGCGTCCGCACCCGGTTTCAACTTGGCGACGTAGTAAGCCACTTCGCTGCCGCCAGTGTCGTCGTCGAGTGCACGCGCGGTGTCCAGCGAGGCGACCACGTTCACGCCACCCAGTGCGCGAATGCCATTGGCCACACCGACGATCCGCACCAGTTGTCCGTTGATCAGCGCCTGTCCGCCGATCGGCACGCCGAGTTTGGGCAGATCCGCTCGGTCGACAATCACCGCGAAGGGTTCCTTCAGCGACGCACGTTGAGCAGACGTCAGCACGTCCGAAAAAATCATTCCGTCGGGTCGGGTGCTGATCCCCGACACGAACACCGATACCCCGCCGGTACCGGCGGGCCCCCGCCAATCACCATCCACCCACGCGAACGGTTCGACTCGCGCCACGCCCGGATCCATAAGCATCGCGGTCCGCGCGTGTGGCGCGATCGGGCGTCCGAGTTCGATGCTCTGGGTCCCCGGATAACCTGCCCACAGGTCGGCATCCGATGCGGTGATGTAGACAGCGGTGGAACCGAAGATCCCGAACACCAGCGCAGCCTGCATCAACAGCAACAGGCCCGAGAACGCCACCGCCAGCATCGCCGGCAGGAAACGCCGCCATTCGTGGATCAGGGTCTTGCGCGCGAGCGGAATCATTCTCCACAAGCCCCGTGCGCGGCACTCCGGGTCGAATCGCCGCCTTGGTCCGAGGGAGCCGGACATCCCGCATCCGCTTGCGGCAATGGGGCGCCTCCCAATGCCTTGTAGAGCGCGACATACGCGAGGCCTTGCGCGAGCCGCGCATGTTCAAGATCGACTTCCGATTCGACCCACACCACCCGTGCGTCGGCCAGTTGCTGACTGTCAGCCTGCTCGAGATCTTGCAGCTTTTCGGTCGCGGCCACGACTCGCTGTGTCGACGCGGCGATGGCATCGGCGCTGTACACCCCCTGGTTGGATGCGTGCAGCGCCGCGAGATCCGTTTCCACTTCCGCCGCACCTTGCAACACCGCCTGCCGATACCCGGCCAGCGCGGCCTGTAACTGGTCGTCCCGCGCATTGCGCACCGCGTGGAGTTCGCCCCAATTGAACAAAGGGATGCTGATGACAGGTCCGATTGCGAAAGTGTTGTTGAGATCGCCCAGATGCGTCTGGCCCTTTACCAAGGCCGCGAACGTCAGTGAGCTACCCAGTGCGAGCCGCGGGTAAAGGTCGGCCTTGGCGATGCCGAGTTCGCCTGCGGCCTTGAGCACTTGGCTTTCGGCGTAGCGAATTTCGGGGCGAGTCCGCAGCAGGTTTGCGGGTACCGAATTGACGTTTTCCGCGACCAGTTTGGGCAACGGCTTCGGCGCCAGCAGCCACGCGGGGTTGGGCTCGCTTTTCCCGAGCAGCAGCGCCAGCGCCTGCGCGTGCTGCACGATGGCAGCTTGAGAATCGGCCAGCTGCGCCGCGGGTTTCGCCGAGGCCGCAGCAGCCTGCGTTACCTCCAACGAGGTGGCCAGTTGCAGATCCTTCAATACCTCGAGCGAAGAAGCCTTGGTTTCAGCGGCTTGCTTGGCTACCGCCAGCAGAGTTGCGCTGCGCTGCGCTGCGCGCAATTGCAGGTATTCGCGCACGACTTCCGCGACCAGCGATACACGCGCCGATTGCAGATCGGCTTCGGCCGCACCGGTATTCGCCGCTGCGAGGTGCCCGTTGGCGTCTGCACGTCCAAACAGGCCGAACTCCCAGGTCGCGTCGAAACCCGCCTGGAAGTAACTCGCGGTGTTTTCGGGGTTGGGTTGCTCGATGGTATTGAATCCGAGATGCGGCCGGAACGTCGCGGCGGATGCGTCTTCCAGCGCGCGCGCCGCACGCAGCTTCCACACCGCCTGCTGGACGTCGAGATTGTCGTGCAGGGCCTGCTCGACCAGTCCGTTCAATTCAGGATCGTGAAATTGTTTCCACCAGCCGGTCAAATCCGGCTCGGGACCGAGTTTCGGGGAGGCCCAGCCATTCCGCCAGTGCGCGGGCAGGTCGCCACCCGGCAATTTCGGTACCTGAACGCTGACGCACGCGCCGAGCGTAGCGCACAACGCTGCCGCAAACAGGATGGACGCAGGGAATCGACGGGTTTGCGGAGACGCGGCCATGAGCCTCGGCAGTGTAACGGCTGAACGAACGGGAAAGCCGATCTCATGGTCGAAAGCCAATGGAAAGTCGGCGCAGTCAATCCGGCGGCGTCATCCTTCCGGGTTCTTTGTGCGCGCACTTCCGCACTGTCGTAAAATAACCCTCCAGGCCTGCCGCGACGCCGCGTCGCCTCCTTTCAATGAACGCCACCACGGCCAAATCACGTCGTCATTTTTTCGCCTACACAGGGTGGGACGCAATTCCCATCCTGATGGTGCTGGGCCATGCTGCATTCGTCGCGTGGCTGTTTTTCGGCTTCCACGCAACGCCATGGGCGGTGTGGGTTCCGTGCGCTCTTGTCTACTCGATCAGCATTTCGTGGTCGATCAATTCGACCAGTCACAACTTCATCCACAACCCATTCTTCAAGTGGGAGCCACTGAACCGGGTCTTCAGTTTTCTGTTTTCGTTGACCGACGGTTTCAGCCAGGAGTTCTACAAACACGTCCACCTGCGTCATCACGTCGGCAACATGGACCGCGTGGGCAAGGACGGCACCACCATCGACCCGCTCTCGATCTACCGCCACGGCAAGGACGGCAAGCCGGAAAGCGTGTGGACCTACACGTTCTATTCCTATTTCCGAGACGACATCGGCGAGTGCTACACACGCGTCAAGAAGAAGTGGCCGCACCTCGCGCGCTGGATCCGGATCGAGATCGCCACCGTCGTCGGCGTGTACCTCGCGTGCCTCGTCTACGACTGGCGCGCGTTCCTGTGCCTCGTTCCGTTCTACTACCTGGGCCACTCACTATCGTCGTTGAATGGCTATTACGAACACCTGAAGGGCGACCCTGATCGGCCGATCGCGTGGGGTGTCAGCACTTACAACAAGTTCTACAACTGGATCTGGCTCTACAACGGTTTCCACGCCGAGCACCATTACCGACCGAAGACCCACTGGACCGGGATGGTGTCCCTGCGCGATTCGATCCGCGACGAACAGCGCGCCAGGGGCGTACACGTGATGCGCTGGTGCCATGCACTGGGGTTCATGGATCGCTCGCCGCCGGCACATACACGACTGCCCGATGCCGCACCGGCCACGCAATCGCGCGCGGCGTAAAGCATCCCAATGTCGTCATCCCGGCGCAGGCTGGGATCCAGTGAATATCGTCATTCCGGGGCCGCCGAAGGCGGAACACGGAATCCAGGTTTTGATGCTTACTCTCACCAAGTTACGAGCGGACATCCCTGTCTCGATTCCACGCGCTTCGGAGCCACGCGAACGGAATCGCGAACAGGCTTGCCCCCCGCAAAAACCGCTGTGGAGGAGCGGACCTGCCGGCGACAACCAGAGCCATTGCGCTCCGCAGGACGGTTAGAAAACTCTTACTTCCGGACGACTGCCACGCCGCTCAGCAAAGTCTTGACCGCAGTGGCAATCACCGGATCGCGCCCGGACCGGATGTCCGCGACCGTCGGTTCGACCTTGATTTGCGGATCAATCCCCTTGTCGACGAATTTACGGCCGTCGGGAAATGTTTCGCGCAGCGTGCAGATGCGCGCCATCCCGCCACCCGGCAACTTGAATAGCAAGGGCTGGCCGGTGCTGCCCGCGGTCGTCTGACCGACCAGAATGCCACGCTTCATGGCATCGAAACTGACTACGAAATCCTCGCCGGCAGAAAACGTTCGTGGCCCGATCAGCACGGCGACCGGGCCGGTGTAATGCTGTTTGCGTGGCTTCGAATAGGTATCTTGCGGTCCGCCGATGCGCTTCCAATTCTCTGACGGCCCGTTCCATGCACGATAAGCCGGAACGTATACCAATGAGTGCGTTGCCGGCTCAGGGATGGGTTTGCTGCTCAACCAGGTCAGGACGTCGAGGCCATTGTAGGTCGAGCCGCCACCGTTATCGCGCACATCGAGAATCAGGCCTTTCGCCTTGAGTATCTCCGGCAAGTGTTGTTCGAATACCTTGGCGCCCTTGTCGTTCTCGAACTCGCCGAGCGAAAGATACGCGATGCCGCCTGGCAGCATGCGAAAACGGAACGCGGGTTTCCATTGGGCTTTGGGATCTGGCTCGCGCGACAACGTCAGCGTGCGCAGTTTGCCTGATGCGTCCATTATTCCGAGGGTGACGGGTTTGGTGTAATTACCAGCCAGCAGCTTGTAGTCGTACATCCGTACCGCAAGATCCTGCGGTGTCGAACTGCTGGCATAAGGCTCGACATGCGTCTTCGCGTATTGGTGGACTTCTTGCCCATCGATCGAGACGATCTCGTCGCCGACATGGAGGCCCTTCGCCACGATTTTAGGATCCGCCACAAAAGTAACCACCACATGGTTCTGGATCAATGCAGTCAGGATGGGAGGCCTTGCGTAGAACTGGTTCTCGATGGACTTCGGCGGGTAGATGTTGGTGTGCCCATCGTGCAGCAATGGCGCGAAGCGCATCAACACATCGTAATAATCATGCAGGTTCTTCGCGGCGATCACCTTGGGCAGAAAATCCAGATAAGCCTGGTTCCAGTCCAGCTTCGGTACGTGGTCGAAATGCACGAAGTTGTAGCGCGCCTCCGACCAGAACAGCGACAGGCCCGCGATCCGCTGCGCCAGGGTCAACTTGTCGGACGACGTCATGAAAGCGTCGGCATTCCAGCGGCTCGCTACCGCATCGAACCTCGCAAGCAGCGCCTTGAAGCGCGGCTCGTCCTGCAGGCTGTCCAGATATTTGTCGCTGAGTAGCCAATGCTTCTGGCTGGTCCAAACCCCGTGCGCAGTCAAGGCATCCAGGGCATCCAGCGCGGCCTGTTTGTCGCCGAGTTGCGCATTGGCGTCGGCCTGAGAAAGCAGGTTATCGTCACGCCGGTTGGACACCTCATTGGCGATCCGCGTCCCGACTGCGAGCTCGGCTTGTAAAGCTACAATGGCCACCTGCGCCTGCTTCAACTTGTCGATAGCCTGGCGCAAGCGCGCGGGATTACGTGGACTGGCGTGGGCCAGATCGTACCCGGCATTGTTCAGGTCCTGGATATGCGCATAACGTTGCTGCAAAGTCTCCGCGCTCTGCGCCGAGGCGACAGCGCAACCGGCGCTCAGAAACCATACACACAACATCACGGCCAAGCGCTGCATGGCACACCCTCCTGCTCGTCGCCCCTGCGGTCGAATAGACTAGCAAAGCCATGCCCGGCCTGATCCCCGAACGCTTCATCGACGAACTGCTGACCCGCATCGACATCGTCGATGTGGTGCAGCCGCGCGTGCCTTTGAAGCGCGCCGGACGCGACTGGACGGCATGCTGTCCGTTCCACGATGAGCGCACGCCCTCGTTCACCGTCAGCCCGGCCAAGCAGTTCTACCATTGCTTCGGCTGCGGGGCGCACGGCAGCGCGATCAAATTCCTGATGGAGTACGACCGACTTGAATTCCCTGACGCGGTCGAGGAACTGGCGCAATCGGTGGGCCTCACCGTGCTGCACGAGGGCGGTGATCGGCGTCCTCGCGAAGACCATGCCGATCTCTTCGGGCTGCTGGATTCCGCCGCGACGTTCTATCAGCGAGCGCTGCCCGACAACGCCGCGGCGCGCGCCTATTGCAAGAAGCGTGGGTTGGACACGGACATCATCGAGCGCTTCCGGATCGGTTGGGCGCCGGGAGGCTGGGATGCACTGAAGCGTTCGCTTGGCGATAGCGATGCGAAGGCCAAATTGCTGGAGCAGGTGGGGATGCTGTCGACCGGCGAGAAGGGCAAGCAATACGACCGCTTCCGCGAACGCCTGATGTTTCCGATCATGGACCGCCGTGGACGCGTGATCGCGTTTGGCGGGCGCATCCTGGAAGGCGACGGTCCGAAGTATCTCAACTCGCCCGAAACGCCACTGTTCCACAAGGGCCGCGAACTGTTCGCGCTGTGGCAGGTGCGCCAAGCCAACGCCAAGCTGGAACGCCTGCTCGTGGTCGAGGGCTACATGGATGTGGTGTCGCTACACCAGGTCGGCATCACGCAGGCGGTCGCGACGCTCGGCACCGCCACCACCAACGAACACGCGGAACTGCTGTTTCGCGCCGCACCCGATGTGTTCTTCTGCTTCGACGGCGACAAGGCCGGCCGCGCCGCCGCGTGGCGCGCTCTGGAATCGGTACTGCCACGGATGCGTGATGGGCGGCAGGCATTCTTCCTGTTCCTGCCGGAAGGCGAGGACCCGGATTCGCTGGTGCGCAAGGAGGACAAGGATGGTTTGGAGACGCGGCTCAAGCAGGCGACGCCGCTTTCGGAATATTTCTACGCTTATCTTTCTCAAGACGTGAACGTGGCGACGCTGGACGGCCGCGCGCGGCTGGCCGAGCATGCCAAGCCACTGCTTGCGAAATTGCCGGACGGCGCGTTTCGAGATCTCATGTACGCGGAACTCGAGAAGCGTACCGGCGTGCGCGGCGACTCGATACGACAAACACCAACAGTGTCGCCGCGCATTGAGCCGCCGCGAGGCAATACGCCACGCCGCACCCTGGTGCGCAGCGCGATCGCAATGTTGCTGGCCGAGCCCGCGCTCGCGCTGGATGCCGAGTTGCCGCGTCCATTCGCGACGCTGGACAAACCCGGCGTGCCGCTGTTGGTCGAGTTGCTCGACGTCGCTTGCGCACGTCCCGGCATCAATACTGCTTTGTTGCTGGAACACTTCGCACAACGCGACGAATCGGCCGCCCTGCAGAAGCTGGCATTGACCGAGTTCCCGGGCGAGCCCGAAGCCCTGCGCGCCGAGTTTCTGGACGCGCTGCGCAAACTGGCCGAACAGACCACCCAACAGCTGCTTGATGCGTTGATCCGCAAGCAGGCAGAAGGCGCGCTCGCCGATGCGGAGAAAAACGAACTGCGCGAATTGCTGGCCAGAAAAGCCAGGCCTTCATAGCAGCCAGCGCGTCACGAATCACTCAAACCCGTCATTCCGAGGCCACATGCGGTCCTTGCGGGCGGAACCCGACTGCGGAGGCCGGATGCCCGAGCGAACATCGGCGTCGCCGATTTCCCGAAGGGCGAGCTGCGGGATACGGCGAGTTTACCCAGCCAACCCCTTTAATGAGCAATTTGCGCCATCGTCGACGAACCCGGCGATGACCCCGGAATGACGCTGGGTCTTTCCATTGTCGCGAAGATGTCCGTTTCTACAAAATCGCCGCAAGATCCTTTCCGATCTTTTCTGGCGCATCTTTCGAAGCATAACGGCGCACCACGTTGCCTTCGCGATCGATCAGGAACTTGGTGAAGTTCCATTTGATCGCCTCCGAGCCCAGCACGCCCGGCGCGGCGTGTTTCAAGAAATGGTAGAGGGGATGCGTGCCATCGCCATTCACCTCGATCTTGGCGAACAGGGGGAACGTCACATCGTAGTTCGTCGAACAGAAGGTGCGGATCGTGTCGGCGTTGCCGGGTTCCTGATGGCCGAACTGGTTGCAAGGAAAACCCAGCACCACGAAACCCTTGTCTTTGTTGCCGCGGTACAGGACCTCCAGACCCTCGTATTGCGGTGTGAACCCGCACTTCGATGCGACATTGACGATCAGCAGCAGCTTGCCACGATACGCATCCAGCTTCTGCGGCGTGCCATCGAGCAAATCGGCTTCGAAATCGTAAACGGTTGTCATGATGCATATACCCCAAGAACCGGCAGTCTAGAACAACAGGCCCAGGAGACGTACGGAATCGGGGCATGGATGTCGAACCACAACAACAGCAAAGACCCAGGATTCCGGGTTGCATCGCCGATGAAGCCGGCGACGCCCACCGGAATGACAACGTGGGAATGGCGCCAGGCGTCACCTCAAAGCCAGCGCGCGAACCGCCGCATGTAAATCGTTTTCACCATCTGCGTCAACACGCAGTACGCAAGCACGGTCGCGGCGACCCATGCGAAATACTCTCCCGGCAATTCGACCATGCCGAGCTTTGCGCCAACCACGGTGAACGGCATCGCGATGCCAATCGCGATGATCGCGGTAGTGAGGCCCAACACCGGTGCCGAGGCGGCGCTCTGCAGGAACGGAATCTTGCGGGTTCGGATCATGTGCACGATCAGCGTCTGCGTAATCAGGCTCTCGACGAACCAGCCGGACTGGAAGAATGCCTGGTACGCAGGCGCGTTGGCGCCGAACCAGAACCAGAGCAGCAGGAAGGTGGTCATATCGAAGATCGAACTGGTCGGTCCGATCCAGAACATGAAGCGTCCGATGTCGCCGGCATCCCACTTGCGCGGCCTGCGAATGTACTCTTCGTCCATGCGGTCGAACGGAATCGACAATTGCGAGATGTCGTAGAGCAGGTTCAATACCAGGATCTGCAACGGCAGCATCGGCAGGAACGGCAGGAAGATGCTCGCGATAAGCATGCTGAACACGTTGCCGAAGTTCGAACTGGCGGTCATCTTGATGTACTTGATGATATTGCCGAAGGTGATGCGACCTTCCAGCACACCCTCCTCCAGCACCATCAGGTTTTTTTCAAGCAGGATGATGTCGGCCGATTCCTTGGCGATGTCGGTCGCGGTATCCACCGACACCCCGACGTCGGCCTGGCGCAAGGCCGCTGCATCGTTGATGCCGTCGCCGAGGAATCCCACGGTGTGGCCACGCCGTTGCAACGATTGAACCACGCGCGACTTTTGCAGCGGCGACATCTTGGCGAACACCGTGGTGCGCGCGACCAGATCGTCGAGCGCCGCGTCGTCGAGGTCCTCGATGTCGTGCCCCCGCACCGAGTGCTCGACGTCCAGTCCGACCTCGCGGCAAATCTTGCGGGTGACCGCCTGGTTGTCGCCGGTGATGACCTTTACCGCAACGCCGTGTTGCTGCAGCGCGGCGATGGCGGTTTGCGCCGAGTCCTTGGGCGGATCGAGAAAAGCAAGGCACCCGATCGCCGTCAACCCTGCCTCGTCGACAACGCCGTAGGCCCGCCCGTGTGCAGGCTGGCGCCGGACTGCCACGACCAGTACACGCAGGCCATCCTCGTTCAGTTCGTGGGTCATCGCGCGAATGGTCGCGCGGCGATGGTCGGTCATCGGGATGTCCCGGCCATCCTCGTGCGCGAACGTGCAGATCGAGAGCATTTCCTCGACCGCGCCCTTGCACACCACCAGGTCGTCGTCGCCGCCGTCCGTCAGCACCACGGACATGCGGCGGCGTTGGAAGTCGAACGGAATCTCGTCGACGACCTTCCACCTGGCGACCGAGGCTTCCAGATCGCGGTGCGCGAGCACCGCCTTGTCCAGAAGGTTCTTGAGTCCGGTCTGGAAATGGCTGTTGAGGTAACCGTATTCCAGCGCGTCATCGGATTCCTCGCCATCGAGATCGAGATGCTGCTCCAGCACGATCTGGTCCAGCGTCAGCGTGCCGGTCTTGTCGGTGCACAGCACGTCCATCGCGCCGAAGTTCTGGATCGCGTTCAGATGTTTGACCACGACCTTGCGACGACTCATCGCCAGCGCGCCCTTGGCCAGGTTCGCCGTGACGATCAGCGGCAGCATTTCCGGCGTGAGGCCGACCGCGACCGAGATCGCGAACAGGAAGGCTTCCAGCCAGTTGCCCTTGCCGAAACCCTGGATCACGAACACGATCGGCACCATCACGGCCATGAAACGGATCAGCAGCCACGACACGCTGCGCACGCCACGGTCGAAACTCGTCTGCTCGCGTTCGCCGGACAAGGTGCGCGCCAACGAACCGAGGTAGCTGCGAGGTCCGGTGGCGACCACCACCGCGGTCGCGGCACCGCTGACCACATTGGTGCCCATGTAGCACACGGTCGGTAGATCCAGGGCGTCGACGTGCGCGTCGGACTTGTGCGCGTGCTCGGGCGCCATCTTTTCCACCGGCAGCGACTCGCCGGTGAGGATCGCCTGGCTGATGAACAGGTCCTTCGCCGTCAGCAGCCGCAGGTCGGCGGGCACCATGTCACCCGCCGACAGGTGCACGATGTCACCCGCGACCAACTCGATCACGGGCACTTCGATGCGCTCGCTGTGGCCATCCGACGCGCGTCGCGTCACCGTGGCGGTATTGCGAACCATCGCCTTCAGCTTTTCCGCCGCGCGAGAGGAACGGAATTCCTGGGTGAAACTCAGCACCACGCTGATGCCGACCATCACGGCGATGATGATGGGCCCGGTCAACTCGTCGGGGGACGTGACAAGCTGCACCGCCGCCAGGATCAGCAGCACGATGATGAACGGGTTCTTGAACGTGTGCGCCAACTGCAGCAGCCAGTGCGGCGGCTTCTCGTGCGAGGCCTGATTGATCCCGTCCCGGTCGAGGCGATCTTCGATCTGCTCCTCATCCAGGCCGGTAGGCGCGGCGTTCAGAGACGCCAGCAAGGTCTGACTGTCGGTCCATGCACAATCCGCGACCGGCGGCCGCCCATGGGCCGTGCGTGCCTTGTCGGCGGTCGTGGTTTCAGTGGATTTGGCGAAGAAGCCGAACATCACTCTTTTCCATGTCGGGTGGGCACACCCATGGAGCGAGCGATGGGTCCGTGGGCTACTGGATGCGGCAGAGCCGCATTAGGCGTTGATGCAATGGAGCGCCCGCACGCGCGCTAGCGCGGGGCGCGCGCCGAGATCGTGCTCGCGATCGTGGTGGAACACGCCTGCGCAGCTGACGCTTGTGAAGCATGCCGGTCACGCGGCGCGCGGATTGTCGGCCACCGCCCGCGGCGCGGGCACGGTCACGCTCCACTCGCGGCGGCGGCCGTCGCGGCGGTGCGCGGGCGCATGACGGGCTGCCATGCGCGCACGGAAAAAGTTGCGAAGGAGGTTCATGGCCCATCTCCTCTTCAAGCAGCGCCACGGCGCCGCTCAGGGACGGGCAGGACTTGCCTAGACCAGGAAAGTGCCAGCCGGCCGGGCGCGGTCGCCGCGGACGATCGGTTCGATTGTGGCCGCCGCCATCCGATGCGAGCGGATGCCGGCGGTGCGACTAGGGTGTACGTCCATGGTCATATTGAGTGAAGGACAGTGCCGGGTGCGCAGCGCGCCCCCGGCGCGCGCATTGTGGTGCCGAGGCGCGTCGAGGTCAACCCCCGGCGTCGTGCGGCGACAGGTGAATCCAGAACGGTTGCGAGGTTCCAACGACAAATCCGCCTGACAGGTCATTACGGGGAGTCCTGCCATTGACCTGGGACGGACCCGGATCGAGCTAAATCGCCATGCTTCTGTTCAACGCCACTTTCTCGCTGGTGGCTTTGTACATACTCGGACACCTGGTACATCCTGCGAGTTCGGGATTCATCAGGCGAAATCGGATTGCAGAACCCGATTTGTCATCAGGCCGGTTTGCAAATCCTCAAGCTGTCCCTGATTGAACCGCTGCGCACGAAAGTTCACACTGCTTTCACGTCGAGCGTTTCGTATCGGCGGTACCATTGCGGTTTGTCATTGCATCGATCGGATCATGTCTTTCTCTCGTCATCTGCTGCGCTTCGCCTTTCTGGCCTGTGCGCTCATCTTCATCGCCGCCTGCCAGCAATCGCAGCCGCATTGGCAACTCAGCGACGTGCATGGCCATCTGCCCGACCTCAAGTTCAGCCTGACCAACGATCTCGGCAAGCCGGTAGACGCCGCCGATTACCACGGCAAGATCGTGATGCTGTATTTCGGCTACACCCACTGCCCCGACGTGTGCCCGCTGACGCTGGTGCACCTGCACACCGACATGCAGAAACTCGGCAAGCTGGCCGACGGTGTACGCATCCTGTTCGTGACGGTCGATCCCGCGCGCGACACCCCTGCGGTTCTGCACCAGTACGTCACCGCGTTCGATCCACGCATCGTCGGGCTGACCGGCAGCCAGGGCCGGATCGCCGCGCTGGCCAAGCGCTACCGCGCTTATTACCAGCCTGTAAAACCGGGGGAATCGGGCGACTACCTGGTCAACCACAGCGCCGGCATATACATCTTCGATCGCGAGGGCCATGCCCGTCTGATTGCTTCCAACGGCGATCCGCAGTCGCAGGTCGTGCACGATCTGAGAATATTGCTGGAACAGAACGGATGAAACGACACCTGTTTTTCTGCGTGGCATTGCTGGCAATGGTCGCGTGTGCGGCCGCGGCGGCACCGGCCCCTTCCACGCTACACGCCGAACATCCCTGGATTCGCTGGCTGCCTGCCAATCTTCCGGCCGCGGCCTACGTGGTGATCGCCAATGACGGGAGCGCGCTTGCGCGCCTGACCGGCGCCAGCAGCTCCGACTACACCAAGGTGATGCTGCATCGTTCCCAGGAAGTGGGTGGCGTGGATAGGATGACCGCCGCGGCTGGCATGGACATACCGGCGCACGGCACGGCAGCGCTGGCACCGGGTGGCTATCACCTGATGTTGATGAAACCCGCACACCCGATCAAACCCGGCGACACGGTGAAGGTCACATTGCATTTCGCCGGCGGTGCGACGCTTCAGGTCGATTTTCCTGTGCGGCCAGCGAACGCTTCTGGCCCAGCGGACTGAGCCTTCATGGCAGCGATTCCGTGCGCGCGCATCAATTCGCGCTGACGTCGATTGCGCGGCAGCCGGCCCTTGGCGTCCAGCCGAATCCAGTAGCCGAATGCGATCAGTGCGGCCAGCACGCTCATCATCGAACTCGGTATCCAGATGATCAGGCCGCCCAGATGCTGGTCCATGATCGGCGAGATGCCCCCGAACGCGCGTCCGCACAGGTCGTAGATCGGGTACAGGTCCGTCGTGGTCATGCTGATGAACGCACCCAGCAGGATCTGCGGCAGCATCACCGCCAACGCCACGAACACACGCGTGCCCGGCGACAGCCGTGCCGGCGGGCGCGGGCGATGATCCATGATCAGCCACCAGAACAACAGGCCGTCGGCAGCCATGCTGAAGTTCATGAGGTGGTACAGGCGCCAATCCAGCATCGCGCTGAAATGTACGGCCGGCCATAACCAAAGATAGATCAATCCGACGAAGATCAACGCGGCGACGAACGGATGCAGTAATACATTCAGAGACCAGCGGATCGGTGCCCATGCCAGCGCCGGCCGCAACCAGCGGGTGCGCCAACGCACCGGCAAGCCACGCCGCATGGTGACGCCCGGGTAAGCGAGAACGATCAGGAACGGTCCGAGGTGATGCAAGCCGAGGTGCTGGATGCGGTGGATGAAGAACTCGTGCTCGGCATAGAAATCCAGCCGGGTATGCAAGCCAACATAGAGCACCAGCATGCCGACCCAGAACAACAACTGGCGCGGCCAAGGTGCAGTCATCGGCGAGCGCCGCGCCCCGCGCCAATACAGCCATACCGCGACCGCAAAGCAGATCACCACCGTGACCGATGGCTCCCAAGGGATCCACCAACGCAGAAAGTCCATCACTAGATTCAACACATCACCTGACGAACGCGAGACTTCACCGCCTGAAACTTCGACGCGGCAGCAGACCATCTCACCACAACCCGGCCTCAGCCGCCAGCCTGTGCGCTGGCTTCGCCCCCCGTCAACGCATCGAAAAACGGCGGCACTTCCTCGGTAGACAGCGGGCGCGCGTACAAGTAACCCTGCAACAGGTCGCAGCCGAACCCTTGCAGCATCTTCTGCTGTTCGGTGGTTTCCACGCCTTCGGCCACGACCTGCAGGCCGAGGCTACGGCCGAGCGCGATGATCGACTTCACAATCGCACGGTCGCCGACTTCGGTGACCAGGTTGCGGACGAAGGTGCGATCGATCTTGATCTGGCTGACCGTGAGGTTCTTGAGCGTTTCGAGGTTGGAGTAACCAGTGCCGAAATCATCGACCGAAACGCGGATGCCGCTGGCAATGAGGCTCTCCAGCACCGGCATGCCGCCTTTCACGTCCTGCACGAGGTGGCGCTCGGTGATCTCAAGCAACAAATCGTCGTTGCCGACGCCGTGGGTGCGCATGGCAGTGGCGAGGTGTTGCTGGAACTTGCCGGCCTCACGCAACTGCATGCCCGATACGTTGATCGCTACGTAAAAATCAGGCAGACCGGCCCGCTTCCACGCCGCCACCTGACGGCAGGCCTCGTTGACCACCCACGCGCCCATCGGTTCTATCAGGCGCGATTCCTCGGCGAGTCCAATGAAGGACGCCGGGCCCACCACCCCCATGCCGGGCCGGTTCCAGTAGAGCAGCGCTTCAACACCGGCGATGCGGTGACTGCGCACATCGACGATGGGCTGGTAGCACAACATGAACTGGGAGCGAACGATCGCCACCCGCAACGCAGCCAGCATGTCGTGACGCCAGCTCACCGCCTCGCCCATCCACGCCTGGAAACGTTGCACGTTGTTGCCACCTTCCTCCTTGGCCCGGAACAGCGCGGTGTCGGCTTCGCGCACAAGGTTTTCGGCGTCCAGCGCATCGTCGGGAAACATGCTGAACCCGGCGCTGGCCGCGATGTCCAGTACGCGGCCCTCGACTTCGACCGGTGTACAAATGTCGTCCATCAGGCGTCCGGCCACGGCCTCGGCGGTCCCGGCGTCGGTGTTCGGGAGCAGCAGCAGGAACTCGTCGCCACCAAAACGACACAGGATGTCCTCCTCGCGCAAGTTCTCGCCCAGACGTTGGGCGACCGCACAGATTACGTCGTCGCCCACGCTGTGTCCGGCGGTATCGTTGATTTCCTTGAAGTTGTCGAGGTCGAAGAACACCACTGCCAGCGACTGTCCCGAATAACGCGCCGCGGCCAGCGCCTGCTCGAACTGGCCCCGCAAATGGGTGCGGTTCGGCAAGCCTGTCAACACGTCGAAATAGGCGAGATGGCGAATGCGTGCCTGCGCGTAGCGGAGTTCGGCGGTATCGATGCACACATACACCCGGAAGGTGACCTCGCCAGCGGCGTCACGGACCGCCACGACCGAGCTGTCTAGCGTTTTACCTTCGCCATTATGCCGCCGCCATACCAGTGCGCCGGTCCATGCGCCCGAATCCCGGAGCGCCGCTTCCATCCCGGCCGTCGCTTCGGTCGGGGCCTGCACGTCGCGCAGGAACCGTCCGACCAGTTCATCGCGGGCGTATCCGCTCATGGCAAGAAAGGCGTTGTTGACCGACACGATGCGCTCGTGCGCATCACTGATCACGATGCTGTCGCTGCCGGATTCGAATACGCTGGCTGCGAGCTGGAGCTGGCGCTCGTTGCTGAGCTGCTCGGTGATGTCCGTGTACGACCCTGCGACCCGTATCGGAGTGCCGTCCGCGCCATACTGCGTGACGCTGCGGGCCAGGATGGTCAGCACCCGGCCATCGCGCGTGCGCATACGCATAACCCGGCGCAATTCGCCGGTTTGACGGGCATCCATGTGACCGTACAACGCACTATGCGCCGACTCGAAATCTTCCGGCAGCACGATGCGCTTGATGTCCTCCGGCCCGGACAGCTCGGTCTCGTCATAGCCCAGCATCTGTCGGACCCGCGGCGAGAAAAAGATATGGCCGCTGGCGAGATCGAAGTCCCAGATACCGTCATTGGCACCCTCGGCCACAAGCATGTACCGCTCGCGGCTGACCTGCAGTTCGCGCATGACGCGCTTCTGCTTGCGCAGCGCCCACGCCGCCAACGTTATGCTGGTCAGTGCTGCGACTATCGCGACGACGAGCAGGACCCGATCCACGCGCTGCCACTGCCTCCTTGGAATACCGGCCTAAGCCGTCTTGTATCAACCAATCCCGTCGCGTACCGTTGCCCAGCTTATCCGATCCGTTGCAGGACGTAGCCACCGACAAGCACCACCGGCGCGGTCAGCCAGTGGTCGGCCAGCAGGAACGCGAACAAGGCGATCAGGTAGATGATGGAATAGCCAAAAGCGCTCATTGCGAATCGTTCGTCGGGCGGGCGCATCAGGCGGATCGCGTAATACAGATAGGCGATGTCGAGCACCGCCGCACCGCCCAGATAAAGCATGCCGCTCATGCCGGTCAGGTACGGCAGCAGGCTCACCAGCACCAGCAGGATCGTGTAGAGCAGAACATGCCAGCGGGTGTACTCGACTCCGTACACCACCGGCAGCATTGGGATACAGGCGCGCCGATAGTCCTCGCGACGGAAGATCGCCAGCGACCAGAAATGCGGCGGCGTCCACGCGAACACGATCAGCACCAGCAGCAGCCCGTAGGCCCAGTCGGTCGGCGCCTGCATGCCGGTCACCGCGGCCCAGCCGAGCAGCGGAGGGATCGCGCCGGCGAGGCCGCCGATCACGATGTTCTGCGGGGTGGCGCGCTTCAGGAACGCGGTGTAGATCACCGCATAGCCGATCAGGCCGATGAAGGTCAGCAGGGCGGTCAGCCAGTTGACCAGCAGCGCAAGGACCAGCATCGATGCCACGCCAAGACACAGCGCAAAGCCGAGTACCTGGCGCGTGGTGAGGGTGCCGGTCACCAGTGGGCGGTGCGCGGTGCGCGCCATCACGCGGTCGATACGCTGGTCGATCAACTGGTTCAGCGCGGCGGCCGACGACGACGCCATCCAGATGCCGAGGGTGCCGAAGACCAGCGCCCGCCATGGCGGAATGCCGGGCGCGGCGAGAAACATCCCGATCACTGCGGTGAACACCAGCAGCGCCACGATGCGCGGCTTGGTGGCTTCGTAATACTCGTGGGCCAGTGAGAGCATCTCGTTAGCTTACGCCTCGTATGCGTTCATGGCCTGGGTGCGGGCCAACAGCGCGACCAGCGCGACCATCAATAACGCGGCGCCGCCCGTGTGCGCGACCGCAACCGACAGCGGCAAGCCGAGCGTCACGTTGGCGATCCCGAGCGCGACCTGCGCGACCAACAGCACCGCCAGCGCGATTGCATGCTTGCGCATGCCGGCACGTCCGGTCTTGTGCGCCAGCCATAGCACGTATACGAACACCACCAGCGCGCCGATACGGTGCACCATCTGGATCGCGGTGCGCGCGGCGGCATCGAGGATGCCGCCCTGGAAATCCACGCCGATCCCCCGCCACAGGACGAACGCCTGGTGGAAATCCATGGCCGGCCACCACTGGCCGAGGCAGGTCGGAAACGCCGAGCCACCGATGCCGCAGGCCAGCGCCGCGTAGTTGGATGAGGTCCAGCCCCCCAGGAAAAGCTGGCACGCCAACAGAATGAGGCCAACGACCGCCGCGGCGAAAAGCTGCGCGCCACGCGCGTTGCGATCGTCGCGTATCGAGATCCGCCATGCGATCCACGCCAGCAGCGCGAACGTCGCCATGCCCCCCAGAAGATGCCCCGACACCACGATGGGTTTGAGCAACCAGGTCACCGTCCACATCCCCAGCAACGCCTGGAAGCACACTACCGCCAGCGCCAGCACCGCGATCCGCCGCCAGCCGCCGCCGCGCCAGAAGATCGTGACACCGAGCAGCAGCGCCTCGCCGATCGCCGCCACCACGCTCGAAGTCACGTAGCCCTTCGCCATGTAAAGCGGTATGCCGATGCCGATCAGGATCACCGCCGCGATCACGAGTCCGAGCCGGCGCCTGCTGCGAAACGTCGCGGCCAATGCCTCGGCCAGTACCAGTAGGCCCAGCGTACCGGCCAGATAGCGATGACTCTGCTCGCGCCACGCCTTGTGGGTTTCGACGGGACGGTTCGGGAACGCCTGGTCGGCCTTCGCCACCGCAGCCGGTTTGACCGGCCAGGTGATGCGCCCGTAGCAAGTCGGCCAGTCGGGACACGACAGGCCGGCATTCGACAGGCGCACGAACGAGCCGAAGACGATCACGCAGAACGCAAACGCGCATGCGATCCACGCCAGCGTACGCAGCGGCAGGGGAACTGAACGCATCAGTGCACGACCTTCTCGAGATCCTTGCGCAGGCCTTCGGCATCGAAGTTGGCCGCGTAGCGCGTCAGCGCTTCGCCATCGGGCGTCACCAGCACCGCGCTGACCGAATCGCGCGCCGTGGCGCGCAGGTCGTCCAGGATATGCGAGGACGTGCTGGCCAGCATCCACACCTCGGCAAACCCCTGAGCCGCCGCGCCGCCCGGCGGCGTGCCGAGGTACACGAGGCGCAGCTTGCCTGCGTGCCGGCCCAAGGTGATCTGCGCACGATGCACCAGGTCGAGTTGGCGCAGGCAGCGCTCGGCGCAATCCGGGCCCGGCAATGCAACCAGCGTCCATACCGCATCGTGGTTGCCGAACGCGAATGGCCGATGGTCGGCGAGATGCACCGGCATCGTCGTGAGATCGCGCTCGGGCCGGATGGGTTGGCCGTAGCTGCGGCCGTTCGGAACCCAGCCTCCCATCGTCAACACCAGCGCCACGATCACGGGCACCACGAAGATCGCCGCAATCAGTCCCGCCTGCACGCGTCGTCGGTCGCGCAAATCCATCAGGCTCTATTCCTCGTCGTCAGTAGAGGTGTCATCGCGCTTGACGCGATGCAGCACGAAAAACATCACGATCGCGGCTATCGCGAAACTGAACCATTGCAGCGCATACGCGCGGTGCCGCGCGGGCAACATCACGTTGGCTGTCCAGATGCGCAGGTAGGCACTGTGCGGATCGGGATCCAGCAACAATACATGCGGATAGACCGTGCGATGCAGGTCGGCTGCGATTTCGCGAGGGTCGATCCAGGTCACCAGCTTGGGCCAGGTTTTTTGGCGGATCAAGGGATTGCCGCCCAGCTTCAGGCCGGGCAGTGGCGGCGGTGCGTAGATGCCGGCCAGGGTTATATCGTGGTCGGGGATCGGGGGCAGGTCCGGCAGTGAAGTCGAATCGGCACCCATCTTCTGCAGGAACCCGAGATTCACCAGCAGCGCGTGCATCGAGCCTTCCGGCAAAAACGGCACGAACACCATCACGCCGAGCCGCCCGGCGCGCATCTGATCGTCCAGGAAATACGCCCGTTTGCCGTCGAACCGACCGGTGACTTTCACGTGCGGATAATCGCCTGAACGGGTGTCGGAAACCGCCTGCGCCAGCGATACGAACGGCGCCGCCGCCGCATGATGGAACCGCGCCAGCACGGTTTCCTTGTAGGCCGCGCGATCGAGTTGCCAGACACCCAGCACGCAAAAAACCGCGATCCCGAAGATCGTGAGCAACACCGCGAAAAAGCTCGGACGGCGAATCCGCATCATCCCTCGGCCACCCGTGGCGCCACGACGCACATGGTTATACTCGCGCTTTCGCCGGACACCGTTCGCATGTCTTTCACCACCCTGTACAAGGTCGTCCTGGTCATCGTGTTTTTGGTGGTGCTTTTCGAACTGGGGCAGGCGCTGTATTTCATGATGACCGACCGCACCGGAAGCGGCCGCACGGTGTGGGCGTTGACGCGACGCGTCATATTCTCGGTATTGCTGATCGTCCTGATCATCGTCGGCATCGCCACCGGCATCCTGCACCCGCATGGCATCTACGTGCGCTGAAGCAGCGGAATTCCACGGACGCTCTCGTGCATCCACCGGCAAACCGCCACGCGCGGACGAAATCATGCGTCAGCCAAATTTTGCTTGTCCCTCGAGCCAATGGGCGACCGAACCGCAGCCCGGCAACGATTCGGTGGCGGTTGTGGGGAAATGGCTCTGGTTGGCCGAAGGCGGCACCCTGCAACTTGCCCGAAACCCTTACAGGATATAAACGAAGAGGAACAGGCAAAGCCAGATCACGTCCACGAAGTGCCAGTACCACGACACCGCCTCGAACGCGAAATGATGCTCGCGATCGAAGTGACCGCGCACGCAACGGAGCCACATCACACACAGCATGATGGTACCGAGGGTGACGTGCAGGCCGTGGAAGCCGGTGAGGATATAGAACGTCGCGCCGTAGATGCCGCTGTGCAACGTCATGTTGAAGTGGACGTAGGACTCCCAGTACTCATGGGCCTGCAACCCAAGGAAGCTCGCGCCCAGCAGGATCGTGAGGCCGAGGAAGCCGATCAGGCGCTTGCGATGGCCGCCGCGAAGCGCGTGGTGTGCGATCGTCACCGTGATGCTCGAGGAAAGCAGCAGCAGGGTGTTGACGAGCGGGATGCCCCACGGCCCGGTGGCGACGAAGGAGCCGCCAAGCGCTTCGGGACCGTTGGTGGGCCATGCCGCCGAGAACCCCTGCCAGATGTAGGAATTGGTCAGGACGCCCTTGTCGCCAGCGCCGCCGAGCCACGGCACCACGAAGGTGCGGATGTAGAAAAGGCCACCGAAGAACGCCGCGAAGAAAAACACTTCGGAGAAGATGAACCACATCATCCCCATCCGGAATGATGTGTCGACCTGCGTGTTGAAGGTGCCCTTCAACGATTCGCGGATCACGTTGCCGAACCAGCCGAACATCATGCCGATGATGGTCAACGCGCCGATCGTCAGGACGATCTTGCCGGGGGCGTCGTAGCCGTTCAGCCAGGTCGCCGCACCGACCATGAACATGAACATGCCGAGTGTCGCGACGATCGGCCAGCGGCTGTTGTGCGGGACGTAATAGACGTTGGCTTGGGGTTGGCTCATGGGAAAGTTCCGGTCGGTGACTGGCGTGACGATTGTCGTGCTCGGCTACGGACAATTTGTCCAATAACGATTCATCTCAGCGCGGGATATGCGCGAGATGTCCCTGCAGCAGGCTTGAGATGAAAAACGCTATCGCGATCGCGGCGATGATCCACGCCGTACGGCGTGCCTTGGCCTTGCGACGCTCCAGCGCCTCGATCGCCTCATCCGACTGCGACTTCGGTTGGCCGCCCTGATCCGCCATGCCCGTCGACATCGCCATCAGTGCGTCACGTCGCCGTGCGCAAGCTGACTGTCGTCGACCACCGGCGGCACCGTGAAGCTGTGGTGCGGCGCCGGCGACGGGAGGGTCCACTCAAGCCCGTAGGCGTGTTCCCACACCCGCGACGCGGCTTTGGCCTTGGAGAAGAACACGGTGTGGATCACGATGCCCACGAAGATCAACTGCGTCGCGCCAAACAGAAAGCCGCCGATCGAGGACACCATGTTCCAGTCGGCGAACGCGACGTTGTAGTCGGGGATGCGGCGCGGCATGCCGGCAAGGCCGAGGAAGTGCTGCGGGAAGAACAGCACGTTTATGCCAATCACGCTGAGCCAGAAATGCGTCTTCGCCCAGAAGTGGTTGTACATATGGCCGGACCACTTCGGCAACCAATAGTAGACCGCCCCGATTATCGCGAACAGGGCGCCGGCGGCCAGCACATAATGGAAGTGCGCAACGATGAAGTAGGTCTGGTTGTACTGGAAATCGGCTGGCACCAGCGCCATCATCACGCCCGAAAAACCACCGATCGAAAACTGCACGATAAAGGCGATTGCCCACAGCATCGGTTCCTCGAAGCTGAGCGAACCCTTCCACATCGTGGTCACCCAATTGAAGATCTTCACGCCGGTCGGCACCGCAATCAGCATGGTCGAATACATGAAGAACACTTCGGCACCGAGCGGCAGGCCGACCGTGAACATGTGGTGCGACCACACGATGAACGAAAGGAACGCGATGCTGGCGATCGCATACACCATCGCCTTGTAGCCGAACAGCGGCTTGCGCGAGAAAGTCGGCACGATCTCCGAAATGATCCCGAATGCGGGCAGGATCATGATGTAAACCTCGGGGTGACCAAAGAACCAGAACACGTGCTGGTACATCACCGGATCCCCACCGCCCGCGGCGTTGAAGAAATTGGTGCCGAAGTAACGGTCGAACAGCATCATCGTGACCGCGCCAGCCAGTACCGGCATCACCGCGATCACGAGGAACGAAGTGATCAGCCACGACCAGCAGAACAGCGGCATCTTCAGCAGGTCGAGGCCCGGCGCGCGCAGGTTGAGGATGGTCGCGATGATGTTGATCGAGCCCAGGATCGAGCTGATGCCCATCAGGTGGATCGCGAAGATCATGAATGCGACCGCATCGCCGCCCTGCAACACCAGCGGCGGATACATCGTCCAGCCCGCGGCCGGCGCGCCGCCCGGCATGAAGAAGGTCGATAGCAGCAGGATGAACGCGAACGGCAAGATCCAGAACGACAGGTTGTTGAGCCGCGGCAGCGCCATGTCCGGCGCACCGATCTGCATCGGGATCATCCAGTTCGCGAGACCCACGAACGAGGGCATGATCACGCCGAAGATCATCACCAGCCCGTGCATCGAGGTCAGTTCGTTGAAGAAGTAGGGCTGCATCAACTGCATGCCCGGTTCGAACAACTCGGCGCGGATCAGCATCGCGAAGCCGCCGCCCACGAACAGCATCAGGAACGAGAACGACAGGTACAGCGTTCCGATGTCCTTGTGGTTGGTGGACATGAACCAGCGCTCGAAGAAGCTCTGGTGATGTTCTCCGTAATGGACGGCCTGCGCGGTGGTGGACATGGTGCGAATCCTCTGCAATTGCTTGCTGCTAGACTGATATTCGATGCTGCATCAACCCTTGGGCGGTGCCGGTTTCGGCGGTGCCACCTGGGCAGTACGCGCGGCCTTGTCGAGGGTCGCGGCATTCTCCTGTTCGGCCACCCATGCGTTGAACTGGGCCTGCGGCAATACCTTGATCACGATCGGCATCGCGCTGTGGTCCTGCCCACACAGCACGTAGCACTGGCCGCGGTAAATGCCGGGCTTGTCGACCTTGGCCCAGGCGTCATTCATGATGCCGGGGATTGCGTCCTTCTTGATGCCGAAGTCTGGCACTCCGAAACCGTGGATCACATCGCCACCGGTAATCAGGAAGCGCACCTTGACGCCAGCCGGAATCACCAGCGGATGGGTCACGTTGAGCAGGTAATCGTGATAGCCGGTCTGCTTGTCCACCACGCTGTACGGACTGATCCCAGAATCGAGCTGGCGCGCCGCATTGCTGTCCCAGGCGAGCCGCGACCAGATCGTCGGCACCTTGGTGATCGGCTTGCCGTCGTAGCTGATGTAGTCGTAGCGCCAGAGCCACTGGTAACCGGTGACCTTGACGGTCATCTGTGAATCGGTGGCGTTGTACATTTCGCGGGTGAGGATGGTCGCGGGGGTGGCGAGACCCGCGAGGATCAGCACCGGCAACAAGGTCCACGCAAACTCCAGCTTGGCGTTATGCGTCCATGTCTCCGAGACGGCGCCCCTGGATTTCCGGAAGCGGAACATCGCGATGAACATCGCCCCGAACACGACGATGCCGATCACCACGCACACCCACAACGCGGCCATGTGCAGATCCCATATCTGATGCGAGATCGGCGTCACGCCCTTGGTCAGGTTCATCTGCCACGGGTGCGGATTGGCGGCGGCGGCCATCGATACCAGCAGGCCCCCTAGAGCGGCAACCGCCCCCACGCTCCGCCGCTTGCAATTGCTGGAACTCATCGTCATCGCACCCCGTGTGTCTCTATCTAGTTTTCACGCCAGCCACTGCGGCCGGACAGCAAGGTTCTCAACCATCGCGACAATTGCATCCGTTCGTCGTCACCGAGGCACCGCCCCACTTCCTGTGCACGACCGTGCGCGGTCAGCATCACATGCTGGTGCCCGTCGCTGCGCTCCAACACACTCACCCTGACCCACGCCGCGGGGAACGTGCTTGCGGCACGACCCTTAGGCGGGAACTGCTCGATCCGGAGCTGATCCGTGTCGAGCGTAATGCGTTCCCGACGCTCCCCGCTGCGCCACACCAGCCAGAACGCGATCGCCACCACGGGGATCTCGATCAGCGTGAACATCGGTGCGAATACATCGCCACCCCACGCAGCCAGTGCCGCAACAAGCAACGCCGCAACGCACACCTCCCACACCAACCGTCGAACCTGGCTGCGAGTGAGCGCCCTGTTCGGTGCCAGCAGCAACGTTACCTGCCCTGTATCGGCAGCGACCGGTAAGCGTGTAATCATGAGTGTTTGCGGTACTGCAATAGCGACGATCATAAAGCCACCGGGCCAGCGCGGCAAGAAAATCGTGTCGTGGCGCGGTTTTGACGCCCGTCATTGGACACACAGCACGACAGACGTACAATGTGCGGTCGCGTTGCAAGTCTTCCCTGATGGCAGAAATTCTTACGCCCGAACTGCCGGCGCCGCCCGGGGCCGCGCGTGCGCGCATCACCGACGCGTGGTTGCGCGACGAGACCGCCGCGATCAACGAATTGCTGACGCTGGCCGAACTGCCTGCTGCGGAACGCGCGCAGATCTACGCCCATGCCGCCGACATGGTCACGCGCGTGCGCGCCAAACAGGACGAGCGCAGCGCCGTCGCCGCCTTCATGCAGCAATACGATCTGTCCAGCACAGAAGGCATGTTGCTGATGTGCATTGCCGAGGCGCTGTTGCGCATCCCCGACAGCGACACCGCCGACAGGCTGATCCGCGACAAGCTCAGTGAAGCCGACTGGAAAAAACACCTCGGCACCAGCAAGTCAGTGTTGGTCAATGCATCGACCTGGGGGTTGATGCTGACCGGGCACCTGATCACGTTGCCCGACGCCACGCGCCGCGACTACCAGGCTGCCTTGCGCCGTCTGGTCAATCGCGCCGGCGAACCGGTGATCCGTCTGGCGGTGCGCCAAGCCATGCGGATCATGGGCCAGCAATTCATCATGGGCCGCAGCATCGGCGCGGCCCTGCAGCGCACCACCCACGGCGGCAATGCCGCCTACCGCTATTCGTTCGACATGCTGGGCGAGGCGGCCTTGACCGCGCCCGATGCCGAGCGCTACATGCAGGCCTATCGCAATGCCATCGAGGCGCTTGGCAAACACCCCAAGGCCGGCGACGTGCTGGAGGCGCCGTCGATCTCGGTGAAACTGTCGGCATTGCACCCGCGCTACGAAGTCGCCAAACGTGCGCGCGTGCACGCGGAGCTGACCCCACGCGTGCTGGAACTGGCGCAACTGGCGATGGCACGCGGCATCGCCCTCACCATCGATGCCGAGGAAGCGGCGCGCCTTGAACTGTCGCTGGACGTGATCCACGCGGTGTTCACCAATCCGTCGCTTGCGGGCTGGAACGGCTTCGGGTTGGCCGTGCAGGCCTATCAGAAGCGTGCGCCGTTCGTCATCGACTGGCTGGCCGAGACTGCGAGCGCGGCGAAACGCCGCTGGTGCGTGCGTCTGGTCAAGGGCGCTTATTGGGACGCCGAGATCAAGCTGGCGCAGGAACAGGGGCTCGCCGGCTATCCCGTGTACACGCGCAAGCCCAACACCGACGTGTCCTATCTGGCCTGCGCACGCCGCATGCTGGATGCCGGCGCCGAACTGATCTACCCGCAATTCGCCACCCACAACGCGCACACCATCGCCGCCATCCACCACATGGCGCACGGACGCCCGTTCGAGTACCAACGCCTGCACGGCATGGGCGCCGAGTTGTACGCCGAGGCCATCGGCAAGGACAATCTGGATGTTCCCTGCCGCGTGTACGCACCAGTTGGAAGCCACAAGGATCTGCTTCCCTATCTGGTGCGCCGGCTGCTTGAAAACGGCGCCAATACCAGCTTCATCAACCACGTGGTGGACGAGTTCCTGCCGATGGAGAAGCTGGTCGGCGATCCTTGCGAAGTCGTGCGTGGCTTCGAATCCAAACCGCATCCGCGCATTCCCCTGCCAGTCGATCTTTACGGAGAACTTCGGAAAAACTCCATGGGCGTGAACCTTGCCAGCGACAACGAACTGAGAGCCCTCGCCGAGGCGGTCAACCGGACGCACGGGCCGTGGCGCGCGGCACCCCTGATTCCCGGCGCGCAATCGGGCGAGGCACCGCGTGACGTCACCAACCCGGCCGACCGCCGGGTGGTGGTCGGCCAGTCGGGCAACGCAGATGCGGCGGCCATCCTGCACGCGCTCGACAATGCGGTCGCCGCGCAGCCGGCGTGGGACGAAACACCCGCCGAGCAGCGCGCCACCATCCTCGAACGCGCCGCGGACCTGCTCGAGCAGAATCGCGCCGAACTGATTGCGCTGTGCGTGCGCGAGGCCGGCAAAACCATCCCGGCCGCGATTTCGGAAGTGCGCGAGGCCGTCGACATGTGCCGCTACTACGCGGCGATGGCGCGCAAGCTGTTCGGCAGCCCGCAAGACCTGCCCGGTCCGACCGGAGAGAGCAATCAGCTTTTTCTGCGCGGCCGCGGGGTGTTCGTATGCATCAGCCCATGGAACTTTCCGCTGGCGATTTTTACGGGTCAGGTCGCGGCCGGGCTCGCCGCGGGCAACAGCGTGATCGCCAAACCCGCGGATCAGACCACACTGATCGGTCACGCAGCGGTGAAACTGCTCCACCAGGCCGGCGTGCCCGAAAAGGTGCTGCAATTCGTGCCGTGCAAGGGCTCGGTCATCGGCAAGACCCTGCTGACGCGGCCCGAGATCACCGGCGTGTGCTTTACCGGTTCCACCGAAACCGCCTGGACGATCAACCGCACGCTGGCCGCGCGCGACGCTCCGATCGCCGCGCTGATCGCCGAGACCGGCGGCCAGAACGCGCTGATCGCCGATTCTTCGGCGCTGCCGGAACAACTGGTCAAGGACGTGATGACCTCGGCGTTCGATTCCGCGGGCCAGCGCTGCTCGGCCGCGCGCGTGCTGTTCGTGCAGGAAGACATCGCCGACAAGGTGATCACGATGCTGAAGGGCGCGATGGACGAACTGAAGGTCGGCGATCCAGCGCTGCTGTCCACCGACGTCGGCCCCGTGATCGACGTGCCATCGTGCGCGGTACTGGAGGAACACGCCGAACGCATGCGCGGCGAAGCGAAGCTGATCAACATGGCCAAGCTTCCGGAGGGTGCCGAACATGGCACCTTCTTCGCGCCACGCGCCTATGAGATCCCGTCGATCAAACTGCTCACCCACGAGGTGTTCGGCCCGGCGCTGCACGTGGTCCGTTGGAAGGCCAGCGAACTCGACAAGGTGATCGACGCGATCAACGCCACCGGCTACGGGCTGACCCTTGGCATCCACAGCCGCATCGACGACACCGTCGAATACATCCGCGAACGCGCGCGGGTCGGCAACACCTACGTCAACCGCAACCAGATCGGCGCCGTGGTCGGCGTGCAGCCGTTCGGCGGCGAAAACCTGTCGGGCACCGGCCCCAAGGCCGGCGGCCCGCACTATCTGCTGCGTTTCGCGGTCGAGCGCACCATGACGATCAACACCACCGCCGCGGGCGGCAATGCCAGCCTGCTGACGTTGCAGGGCGATTGATTCGCCGCATCGCGGTATAATACCCATTCAATTCGTCATTGCGGACGCGGCGAAGCCGCGATCCGGACTGCGTTTGCAGAACCCGCCCCGGACTTGATCAGGGAGTCGCGAACACGAACGCCGAAGGCCCAGCGTGCGAACGCCATGGATGGCGTGAGTAAACCGGCGTCTTCCGGCACACTGCCACAAAGTCTCTCGATTCCGGGTTCCGGTTCTTCGAACCGGCCCCGGAATGATGACGTTGTTGGTGGGCGGCTTCCGTCCACGCCACTCCCCACACGCTTCGCGTCGCCATCCCCGGCGGCACGAGGGACGCGCGCATGGCGCGGGACAAAAAAACGCCGCCAGTGGATCCGTTAGCCACAACCTCATCGTGCGGGAGGCCCCAAGCCGCGCCGCTGGCGGTTGATCGCGTAGCGCGACCGGCTCGGCACCGGCGCCAGTCGACGGTCTTTGGCAGGGCAAAAAAAATCCGGCTTTCACCAAGTGAAAGCCGGACTCACAATCAACCTCACGGACTACGCAATTCGTTCAAGTAGTGTCGGAAAGCGACGAGCCTTCCCGCGATACCCAAGTATTGCGTTGCGCCATCACGCCTCGTTCTGCTTCCTGCGCAGTTGCAGCGCACCACCCAATGCGAGCAGGCCAAGCAACATGAGAATGAGCGCGTTGGGTTCGGGAACAGTTACCGGTGTCGCGGCGGTGATCTCCGCGTAAAGTCCGATGGTGTTGTTTCCACCTTCCTGGCTGATGAAGTTGGGCAAGATGTCGGTTGCGGAATTCCCGAAGCCCAAGATTTTCAGCGTGTACTCAACTCCGCCGATGGAGAACGTCTGCGAAGGGATCGTGTTCAGGAACGAGATGACATCCGGGCAGTAGTTGTCCGCCGGAACGGGCGTGTACTGACAGGGCGGCTTATTCGGTGTCTCATCGATCCCCAGCATGAAATCAAGCGCCGGCACGTCAACGCCATTGATGTCGAAGCTGAACTCAAGCGTGGCACCGTTTGCGGCGGTACCGTCTTGGGTCGCAACGTTGAAATGCGTCAGCGTGCCCAGTTCGAACGTGTCGCCTGTCTCGGTGTTGAGCGGCGAGCTGAATACAGCGAACGCAAGCCCGCTTTGCGTATCGCCTTTCACCGGCACACCCCAGCCGATTTGGTCTGTGCCGATGCCATTATGGTGCGTCCCGCCACTGATGGCCGTAAATGTGGCGTCGGGGGCGGTCAGCGACACTGGGAGCGCAAAAGCCAAAGCTGGAAGGGCGACCAGTGCGGCTCCGATAAGCAAGCGATTCGTGAGTTTCATGACTGACTCTCCAAAGGGCAGATATGTCTCAAAGTTGGCCGGCACGCACCAACCAACGCGACCGTTTCAAAGCATTTACCGTGCCATTTAACAAGATATTGATTTGAAAGGAAAATTATTTTCATAAAAATGCAAATTGTAAAGCCTGCCGACGGTCCGGCATCGACGATCGCCGCCATATCCAGCCGTCGCATATTCAAGTCCATGTTTTCTATTGAATTATGGCGAAAACCCCGATCTGTAAACTGCGCCGACAGCGGATACTGCCTCTGGCCGCGACCGGACTCCTGCGAGACGCTGTGTTCCAGCTTCCATCAGGCTTTGCGGCCCAATGCCCCGTTTGTAAAAAGGCCTGACAATGCGGCCCGGGTGGCGACTTGTCCCCAGGACAACCAGGGCCACCGGAGCGTTCGGAAGCCCGCTGCAGCCTTGGGGCTCGTAGTGGATCCAACGCGCAACGGCAGCCCAGTCCCGATCCGCGCTGCGACGCCGGCTCTCCGTTCGGCGTACCGGCCCAGGACGACATGCCGACGCCGAACGTGCGTCAGGCACGGCCGCCCGGGCCGACTCCTCGTCGACGCACACGGACCGGGCAGCGGCAAACCCGCTAAACCGAGCGCGTCGCCACCACCGGCGGCACGTTGGAGGCGCGCCGCGCCGGCGCGAACACCGCGAGTTGGCCGAGCACCAGCACGGCGATGACACCGACGACGACGTACCACACCGGCATCCTGTCCATCGCAAACGCGTGCAGCAACGCAAGGTTGATCCCGATCGCCAGCGCGACACCGACGACGCAACCCCCACCGGCGATCAGCAGGTTCTCGATCTGGAAGTAACGCAGGATGTCCACCTTGCGCGCACCCAGCGCGCGGCGGATGCCGATCTGCTTGTGACGTTGGTTGACCCAGAAGCTGGTGAGGCCGGTCATGCCGATGCCGGTGACCGCCAGCAGGATCACGCAGATGGCCGTCATCACCGTGACGATGAAACGATCGCCTGCATAGCCCCAGGCACGCACCTGCGCGAAGGTGTGGATGCCTTGCATGTCATAGCGTCCGCCCGGCCCGATGATCCGCATCGGATCGACCTTGAATAAGGCCAAGCGTACTTCACGGATCGCAGCCTGCATCCGGCCGGGCTTGGCACGCACCGCGTACATCGTCGCGTCATCATCGAGACGAGCGGGTATCAACACCGAGTTCCACGCAATACTCAACGCATTGTCGGGGTTCGAGGACAGCACCCTCGCGACAACCCCGATGATGATGCTGGGTTGCGAATCGCTGTTGAAGTAAATCGGCTTGCCAACCGCATCACCGTGTGGATACAGCCTGTCCGCCAATGCCCGGGTCACGATCACGAGGGGTGGCGCCACCTTTACGCCTTGAGCAATATGCCGCACGTCGGTGCGGCTGAAATCGCGTCCGGCGACGAGGCGAAGGCCGAGCGTCGGCAGCATCTGCTGGTCGCCAAAGAAGATCGTGGCAGAAGTCATGCTATGCGGCTGCGCCGGTTTGTTCGAAATGCCTTGCGTATCGACGTCACGCAACAACGGCAGCGAGTTGACCGGCGTTGCATCCTGTACGTCTGGCAAGCCGCGCAACGCGGCCAGATCCGTGAGCTGCATCGCGTCGAGTTTGTCGAGCGCAGCGGGATCGCTGCCCGTGGGTGCGCCCACGTAACTTTGCACGATCAGGAAAAGATTGTTCTCGATGAGCCCGCTCGGGCGATGGATACGTTGGGCCAGCGGACCGATGATGGCGATGACGTTGCACACGATCGCGAGGGTCAGCGCGATTTGCAATCCAATCAGGAACACGCCGGCCTTGTGCTTGCGCAGTGCGGCGAGAATGGGGGGAAGATTCATGAACGCATCCTCACTCTTTCGTCATTCCGGACGTCGCACAGCGACGATCCGGAATCCTGCTTTCCCGGCATCGATGGAGAGCTGGATTGACTCGCGCCGTCCATGGCGCTCGCCCTTCGGGCCGCCTTCGTCGTTCGCGTTTGCAATCCTGCAAACGCAGTCGGGTTCTGCCCGCAATGACGATGTGTTTTTTGATGGCGGTTCATCGTCATCCTCTCAATTCGTCTTGATCTGCCACGCGGGCTGCACGCGTGCCGCGCGCCACACCGGATACAGCGCGGCCATCAGGGTCGCAACGATCGCGATCGTGATCGTGAGCAGCAACAGGCTCGGGTCGATACGCGGCATCAGCGCCGTCCAGCTGTCCGGCATTTTCATGCGCAACCACAGGATGCCGAGCCAGGTCAGGAATACGCCCACGACTCCACCGGCCATCCCGATCAACGCGGCCTCGGCGAGAAACTGCGCGTAGATCGCGCGGCGCGGCGCACCCAGCGCACGACGCACGCCGATCTCGCCGGACTTGCGCAAGAACTTGGCGAGCATCAGCCCGATCGTGTCTACGAGGCACACGATCAACAGGCCGATGCCGACCAGCGGCAGGATCATCAAGCTGGGCGGAAGCACCTGCAGGTAATCCAGCCACGCCATCAGGCCACGCAGGCGCACATTTGGCGGCCAACTGAAATGCTGGCGGGCGAAGCCTTCAAGGTAAGCCTTGTAGCGCGCGACTGCCGCGCCTGAATCCAGTTCCGCCATGTAGCTGATCCACACGCAACTGGAACGCAGGTAGGCGGCGAAGCCGGACTGCGCTGGCGGCTTGAAGCAATCGGTGGTGCCGTTGGGCCAAATCTGCGCCGCGACCGCAGCGGTGAAGGGCAAGAACAGGCCGATGGGCTTGATCATATAGCCGCCGTACGCAGGCACGTCGAAATAAGCGAACTGTGCGTTCCAGTTGCCCAAGACACCCACCACCCGGTATTCGCGATTGCCGACGCGAAAAGTCTTGCCCACACTGTCGCCACCGCCGAACAGCTTGTCGTTGAGTTCTCCGCTGATGACCGCGACATGTGCACGCGCGGCATCGTCGGCATCGCTCCAACCGTTTCCGTACTTGAACGGCACATCCAGCATCGGGAAAAATTCTCCCGTTACCGCGAAACCCGAGGCGTTGAAGGGGTGTCCGCCCAGCCGCGTGGGGATCACGATCGGATCGATCCAGTAATTCGCGGATTGGTATTTCGCGCGATGGTCACGCAACAAGGCTTGGGCGGTGCCGTAATCCATGAGCACCGGCGGTTCGTCGCCATTGGTGGCCTTGGCGTGGATCGCCGGTCCCCACATGTCGATCGACGGCACGAACAATTGCGCGGATTTCTGCGGAATCGGATCGCCCGACATCGTGTGCACCAGTGTCCACGTGGTCATCGCCAGCGCGACGCCGACGCCGATGCTGAGCACCATCAGCGCGGTCAGTCCCGGGCTGCGGCGCAGGCTGCGCAAGGCCAGATCGAGGTAATAGCCGAACATCCGTGCCCTCCCGTAAAGGAACATCCATCCCCGTGCCACCGCTACCTGCGCCCCGCGCTGTCCCGGCGCAGGCCGTCCGCTGGCTTCCGCGCGCAATCGCCGGGCTGTCCACGAGTACGGTTGCATGCGCCGTGCCCGCGGAAAATCCGGAGGCCGGCCGCGAGAATCAATCGGTTGCGTCACCGCTGCGAATCATGGACGTGTCCGCGGACACAGTGCGGACGCGCCGCGAACACTCTGATCGAGCACCGGCCCAATCCCATCCCGAACAAAAACCCCGCCAATCGGCGGGGTTTTGCGTTGACAGGAAATACGGCAGCAATCAGAACTTGTACTGCATCGAAATCCCGAACAGGTCGCCGGAGTTGTCGAACGTGCCGACGAGGTTATCGCCCGTGGCGCTCATGTCGTTGATATTGCCGTCGTTGACGAACAGATGGGTGTAGCCGATATTCAAATCGACGTTCTGACTCGGCGAATAGGTGGCACCGAGCGAGATCCACTTGCGCCCGCCGTCGGGAATGCGGGGATCACGAGAGAAATCCTGGGTGGGGGTCTGGTCGTAGGCCAGACCACCGCGCAACGTCCACTGGTCGCTCAATTTGTAGTCCAAGCCCACCGAGCCGAACCAGGTGTTGCGCCAGCCGTAGTATTGATCGATGTCCGGCTGGTACGGATTGGCGAAGTCGATCGCGAGATTGCTGAAGGAACTCCATCCGGTCCAGCTCAGCTCCGCGCCCCACGAAATCGGCCCCATCGTCTTGTGCCAGTAACTCAGCGAAGCGGTGGCCGGCGTGGCGAACTGGCCGCTGCCGGTGGTGTTCTGGAACAGGGGCGGCACCCCGGGTTGCGACAGGACGTATTGCACGCTGGAGGGCACCGTGAAGTATGCCTGTCCGTTGATATGCTGATTGATCTTGGCGTGATAGCTCAACGCGAGGGTGTCCTGCGAGGTCGGCTTCCACTCGGCGCCGATCTGCCAACCCCACCTCCAGTTGTCGCCGCGTATGCGTGCGGTCCCGTCCGCCGACTGCGGCAGGAAGGTCGGCGCCAGACTGAACGGTGGCGCTGCAAGGACCGCACCGAGGTCGATCGCGTTGCCGAGGTCGATCGTGGTCTTCTGCGCGATCACCGAAAAGCCTAGCGAGAACTCGGGACTGATCGCCCAAGCCACCGAACCGGTGAAGTCCGTTGACTTCACGCTGGTTTTCAGGGCCTGATAGCGCCCCATCCAGCCGGCGTCGTAATCGGTCGTGAGACCGAAGGGCGCGTTGATGCCGAAACCGAGACGCCAATTGGACGCGATCGGTGCGATGACGCTGATCGCCGGCACACCGTACACGCCGCCACCGTTGCCGCCATTGCCGCCGGAAAGCGGCTGACCGATCGCATCGGTGCCGGAACCACTGAACTGGGTGCTGACATTGATTGCGGTCGCGTCAATTTGCACCGCGTAGGTATCGAAATCGACCATCGCCGCGGGGTTGTTGATCACCACCGAAGCATCGTTGCCGGCAGCCTCGCGTCCGGCATAGGCGCGGCCCATCGCCTGGACGGTGTCCTCGCTGATCTGGAAGCCGGATGCGGATGCCGCCGGACTGACCAGCGCGCCAGCCAAGGCGACAGTCAGCGCGGTGAGCGCCAGGCCAGCCAGTCCAGACACGGATATCGGTTGCTTGCTCATCGATGGATCTCCAGTCGTATATGTCTGCAAGTTGATGGAAAACCAGCCAGTGGGCTGGCCCAGGGACATTCGTGTCTTTCATACGCTTGTATGAATTTTGTTATCGCGACTATGGCACCCCTGCATGGCCCGCGCAAGTACGTGGATCAAGGCGATTCGACCTATGCGTTGTAACCAATACATCGGGCTTCCCTATACTGGGCCGTCCGTCGCCCGAGCCCGTTCATGCCAACAGCCAAGCCCCGTCGCCGGCCGCCGCTTTCGCGGTCGCTGCCCTGCTTCCTGCCTTCGCTGATCGTGGTATTGCTCGCGATCTGGATTCCACCCGCCTGGGAACGTTACTCGCTGTTGCTGCTCCTGATTGGCGCCTCGCTGTCGATGGCGGCGGTTTGCCATGCGATCGGCTTCGGCTGCGCACCGACCTTCACGCGCACCTTGCTGCGGCGCGGCCCGGCGCATCTGATCGCGCTGGTGATTTACACGGCGATCGTGTTCGTGCTGGTCGCCTGGCCGCTGCTGATCCTGTCGGACACGCCTTCGCTGGCGGCGACGCTGGGTTTGTGCGTGGCGCTGGTGCTCGCACTGGTTATCCTGTGGCGATTGTGGCCGGTGTTCGGCCTGGTGTTCGAATGGGACGACGCATTCCCCGCCGGTACCGAGCACTCGTGGATCACCGCCGCGCTCGCGCGCAGCGTCAGTTTTGCGCAACACCTGACGCGCGGACGCGATCTGTTCCTGACCCATTTCCTGCCGGCGTCGCTCGCGCAACTTGCAATCGCGTTCGGCGCGCTCACGCTGGCGGGGCTGGGGGCCAGCCTGCCGGATGAAATCCGCACCGCTTCCCTGTTCCTGTTCGCGGTGGTGGTCCTGCCGGTGTGTTCGCTGATCGTCGCAAACCGCACATTGCGTCTTCTGTTCGACAGCCGCGGTCGGCACATCGGACCGCCACACGACGAACCGCCGCCATCGCGCGCATCCATCGAACCCGCCGGCAGCGACGATCCTGACGACGATACCCCGCGCTCTTTCGAGGCAGCCGCGCCAGCCGAGCCGGCACTGCCGCAATCCGCACTCGATGATGGATTGCTGGCCGCCGTCCGCGCGGGCGATCCCGCCACCGCGGACGACTGGCTGGCGCGTGGCGCCAGCCCCGACGCGGTACCGCACGCTGGCGCGCGCGACCAACGTTCGGCTCTGGTACTGGCGGCCGAGCTGCCGGACACTCGACTGCTGCGCACGCTGATCGGCAAGGGCGCGCAGGTGAACCGTCCGCACGCAGGTCTCACGCCGCTGCTGGCTGCGACCCGCTGCTGCAATCACGGCCGGCCGGAAACGGTCACGAGCCTGATTGCCAACGGCGCGGATCCCGCGCTTGCCGACGCCGACGGCAATACGCCCCTGCACCACGCCGCGTTGTGCGCGGAGCCCGCAATTGCCGCAATCCTGGTCGATGCGCAGGCACCGCTGGATGCGCGCAACCGGAATCAGGCGACGCCGCTCGCGATGGCTGCGGAGGCCGCGAACTGGCCGTTGCTCAGGTTTCTGGTCGAACACGGCGCGCTGCCCGACCCGGCCCTCCCGGCGGCCGCCGGCATCACCGACGATGATCCCGATGGGGTGAGGATTCTGCTCAAGCAAAGGGCGCACGTGAACGCGGTCGATGCGCTGGGGCGCAGTGCATTGATGCACGCGGCCCGCGAGAACCATGCAGAGATCGCGCGCGTGTTGGTGGAAGCGGGCGCCGATGCCGCGATCGCCGATCGTTACGGCACCACGCCGCTGATGGAAGCCGCGCGTGCGGGCGCCACCACCATCGTCACGCTGCTTGCGGAAAAACGTCCTGATGTGCACGCCGCCGACCAGCACGGCCGCAGTGCGCTGATCCTGGCGTGCCAATCCCCGCGCGCGAATGCCGATTGCATCCGCGCGCTGCTGGCGATGGGCGCCGATCCAAAGCGCAAGGGCGGCGATGGCCGCAATGCGATCGACCAGGCCTGCTCGACCGGGCGTTGGGACCTCGTCGCGTTGCTGGACCCGCAGGCGCAACTCCCGGCAAGTCACGACCACGGCAACCAGCCGGAAGCGGGCGCGGATACGCCTTCGCATTTGCTCGACGCGCTGCGCTTCGCGCACTGGAACGTGGTCGCGCTATTCACGGTGCGGGTGCGAAGCTGGCCGGCAAGCGAACTCGTGGCGCTGTATCTGGACCTCGCCGATCAACCCAACGACAGCGCGCGCGCCTGGTTGCTCGAACACGGGCTGGATGCCGAGGCGCGTCTCGACGATGGCAGCCGCCTGTTCGATGTCCTGCTCGAACGCCTGCCCACCACGCTCCCTGCGATTCGGCAACTGCTCGATGCCGGCGCCACGCCGGCTGGCGCCGGACGCTTCGCGCGCGCCTTGACGCGGCTCGGCGATACCGTGGACGGCGCGCCGTTGGCGCTGGCATTGCTTGAACGCGGTGCCGATGCGTTCGGCGCGGACCCCGATGGTCGCGCGCCCGTGCATCACGCGAGCCGCCCGGCGTTGCTGCCGGTGCTCGAGGCGTTGCTCGAGCGCGGCGCCGATCCGAACGTCCGCGATCGCGCAGGGGCTACCCCCCTGCACGCTGCGCTGGACGCCAATCCGGACACGGCATTGCCGCTGATCAAGCAACTGATCGCGCACGGCGCGGATCCCGAAGCCGCCGCGGCCAGTGGTGAAACGGCGCTCGGCCTCGCGCTGGCGCGTGGCGCGACGCAGCTCGAATACTGGCTGCGCTGGAACGGCTGGAACCTGCCGAAGCGCCCGCTGCGCGACAGCGACCTGCCCGCCGCCGCCGGCGATCCCGACGCGGTCGCGCGATTGCTGGAACTCGGGCTGCCCGTGGATAGCCGCGACGAGCGCGGCGCCACGGCACTCCTCCGCGCCTGTGGCGCCGGCGCGTTGCAAAGCGTGCAGCGCCTGCTGGCCGCGCACGCCGATCCACAGATCACCGTCGAGACCGGCGCCTCGCCGCTTTCCGCCGCCGTCAGCGCGCGCCAACCCGACATCCTGCGCGAACTCGTCGCCAGCGGCGTTGCGGTCGACCGTCGTCATGCCGACGGCGTGACCGCACTGATGATCGCAGCCGCGCTCGGCTACCCCGACATCGCGACGGTGCTGCGTGAGCTCGGCGCGCACGCCGATTTTGCCGACGCCCAGGGACGTACCGCACTGCACGCCGCCGCGCGTTTCTGTTTCGACAGCCGCGACAGCCTGCGTTGCCGCCGGCTCCTGGACACCCTGCTCGAGGACAACGCTTCCCGGAACGTCGCCGACAAGGCGGGCGCCACGCCATTGCTGATGCTGCTCGGCGTGCACGTAAAACCGGGAACCGATTGCGACGGCACCCACCTCGGCGCGCTGCTGCCGGTGCTGCTCGGTGCCGATGCTGACGTCAACCACGCCGACGAGCACGGCGTGACCGCGCTGCACGCCTGCGCGATGCACGCCTTGTTCGAACCGGCGCGGGTGCTGCTTGCGCGCGGCGCGGACCGCGAGGCGCGCGATTGCATGCAGCGCACGCCGGCTGAAGTCGCACGCGTACTGGGCTATGTCGATCTCGCGCTGGAACTGTCGCCGCGCCGCGGCGCCTCGCTCAATGTGGAGGTGGTGACGCCGTTGATGACGCATCCGGAGTAGACGCCGTGTCCACCGCGCTGTCGGCCTCGAACAATCCCTGAAGTTCCACGTAGGCCTCTCGCGTCGTCTGGCGCAAGGCCACGTCGTCGTCGTACACCAGATGCTGGTCGCGCAGCAATTGCTCGTCGTGATCGCGGAACAGCTCCACGCTCGCCTTCGCCTGCGTGTCGCCGAGGCCCAGCGCCTTCAGCGTCAACGCCGCCATCTTCAGGCTCGAGTAGAACGTCTCGCGCACCACGTCGTCCGGATCTGACGTCAGGTCCATCAGGCGGAACGCGTGCTGGCGGTTGCGCGCGCGCGCGATGATCTTCAGGTGCGGGAACATCCGCCGCACCATCCGCGCCGTACGCACGTTGGCGGCGGGATCATCCGTTGCCAGCACGAATACCTCGGCGCTTCCGGCGTGTGCTGCGCGCAGGATTTCGGCGCGCGACGGATCGCCGAAGAAGATGTTGGTAGCCGAGAAGCTGCGCGACATGTCCACCTGTTCGATCGAGTTCTCCAGCGCCACGAACGGAATCCCGCGTGCGTGCAGCAAGCGGCCCACGATCTGTCCGACCCGCCCGAAGCCCGCGATGATCACGCGCGGCGCGTCGGCATCGATGGTTTCGAACTCGCGTTGCGACTTGCGCGGTGCGGGCAGGCGCGACGCAGCCAGCACCAGCAGCGGCACCGCGACCATCCCCAGCGTCACCACCAGTACCAGCAGTTCGTGTTGCGCACGCGTCAGCAGCGCATTCGCGGCCGCGAGCTTGAACACCACGAACGCGAATTCGCCGCCACCCGCGAGAAGCGCCGCGAGCTTGATCGCGTCCTTGCCGTCCATACGCGGGCTGAGCCTGCCGACCGCGGCCAGCACCGGCGCCTTGCAGGCCAGCAGCAACAGGACCATGCCGACCACGATCCATGGATGCAGCGCCAGCAATTCGAGATTGACGCCCATCCCGACGGTGATGAAGAACAAGCCCAGCAGCAGGCCCTCGAACGGCGCGATGTTGGATTCGAGTTCGTGGCGATATTCGGAATCGGCCAGCAGCACGCCGGCGAGGAACGTGCCCAGCGCCATCGAGATGCCGGCCAGTTGCATCAACCACGCAGTACCGATCACCACCAGCAGTGCGGTCGCGGTCGAGACCTCGATCAACTGCGTCTTGGCGACGGCACGAAACACCGGCCGCAACGCATAACGTCCGCCCACCACCACCACTGCGATCACGCCGGCGACGCGCAACGACGACAACCACAACGGCTGGCCCGGCGCATGCGTCGCGCGATGCGCGGCCAGCAACGGAATCGCGGCGATGAGCGGAATCGCCACCAGATCCTGGAACAACAGAATCGCGAAGGCCTGGCGTCCGTGCGGACTCTGCAGCTCGCGCCGTTCGGCGAGGATCTGCAAACCGAACGCGGTGGACGAAAAAGCGAGGCCCAGCCCGATCACCGCCGAAGCCATCGGATCGATGTGGAAACCGAACGCCGCGATCAAACCGATCACCAGCGCCGTGCCGAACACCTGCACCGCGCCCGCGCCAAACACCGCGCGCCGCATCACCCACAGCCGCTGCGGCGAGAGTTCCAGGCCGATCACGAACAGCAGCAGCGCGACCCCGAATTCTGAAATACCGCTGATCGCATCCGGATTGCGAATCCATTGCAGCCCGTACGGACCGATCACCACACCCGCCGCAAGATAACCCAGCACCGAGCCGAGCTTCAGCCGACGCGCCAACGGCACCGCGATCACCACCGCGACCAGGAACACCAACACCGATTCCAGCAGGGAATGTCCTTGCACGGGCCAACCTTCAGCGCGACGGCATGACGATTATGGCAGCACGCGTGCGCAGATTCGTGCTACGGAAGCGGTCACGGGCGCCGTGACCAGGGAGTAACCGTGCCGACGATCGTCAAGGCGTCCGCACGGTCGATGGCGGTCAGCACGCCCGCTGAAATTTCCGAATCGCGCAGCCATCTGGATCCGCCGCCCTCGATCTGGAAACCGAGGATGATCTGGTGGTAATCGATCGTCGCGGGAACATCGCATTCCTGCAGCAGCGCATCCGCGTTCCCGGCGGGATTCGCCGCTGCGCTTCCGCGCACCTGAAAAAAAGCGCAGCGCGCATTTTCGGGCACCAAAGCGGTGGCCAATCTCGGGCCGAGTCGATCGTTGTGGAGCCAGGCCAGCACCAGTGATGGAGAGACTTCCGCACGCCGCACATAGTCGACAACGCACCGCACGAACGCATCGGGCTCCGACCAGTCCAGAGCGAGCAAGCGATGTTCGCAACCGGTCCCACTGATCGCCCGATCCATCGCAAGCAGCGACCGTTTGGTCCCGGCAACCGACGTCAAGATGCCGCATCGGTGCGCCAGCGCCTTGCTGGCTTCCATCAGCATGCCGGTGCCGCCCACGATGACCACATGCGAATCCGCAATGCGGCGGGTCAGTGTGGCCTGCTGTCCCACAAGCATCCTCGCATTGTCATTCCGGGGCGCGCGCCAGCTTCATCAGCACGGGAAACCGAAATCCATGCTGTTGCTGCACGAGCTTGAAAGCCGGATTCCGGATCCCGCCCACTTCGTGGGCTTGGTCGGAATGACCAACGTCTTTACGGAACGCCACGCTGGCTTCTCGCGTAGCGCTCGCGCAGGAAGGCGTGGAACGTGCGCAGCGATTGCGCCTCGCCGCCACGCGGTCGACCGGGCCGGTCGCCATCGTTCCAGGCGTACACGTCGACGTGCAACCACGGCACGCTGGCGGGCACGAAATTCTGCAGGTAAAGCGCGGCCGTGATCGCACCGGCATGGCGCGACGCACCCGTGTTGCTGGTGTCGGCGATCGTCGAGACCATCATCGCGCGATAGGGTTGCCACAGCGGCAATCGCCACAGCAGATCGTGTTGCGCGACGCTAGTAGCCAGCAGCGACTCGGCAATATCGTCGCGGCTGGCGAACAGCGCCGGCAAGTCGGGGCCGAGCGCGACCCGCGCGGCGCCGGTGAGCGTCGCGAAATCGATCAGCAGGTCGGGCTTCGCCTCGACCGCGGCGGCCAGCGCGTCGCACAGGATCAGCCGTCCTTCGGCGTCGGTGTTGTCCACTTCCACCGTGATACCGGCGCGGGTGCGGATCACGTCGCCGGGACGCAGCGCGTTGCCGGAAACTTCATTGTCGACCGTCGGGATCACCAACAGCAGACGCACCGGCAGCTTCGACGCCATCACCAATTGGGCGAGCGACAGCGCGTGCGCGGCGCCGCCCATGTCCTTTTTCATCCAGCGCATGCCGTCGTGGCTCTTGAGGTCGAGCCCGCCGGTATCGAAACATACGCCTTTGCCAACCAATGCCAGCAGCGGATCGCCCGCGCGTCCCCAGCTCAGTTCGATCACGCGCGGCGCGCGCGAACTGGCACGGCCGACCGCGTGGACCGTCGGGAAGCCCGCCTTCAGCAAACCCTCGCCGCTCCACTCGCGGCATTTCGCGCCGTGCCGCGCGGCGACTTCACGTACCGCTGCGCACACGTCCGCGGGACCGAGATCCTGAGCCGGTGTGTTGACCATGTCACGCACGCGATCGATGGCTTCAAGGGTTGGCGATATTTCGTCCAGCACCGCACGCGGCACCAGCAGGCGTGCCGGTTCTGTCCGCGCCTCGCGATAACGCGCGAAGCGGTAACTGCCGAGCGCCCAGCCCAGCGCTGCGTCGCGCCCGGAAAGCACATCGCCATCGAGACGATAGTCGTCGCCGGGCAGTTGCCAAGGCAGACTTCCAAGCGCGAACGGCGGCAATCCGGGGTCGATGCCGCACAGCACCCGCGTACTCTCGCCGCGCGCATCCGGCAACATGCAGAATGCCCCCGCCTGGCCGATGAAGCCGCAGGATTGCGCCCAGCGCTGCTGGCGCGACCCAAGATTTTTTTCGACTTCGGCCCAGCCGGAACGCGTTACCGGCGTCAGCGGCAATGCACGCCGCCCGCGCCGATCTGCACTCAGGCCGAGCACGTGTCGCGCCACCGGGTTTGACTGTTCCGCATCATGGCGACGACACTTTGAGCTGTTGACCGACCTGCAGTGTATCGCTGTGCAGATGATTCCACTTGCGCAAGTCCTCGACGCTCACCGAATGGTTTTTCGCGATCTTCGAGAGCGTGTCGCCACTGACCACGGTGTAGGTTGCAGATACCGTGGGAGCCGCGGTCGCTTGCGGCGACGGATCGACGCCCGCGGCCTCGGCCAGCGCGATGCGTTGCTTGTTGTCCTTGGCAACCTGTTCGGCGGCGACCTGCTGCAAGCGCATGGTGTGGGCCATGTCGGGATAAAGCGCGGCGAGACGCGCGAACTCGGCGCTGGGTGAATACTCGGGCGGCAGGCCCTCGGCGATCATGCGCGCGGCAATCGTGTTGATGCGATCCGACTCGGTCTTGGCGTTCAGCACGACCGCCTGGTTGTAAGGCAACAGATCGTGACCGCGCAGGATTTCGTCCGCCTTCGGTCCACTCAGGAACGCCAGGAATTTCTGGATGGTGTCGGCCTTCGGGCTGTCGGCCTTCCAGGCGAGATAAATGGTCAACGGCAACGGATAGGTTGCATTCTCGAGCGTGGCGACGCTCGGCGTCACGCCCTCGATCGGGATGATCCTGATGCCCTTCTGGTCGTGTGCATGCACCAGCGTGCTGAGCGCCAGAGCCTTGGGGTTCAGCGCCACGTCCGACTGCAGCGAATCGATATTGATCAACAAGCGCGGCACCGCGACCGGGTTGTCGCCATTGCCGAACATCAGTCGGCGGAAGCTGAACTGCACACCGTCCAACTTCGGAAACACGCCTTCGAGATCGATATGTTCGTCGGGGCCGCCGACCTGCGACCAGTTGGTGATCTTGCCGTAGTAGATATCGTGTACTTGCTTCAGCGTCAGGTTGTTCACCGGGTTGGCGACATTGGTGATCATCACCAGCGCATCCCACGCCACCGGCGTAAACGTGAGCGCGGATTCCTGGGTGCGCTCCGCGTACGCCGGCCGCGCGATCGCGGCGATATCGACCGTGCCGGCAATCGCCTGATCGATGCCGTCGATGGTGTTGAAAGGCTGGACTTCGAGATGACCGTCGCCGGTCTCGGCGAAGGCCCTGGCCACCGCGTCGACCAGACCCTCGGTACTGACCTGATCGCCGCGCACGATCAGTGCCGGACTGGACGCCTTGTCGTGGCGTGACGCCTCGTGACGCGACTTATGGTGGGTGGGCGCCGCCGTGGCGGTAAGGGCGAAGGCGAAGGAAAAAGATGCAGCGAGCAGACTCAACGAGCGAAGAAACATGAAGGGAACACCGATTGATGGTCGAGGGACGGGACCGCAAGATTATGGCGGAACCGAACACGTCCGAGGGAATCCCGTTCACCTATCCGCACATGAATTTGCTGATGCGCCTCACGCTTCCACGCACGCTCGATCGCACCACGCTGGATTCGAAGCAGCTGTTGCAGCAAGTCTGGCCACTGAACGTAGGACCACGGGCTGAAGCTTTGGCGTTCTGATCCCTGCCGACCGGTCAAGGCAATGCCCGCGGCAGAAATCCTCGGTGGCTTGACCAGGGACGCTCACATTTGAGTTTGCAGCCATTGTTCCCTGCCGCAGCAACGTCAGCCCACAGGCCCCCGCGGGTGCTGCGCAAATACGCGGAGCGACGCGGACACGCGGGCGTCGCGCTGTTGTCGACACGCAACCACGCGGCTATCCATCGCCTGGCAGAGGCCCCGATCGAGCGTCGCCGCGCACCGCAGGGGTTGTCCGCCAGCAAACAGGTTCGTGCGTCCCAGTCGTACCCGTTGGCCTGAGTCGGCGCATTCGCAGGGTGTCGAGCGGTTTTACGCTCCAAGGACAAGCAGCGGCCGTAACCGGTTGCTGCGCGTAGTGCACTGATATACATGATTTATAAAAGACACATCCTGCGTTTTCTGGATAGCCACGGGCAGTTGCCTTACTTCTAGGGTGTCGTATTTTCTTACGATTTCCGGACAGCGGCGACCGAAGACGCTCGGCAATGCGTAATACGTTGATTTACGGATTCAATTTCTTGCAGCGCAGCCCCGCGTCAAGCGACTTGGGACGAAATTTTCGTTTTTAGGTGTTGGATTTCTTTACACCTTTTGTGGGATGGCACACATTGTAAACGCATAAACTGTTGATTCGTATATTAAATATTTGTTGGCACCAAAAATGCTCTATGGCACTCGTCTCTCCAATCCCAACAGACTGCCCAACAGGGGGCTTGATATGCGTTTGTCAACACTTTGCGTGGCCACGCTTCTCGCGGCCTGCGCGGTGGGCATCGCCCACGCGACGCCGACCGACTTGATTACCAACGGCGACTTCAGCCAGAGCTCGCACACCGCGCCTTGGCAGTTCGGCACGAACTCCGGGGGCGGTCAATTCTTCGGCGGTGGGTCTTGTACCTATGGTGGAAATTCCATCACCGGGTGGCAGGGTAATGGCGGCTACGAAATCTGGTACAACAGCTCCGCAGCGGCATCCACGGTCGAGCCCTGCACCCAATATTCGGAGACGCAATTGCTGTCGCCGATCAGCGCACCGCCGGCGGGTGCCGGTTCCGGATCGTTCGTCGGCTTGGACGGTATCAGCTCACCCATACCCAACGCCGGCATCAGCCAGATGATCAACGGCCTTGTCGCCGGCGCCAAGTACACCGTCACTTTCTACTGGGGCAACACGCAACTGTTGAACAGGAGCGGCCCCACGACGGAATACCTCACGGTTTCCCTTGGCAGCCAGTCTTTCGACACGTCAGTCAACAGCATTGGCACCCACGGTTGGTCCGGTTGGGCGCCGGTATCGTTCACGTTCACGGCGGATTCGGCGTCGGAACTCCTGGGCTTCCTGTCGATCGGCACGCCCGACAGCTTGCCGCCGTTCGCCGTGCTGACCGGCATATCGATGTACCAGGATGTTCCTGAGCCCTCGGATCTGGCCACGTTCGGCGGTGGCCTGCTCGGGTTGGGTCTGTTGATCGTGTTTGCGCGTCGCCGTGAGATGCGCCGTCGTGCCGCCGAAGGCAACAACGCCATCAGTTAAACGTTCATGGATCGTCTGGGCGCGCAGGCCGCCCGGACGATCGGCTGGTGCACCTCTCGTGAAGCTCCGCTTGCCAGGACTCGACATCTTTCAATTCGGTTGCTGCTGCTTTCTTCTTTCAGACACGCTGTAAAACAGGAGGGTTATTTATGCGTTTATCAACACTTTGCTTGGCCACGTTTCTCGCGGTCGGCGCGGTGGGCATCGCCCACGCAACGCCGAACTTGGTCCAGAACGGCGATTTCAGCCAAACCTCGCCAACCCCGGCGAACCCGACCCAGATCGGCCCCGACTACACAGCCGGGCAATTCGTCACCGGCTGGACAGGCAACGGCTACGCAATCTGGTATCCAAGCGCGACCGCCGCAGTCAGCGGCTGTGGCCACACCCAGTATCACAGTGGCGCCGGCGGCGACTGTTCAACGCTTAACGTTGTCGGCACGCCGGTTCCTGGTAGCGGCAGCTTCGTTGCCCTAGACGGTGTGTCGGGCTCTCTTCAGGGCAGTATCTCGCAACTGCTCAGCGGCCTGACCGTGGGCAGTACCTACACTGTCAGCTTTTACTGGGGCACCACTCAGGAAACGCAGGCGAGCAGTAAAGTCCAGTCGCACGATCAATACCTTCAGGTTTCGCTCGGAGGCGCGACACCCCAGACTACCAATACCGTCCTCACTGACTGGAATACGTTCAACGGCTGGTATCTGACGACGATGAACTTCACGGCAGATTCGTCATCGGCCCTCCTGGACTTCCTTTCTATCGGGTTGCCTGCCGATGGGCCCCCGATGATCCTCCTGACTGGCGTGACGCTGACCCAGAATGTTCCTGAACCTCCGGAGCTGGCGATGTTCGGCGGTGGCTTGCTCGGGTTGGGTCTGTTGATCTTGTTTGCGCGTCGCCGCGAGATGCGCCGTCGCGCCGCCGATGGCGGCAGCTCTATCGTCTAAGCGTTCAGTCGTCGTCCGGGCGCGCAGGCGCCCGGATGATCGGCTAGTCTGCCTTCCGTGAACGCGCTGCTCGACGAGATCCTTCATCTCACGGTCTGGTTACTGCTCCTTTGCGCCATCTTCGTGCCGCTCGAACGATTGGCCGGCATCAAGCGCCAGGCGTTCTTCCGTCCGCAGTTCCTGACTGATCTCGGCTATTACGCAATCAACTCGGTCCTCGTCGGCGTGATTCTGGGTGCGCCGCTGGTCCTGATGGGCGCCGCCGTCCACCAGATCATTCCTTCCGCCGTGCTCGACACCATTGCGGCTTGGCCCGCTGGCGTCCGCCTGGTCGTGGCGCTGCTGGTGGGGGAGATCGGCTTTTACTGGGGCCATCGCCTAACCCATGAGGTTCCCTTCCTGTGGCGCTTCCATTCGATCCACCACAGTGCCAAACACGTCGATTTCCTGACCAATACCCGTGCGCACCCGGTGGACATGGTGTTTGCCCGGACGCTCGGCTTCATCCCGGTGATCGCCCTCGGGCTGACTGGAGGCAGCGGCACGGTCACGGCATTGTTTCTGGTGCTTGGCACGATGTGGGGGTTCTTCATCCACGCCAACGTGCGCTGGCGTTTCGGCTTCCTGGAACACGTCATCGCCACGCCGTTTTTCCACCGGTGGCACCACACCAACGACCCCCGGCGCGACCGCAACTACGCCGCGATGCTTCCATTCGTCGACCACCTGTTCGGCACCTACCAGTCGCCGGACGAGTGGCCAGCTGGGTACGGCATCGACGCACCGATGCCCGCGTCGCTGGGTGGCCAGTTACTGGATCCGTTCATGCCGCGATACCCGCCCCGACCGACGACGGAGGCCGCCGCCGCGGCGAGTCGCAACCCAGACGCGATCGACGCGGTCCACGCGGTCGAAGGGACGAGAGAAACCGCGAAAGCAAAGGCCGTCCGCTGACGCCATCGCGGAATCTGTCGCACCCGCGCCAGGTTCGTTGAGCCCGCGAATGCGCCGGCCGGGCGCCTTCGTCGAGGACTGTCGCGTTTCCTTACACTTTCGAATCGCCGCGGTGGCGAATGATCGACAACATGCAATGTCTTGACTTGTATGTGAATTCCCCGCCACACATACATTGGCGTCTGACGATTCGAGGGGAATTTTCGCTGGCGGTGTCAGATTTCCTGACATTTTTCAGGGAGAAACGTAATCGCTCTGCATGCAGCACATTGATCTGCAAACATATTTTCGTTGGCACAATCGATGCAACGCCTCACGTCTATTTTCCAGATCCGGCGGCAAACAGGAGGTTCACCTATGCGTTTCCAAACGCTTTGCATGGCAGCAGTTCTCGCGGTCGGCGCGGTGGGCATCGCCCACGCGACACCCTTCAACGGCGGCTTGATCACCAACGGTGACTTCAGCGCGACCTCGCCGGGCCAGACCATACCCACGCAGTTCGGTGACATCGCCGGGACCCCCGGGTATATACAGAGCAAGAAGAACGGGAACATCGTCAGCAAGTCTTGCGGCAACTTGAGTGGGAATTTCATCACTGGCTGGACGGGCAATTCCAAAAGCTACGAGATCTGGTACCCCAACGCCAAGGCGGCACACGGTACCAACCCCTGCACCTCGCAGAACTCTACTTACGCACCCAATTTCCCGCAGCGGATGTCGAAGAAAATCACCGCACCGCCTTTGATTGCGAGTCCGACCGGCTCGTTTATCGGCTTGGACGGTATTGGCCCCTATGACCCGGCGAACGGTGTGAACCTGACCAATGCTTCCATCAGCCAGCAGGTCTTTGGCCTCGTCGCCGGCGACGAATACACCGTCAGCTTCTGGTGGGGCAACACGCAGCTGCAAAACCGGACGGGCAGCACGACGGAGCAGCTTCAGGTTTTCCTTGACACTGAATACCCAGTCAAAGGTGACACCTACGCTTACGCTACCCCGATCGTCGGTATCCCGAAGCAGGGTTTTTCCGGATGGACAGAGGAGTCGTTCACGTTCACCGCGGACTCCACATCGACATGGCTGAGCTTCCTGTCGGTAGGCACACCGGACAGCTTGCCGCCGTTCGCCGTGCTGACCGGCGTGTCGATGTTCCAGAATATCAAGGTGCCAGAGCCATCCGACCTGGCGATGTTCGGCGGTGGCCTATTCGGGTTGGGCATGTTGATCGTGTTTGCGCGTCGCCGCGAAATACGCCGTCGCGCTGCCGACGGCGACAGCCCCATCGTCTGAGGGTTACCTCTTCCTCCGGGCGCCCAGGCGCCCGGAGGATCGGCCAGCGCAGGCCGGCCAAGAACGCTCCGCTATTCGCGCGCGCAGTGTGGCATGTGTTGCGTCGAGCCATGCTGATCACATCTGTATCTGCAGCAACTGTCCCTGCCGCAGCACCGTCAGCAACAGACCGCGTGGGTGCAGCGCGAATACCTGGCGTAACGCGGACAGGTTCGGCGTCGCGACGTTGTTCACGCCGGCGACGATGTCGCCGGTGCCGAGTCCGTTGCGCGCCGCGCGGCTCCCCGGTTGCACGCGTGTCACGCTGACCCCTTCGACGCCGCTGTCGTTGTCGCTGGATGGCTCATCGGCGAACACGGCGCCGGCAAGGCGCGGATCCAGCGACGCGCCATCGGCCTGACTGCTCATGGCCGTCAACTTCGCATCGATCCTGAGCCGCCGGCCGCCGCGATCGACACCCAGCGCCATCGTGCTCCCGAGCGTCGCGAGGCCTTGCGCATTGCGCAGGTCCTGGGCATCGTTCACGGGCTTGCCATTGACGCTGGTGACGAGATCGCCGGGCTTCAGGCCCGCCGTGGCGGCGGGCGAACCGGGCATTACGTCGGTGATCAGCGCGCCGCGGGTCGCCTTGATGCCGAGCGCCGCGGCGACGCGTGCCGAGAGGTCCTGCGCATCCACGCCAAGGCTGCCGCGCTCGACCTTGCCATGCGCGATCAGTTGCTTCATCACGTCGGCCGCAAGGTCGGACGGAATTGCGAAACCGAGCCCCGCGCTCGCACCCGATGGCGAATAGATCATCGAGTTGATGCCGACCCGTTGGCCGGCAAGATTGACCAGCGCGCCGCCGGAGTTACCGGGATTGATCGAGGCGTCGGTCTGGATGTAGTTCTGGACACCATTGCGCCGGAGATCCTGGCGCTGCAAACCGGAAACGATGCCCGAGGTTGCCGACTGTCCGAGCCCGAACGGATCGCCGATCGCGACCACGAAATCGCCCACCCGCAATTTGGACGAATCGGCCAGCGGCAGTGCGGTCAGGTCCGGTGCGTGGATCTGGATCACCGCCATGTCGGTCTGCGGGTCGGCGCCGATCACTTTCGCCTTGTACGACTTGCCGTCGGTCAGGGTGACCTTGACCTCGTCGGCACCCGCGATCACGTGGTTGTTGGTGAGGATGTACCCCTTGGCCGCGTCCACGATCACGCCCGAACCCAGCGACTGCTGCACAAGCTCGCGCGAGGGCGGCACCACTGGCAGGCCGAAGAACTGGCGTATGACCGGATCGCTGAAGAACGGATTGACCGCCACCCGGCGGTGGCTGGTCGAGGAAATGTTGACGACCGCGGGCGACACACTTGCCAGCATCGGCGCCAGTGATGGCAGTTGCTGTCCGTTCACCGCGACCGGCAGGGTTCCGGCCATGGCCGGGATCGTGGAGGCCAGCGCCAGGGCGGCGACAGCGATGAGTGAATGCAGGCTGCGGCGGATGCGCGATACGGACGACATGACGGCTCCTGGTGAGGTGCAAACCCGTTCATTATCGGACACGTCCGGCCGCATGTCCCGCGGCCCCGCAGCCCTGTTCAGGCGCCGCTGAACCGGATTCAGAGATTTTTTGCTCCGGCCCCTTTACAGGCCCGATCAGTGAGCGTAGGGTTGGGTTCCGCTCGCGATCACAATATCTTGTGTTTTGGGTGGCTGAATAGCCCAGTAGTTGGGCTTCAGGACAGTTTTCAAGCAGGGGGATGAGTTAAAATGGTGGTCTGGCAGTCGGGCTCGGCGCAAATCATCGGAACCAACCGATATGGCGCGGCCACAATGGTTGAATCGGACCTTTGAGCGCAGCGCCTCGTGGCGCAGCGTGGGGTATGGTCGTCGGCATCCGGGCATCACGAACCCGGAAAAGACAAATAAGGAAGCGGACACAATGGGTACGGCGCGGGTACAACAGATTGCGCGGGCGGCAACGGAAGTGCCCTTGCAACCGGCATCGCTGGACATCTGGGACAAGAAATATCGCCTGAAGACCAAGCAGGGTGAACCGGTCGACGCGACCGTGGACGACACCTGGGCGCGGGTCGCGCGGGCATTGGCCGACGTCGAAACCACGCCGGAACTGCGCGAACAGTGGCACGAACGCTTCCTGTGGGCTTTGCGCCACGGCGCGATCCCCGCCGGCCGCATCACCTCCAACGCCGGTGCGCGCGCACACAAGCCGGCGACCTCGACGATCAACTGCACGGTGTCAGGCACCGTCACCGACTCGATGGACGACATCCTCGAGAAGGTGCACGAGGCCGGCCTGACGCTGAAAGCCGGCTGCGTCGCACCAGGCACGTGGGTGGTCACCGACCGGGGCCTCGTCACCGCCGATGAGGCGGTGATGGAGCAGCATGCTGAAATCCTGAGTTACGACCGCGACGCGCGACGCTTCGAGATGCGCCGCGTCGAGCGCCACCTGACCACGCACGTCGCACGCGCGGACAACATCGAGATTCGTGCGAACGGCGCCAGTCTGCGTACGTCGATCCGCCATCCAGTGCTGGTTTATCGCGATGGCGCGCTGTGCTATGTGCGGGCCGACGAAGTGGGCAACGACGATGCACTGGTGCAGCACACGTTCCCGTGGCGGGCCGACGACGGCACGATGCTGGACGCGTGGTTTGCCGGCGCACATCTGGGTGACGGCAGCGCCTACGCGAAACGTCACGAGTACCTGCCTTCACGGCAGGTGTGGCAACGCCGCGCCGAAGCTTTCGGCCGACGGCTGGTGTTCAAGATTCGCGCCGCCGAGCGCGAGGTGGTCGAACGCTACGCCGCGTTCTTCCGGACGTTTTGCGGCTCTCGCGCTCAAGTCGTGGCGGCGCGCACCGCGCATGGCACAGGGGTGTGGGATTTTACCGTGGCGAGTTTCGAGGCTAGCCGCGCGGCCGAGCTGATCGACCATCAGATCGGAACCAAGACCCGCCACCTGCGGGTGCCCGCGTGGATCGCCCGTCACCCCGAAAAACACTTTCTGCCTTTTCTCGCCGGCCTGATCGACACCGACGGAACCGCAGAGCGCGAACGCGGCAGCGCGACCATTGCTACGCAAAATGCGACTTTCGCGGCCGAACTGAAAGCCCTGCTCGGTCTGTTCGGCGTGCATGCCGGGTTGACCCTGCGCAAACCCCGCAGCCACATGCTGGACGGCCACAGCGTGCGAGACACCGGCGGCACAATGCTGAAGATTTCCGACTCTGCCTTCCTGGCAGCGGTGGCCCGCTACATGGCCGACAGCGGCAAACGCCGGCGCATCGCCGATCACGCCAGCCAAGCCGGGCAGTACGATCGCTACGCGATGCCCGCATCGCTGCGCGACGCCTTGCTCGAGCATGAAGCCACCATTGGGCACAGCGAACGTCAGTCGCTCGGTTTCTATCACGGTTATCCGCGCCATGGCACTGTCAGCCGCATCTGGCTGGACCGCTGGGAAGCGCGTTTCCCCGAGCTCGCCCCACTGGTCGATTTCGCGCGCAGCCTGCGTCCCGTCGAAGCGATTGAACGAGGCTTGGATCTCCCCGAAACCTTCTACGACTTCACGGTTGAGAAACACAACAACTACCTCGCGGGCAACGCCGGGTTATCGGTCATCCACAACTGCGGCATCGGCTATGAATTCTCGACGCTGCGCCCGCGCAATGCGTACGTGTCCGGTGCCGGCGCCTACACCTCCGGTCCGCTGTCGTTCATGGACATCTACGACAAGATGTGTTTCACCGTGTCCTCGGCCGGCGGCCGCCGCGGCGCGCAGATGGGCACGTTCGACGTCGCCCATCCCGACGTCAAGGAATTCGTCCGCGCCAAGCGCGAGGATGGACGGCTGCGCCAGTTCAACCTGTCGCTGCTCATCACCGACGGCTTCATGCAGGCGGTCGAGCACGATCAGGACTGGCCACTGGTGTTTCCGGTTCACGTCAAGGAGAAGGACGAAGTCGATCTTGCCGACGCAACCAGGGTCGTGTGGCGCGAGTGGCCGAGCCACGACAACTACATCGTGCGCGACGACGGGCTGGTGGCCTGCAAGATCTACGGCCACATCCGCGCGCGCCATTTGTGGGACATGATCATGGTCTCGACGTACGACTATGCCGAGCCGGGCTTCATCCTGATCGACCGCGTCAACGAGATGAACAACAACTGGTGGTGCGAGCACATCCGCGCGACCAATCCATGCGTCACCGCTGATACGCGGTTGGCGACCCAGTATGGCATGGTGCCGATCGGCGAACTGTATGCCGCCGGCGCGCCGCTGGAAGTGTCGGTCGACCGTCGTGCACTGGAGCTCGAAGGCCGCGGCGTCGAGACGCGCACGGCCAAACAGGCTTTCATGACATCCTCAAAGACGCCGGTCTACCGTGTCACTACCGAGGACGGTTACGAAATCAAGGCCACGGGTTGGCACGACTTCTATACCGAGCGCGGCAAGATCAAATTGCTGGAGTTGCAGATCGGCGATCGTATGTTGGTGCAGTCCGGCAAGGGCCAGTTCGGCAACCAGGGCAGCGAGGATCTGGGCCTGCTGCTGGGCCTGATCACCGGGGACGGCCACTTCACCAATCGCGGCAACGATCAACAGGCGGCGATCGTCACTCTGTGGGGCGAAGAACGGGCCCTGGCTGATCGCGTAGCGACCGTGGTCAACGGCATGATCGCCCACCCAGCACGAGGCAGCTCGCGTCAATATCGTGTAGCGCCGGTGACGGTGCCTGAACGAAACCAGGTGTTCCTTCGGTCGGTGCTGCTGGCCCGTCTGCTCGCGCATTACGGTTTCACCGCCGCCACCAAACTGCGCGTGCCTGAAGTGATCTGGCGTGGCAGCGAGAGCTGCGTCAAGACCTACTTGCGCGCCTTGTTTCAGTGCGATGGCACGGTCAATGTGTCCAGTCGCAGTCTGAGTTGCTCGGTTCGGCTGGCCTCCAGCCAGCCCGATCTGCTGAAGGACGTGCAGATATTGCTGGCCAACTTCGGTGTGTTTTGCCGCGTCAAGAAGCGCCGTGCTGCGGGTATGCGCAAGTTGCCTGATGGTCATGGAAGCACGCGCAGCTATGTTTGCGCCGCCGACCAGGAACTGATCATCGACGGTGAATCGCGCGAGCGCTTCATGAGCGAGATCGGCTTTCTGCTGCCCAACAAGCTGCAGCGTTACCTGGATTGGCGCGAGGGCAAGGCCCTGCTCAAGACTCAGCGCTTCACCTCGCGCATCGCGAGCATCGAGCTCATCGGTGAACAAGCCGTGTTCGACACCACCCAGCCCGATCACAATGCGGTGATCTTCAATGGCTTGGTGACAGGGCAGTGCGGCGAACAGCCGTTACCGCCTTACGGTTCGTGCCTGCTGGGCTCGGTGAACCTCACCCGCTTCGTGCATGATCCGTTCGGGCCGAAGGCACAGTTCGACATGCAGGGATACCGCGAGGTGGTGAAGGTGTTCACCCGCATGCTCGACAACGTCGTCGAGGTCAATGGCCTGCCGCTCGCCAAGCAGCGCGACGAGATTGTGCACAAGCGCCGCCACGGCATGGGCTTTCTCGGCCTCGGCTCGACACTCGCGATGCTGAAGCTGCGTTACGGTTCGCCCGAGGCCATCGCGTTCACCGAAGAGGTGTCGCGCGAAATGGCGCTGGCCGGTTGGGAGGTCGCGCTGGAACTGGCGAAGGAAAAGGGCCCGGCCCCAATCCTGACGCGCGACTACGCGGTCACCGCGGAGATGCTGCGCAAGCGCCCGGAAATGGCCGCCGACGGCTGGAAGGTCGGCACCACCATCCCGGGCCGCGTGCTGCACGCCAAATACAGCCGCTACATGCAGCGCGTCGCGGAAGCTGCACCCGAGCTGGTCGAAGCGCTCGCCGAAACCGGCGCGCGCTTCACCCACCACACCTCGATCGCACCGACCGGCACGATCTCGCTGTCGCTGGCCAACAATGCCTCCAACGGCATCGAGCCTTCCTTCGCGCACAGCTATTCGCGCAACGTGATCCGCCCCGGCCGCAAGACCAAGGAAAAGGTCGAGGTGCTGAGCTACGAGTTGCTCGCTTACCGCGCGCTGATCAACGCCAATGCGAAACCGGATTCCGACGCGCCGGACGAAAAACTGCCCGACTACTTCGTCGCCGCCGACGACATCAGCCCGATGCAGCACGTCGATATCCAGGCCGCCGCGCAGAAATGGGTGGACTCGTCGATTTCCAAGACCGCCAACGTGCCGACCAATTATCCGTACGAGGATTTCAAGGACATCTACTTCCACGCCTACAAGAAGGGGCTGAAGGGTTGCACCACCTTCCGCTTCAACCCGGCCGCCTTCCAGGGCGTGCTGGTCAAGGACGCCGACCTCGCCAACACCGTGTACCGCTTCGAACTGGAAGACGGCAGCACGATCGAGGCCAAGGGCAACGAAGAAGTCGAATACGACGGCGAAACCCACACCGCCGCGAACCTGTTCGACGCGTTGAAAGAGGGCTATTACGGCAAGTTCTGACGTGCGCTTGATGTCGAATTCGAAGCGGCTGTCGTGGAAACCAGGTCATGGATGACCGTTCTGGAGTCAGTTGTGCAAGGACGTCCACTCTCGCGCAGTCTTCAACGGAGCGGCGATCAAGACGATCGCACCAAGCTTGTTGGAAAATCAGGCCACGGATGGCCGTTCTGGAGTCAGTTGTGCAGGAGCGTCCGCTCTCGTGCAGTATTCAACAGTGCGGCGATCGGGGATCGATCGCAGATCCTAAAACCAGGACACGGAGGTCCGTCCTGATGTTCCATGACCAAAGCAGATCGTTCCAACAATCAGGCGTTCACAGATGCAGCGATCAGGGACGATCGCACGCAAATGGTGTAAAAAGCAGTCGGCGGCACGTTCCGACCATGCGGCCGTTGTGTGAGAATGGGTCACGGCGACGCGCGTCGCCGTCAGAAGTGCAACCAGTGGTCCACTGTCAACGATCCATCCGGAGGAGCATCCGATGAGCAACGAAACTACGTTCCCGTGGAGCATCACCGAAGAACCCGCGACACCCGCCGCCCCGGCGCCTGCCCCCGCGAAACCTGCGGCGAAGAAGCCGGCCAAAAAGAAGAAGGCTGCGAAGAAACCGGCGGCCAAGAAAGCCGCCAAGAAGCCGGCAAAGAAGAAGGCAGCCAAGAAGACCGCGCGCAAGGCCGCGAAGAAGACGACACGGAAGGCGGTCAAGAAGGGTGGCCGCAAGGCTGCGAAGAAGGGCGCGAAGCGCAAGGCCGCGAAGAAGGGCAGCCGCAAGGCTGCGAAGAAAACCGCGCGCAAGGCGGTGAAGAAGGGCGCACGCAAGGCCGCTAAGAAAGGCGCCAAGCGCAAGCCCGCGAAGAAGGCAGCCAAAAAGGGCGCGCGCAAAACCGCCCGCAGAAAGAAAAAGTAGGCACGCGGCACCCGGACGCCGGCCCGTGTCGGGCCGGCGTCGCTTTTTGGACCACGGCGCTGGAGCGCACGCAATGACGATTCGCATCAACAAGAAGATCAAGGGCTACCAGGTTCTCGGCAACGACGAGAAGGCCGCGCAGGAAGCCAAGCCCCAAGGCAGCCGGAACGAAGCGCCTGTCGCGAGCGAGTTCAAGGTCATCCAGATGCACGAGAAGCTCGAGCGTCCGGAAGTCCTGATCGGCGCGTCCTACAAGATCAAGTCACCGCTGTTCGAGCACGCGTTGTACGTCACCATCAACGACATCGTGCTCAACGCCGGCACCGAATTCGAAATGCGGCGCCCCTTCGAGATCTTCATCAACTCGAAGAACATGGACCACTTCCAGTGGATCGTGGCGCTGACCCGCATCATGAGCGCCGTGTTCCGCAAGGGCGGCGACGTCACCTTCCTGGTCGAGGAATTGAAAGCCGTGTTCGACCCGCGCGGCGGCTATTTCAAGACCGGCGGCGTGTACATGCCCTCGATCGAGGCCGAACTCGGCAACATCATCGAGCAGCACCTGAAGATGATCGGCCTGATCAAGGATGCCGAGCTCAGCGACGCGCAACGCGCGCTGATCGCCGAGAAGCGCGCCGCTTACGAATACGCGCGCAAGAGCGCAAAAAAAAACTCTGAAATAAGCACCGCCGGCGAAATGGGCGGCGCGATGGTGGAGCCGGCGGAAACACCCGCGACGGCGTCCGTCTCCCCGTCCTCGTCATCCCGGCGCACGCCGGGACCCAGCGACTCCGCTGGCACCACCGACGAAGCCCAGGCTGTCGAAGACGCCAGCAGCTTCCCGCCTGGCGCCGCGATGTGCGGCAAGTGCAACACCCAGGCGCTGGTGCTGCTTGATGGCTGTCAGACTTGCCTCAACTGTGGTTATTCCAAGTGCGGTTGAAACATCAAATGAGCATGAAGCACCGAATCAAAGGGTGGCCAGGTGCTACCCTTTGTTTTTAAAGGATGATCTATGTCTCTCACAATGCTGATGGCAATTTGGGGAGCATTGCTATCGACGGCATTGGGGGGTTTCGAGATCTACAGATTCATCTATCGCGCCCGACTTCATGTAGAAGTGGGCACCGGTTTAATTACAGTCACGCCGGGTGTGGGAATTGATCGCACGAAATTGATGACGTTTCACATATCGAATATCGGAAGCCAGCCTACGACACTGCGGAACATCACGTTCCGAGCCTATAAAGAGCGGCGAGGCTGGAGAAGATGGAAATCCCCAATTCAGCAAGGCATCATCACCGTTTCATAAATTCCAGAGAAAATTGAGCCGGGAGATATCTGGAGTGAAGCCGTCCCCCAAGGTGATTTCCAGGAATTTTGTGCGGAGTTCGGCGAATGCTGATCTGTGTATACCACTCGATGTCGCATCGCCCAGTCACTTCAGTTGTTTCATTCTTCAAACATGCGCCATGACCGAATTAATTATCCAGGCTACTGATACAGATTTCGACGAACGAGTACGCGCCTCTGACACGCCGGTGTTGGTCGATTTCTGGGCCACATGGTGCGCGCCGTGCAAGGCGATGGCACCGATGCTGGACGAACTCGCGCGCGACTACGCGGGCCGCGTGAAGGTGGTCAAGGTCGAGATGGACGCGAACCCCAAGGCCGCGATCGCCTGCCACGTACGCTCGGCACCCACCCTGCTGCTGTTCAAGGACGGTGCGGTGCAGGCGACGCAAATCGGACTGGCGTCGAAGTCGCAGATGCAGCGGATGCTCGAGGCCGTGCTGTAGCGGCCGCATGAGCGCGTTCGAATACCTCTCGGTCCTGATCTCGATCATCCTGGGTCTGGCGATCACCCAGATCCTTCAGGGTTTCCGCGACCTGATGCAGGCGCGCACGCGGCTCACGCTGTATTGGCCTTCGGTCTTGTGGGCGATCCTGCTGCTGGTGATCTGTGTGCAGGAATGGTGGGCGATGTTCGGCTGGCGCCACTACCCCGCGTGGACCTTCGTCGGCTTCTCGATGCTGATTGCCCAGACCACCGCCACCTATCTGGTCGCGGCGCTGGTGCTGCCGGACGTGGCGGGCGACGAGGCGATCAACCTGCGTGCGTATTACTACGCCAATCACCGCTGGTTTTTCACGTTGGGCGTGGCCACCGTCGCGATCAGCATCCTCAAGGACAAGACGCTGAATGGCGCATGGACTTCCCCGACCTCCCCGCCGCTGAACCTCGCGATGGAACTGGTGCTCATCGTGATCTTCCTGGCCGGCACGCTGTTTTCCGGCGAACGCGTGCACAAGCTGTTGGCGCCGCTGGCCGCGATCTGCTTCCTCCTCTACATCGCGCTGTTGTTCCCGCGGCTGCATTGACCGGAAGCCATGAGGCGTCGCCGCCACCCCATTTCAGGACTTCACGCCGATCCGGTTCAACGGCAGGCGCAGGTAGGCGTGCCCATCGGCATCAGCCGGCGGTAGCCGTCCACCACGAATGTTGACCTGCAATGCAGGCAACAGCAAGCGCGGTACCGATAACGTGGCATCGCGCGCGCGACGTTTGGCCACGAACGCGTCCTCGTCCACCCCGCCGCCAATCTGCACGTTGCCCTGGGTTTGCGCAGCGATCGAGGTTTCCCGCGACGGCTCGGGGCGCGCGGCGGATGGATAGTCGTGGCACAGGAACAGGCGCGTCGCATCCGGCAACGCAAGAAGGCGCCGGATCGATGCGTACAACTGCGTGGCATCGCCGCCGGGAAAATCGCAGCGCGCGGTGCCGATATCCGGCGCGAACAGGGTGTCGCCGATGAATGCGGCGTCGCCAACCACGTAGGCAAGGCTGTCGGCGGTGTGACCGGGCGTGGCGACGGCACGCACCGACAGCGAGCCGATGGCCAGCGTGTCGCCATCATCGAGCAGGCGGTCGAATTGGCTACCGTCGGCGACGAACTCGTCGCCCAGTCCGAACACCTGCTTGAAATGCGCCTGCACCGCGACGATGCCGCGCCCGATCGCGACCGGCACGCCGAGCGCCTCGTGCAGGTACCCCGCCGCGCTCAAGTGATCGGCATGCGCGTGGGTTTCCAGGATCCACGCGACGCGCAGCGCGTGGTCCCGCACCAAGGCAAGCAGCTTGTCCGAGCTGGCGGTGGAGGTACGCGCGGCGGCCGCATCGTAGTCCAGGACCGGGTCGATGATGGCCGCGGCTTCGCCGTCGTGGACGACGTGCGTCCACGTTCCCGTGTCCTTGTGGAAGAACGACTCTATTTCGGGGTGCGACGGATCGGTCTGTGTCATGGCGGCATGTCCCCTCCCGGTGCAACCGTCAACGCGCCACGGCGAGCGTATCGGCAACATCGTACAGCCGTACCAGCGGCTCCATGTCGAGCAGGTACTTGTCGTCCTCGTCGTAGTACACCGATTGCTCCGGCTTGTCGCCGGTGAACGCGCGCAGGTCCTTTTTCGACGACCAAAGCGACAGCACCTGGAACTCGCACTGCTCGCCCTGCACGCGGCGCAGCACCCACGCGCCGCGCTGGCCCTTCTGTTCCGCCAGCGCCGGCAGCGCCGTCTGCTGCAGGTGCTCGAGATAGGCGTCGGCCTGGTCCTTCGATGTGATGCCGCGCCAGATACGCATGATCATGGGACGCACTCCGTCAGGTGGCAGGATGGTTCGACGCCGGCCGCGACACGGGCCGTTTGAGCCGCGCGATGCGCGCCGCGCGTTCGCGCTCGTGGCGGCGGTGCTCGGCCTCGGCCAGCACCTTGGCCTGGTTCATCGCGGTCAGCCACAGCTCGTGGTCTTCCTCGTGTTCCAGTTCCGGCACGCGGGTAAATGGAATACGCATGGGCGCCGCACCCAGCGCGTTGTGCATGCCCCCAAAATACAGGGTGTTGTTGCCGAAGCGCGCATTGACGCCATCCAGCAGCACCGACAGGGCGTCGCCACGGCGGCCGTCGCCGAACAGGTCGCGCGACGCGGCCGTGCGCGGCAACACCCGGTGCAACGTGACGCTTACCGAGAGCGGCTTCGCGCGCGGGAACGGCAAGCCGCCTGGACGCGGCGCCGCGCGATCCAGCGCCTCGTTCAGACGATGCAGCAATGCGCGGCTGTCGTCGGTGGGATCGAACGCCACGTCGTGTTCGAAGCGCTGCTCGATCCCGAGAAAGCGGATGCGCACCGACATTGCACCGGCGAGCAAGTCGTAACTGCGTAGCCGCATTGCCGCCTTCACCAACAGTTTGGTCAGCACCCCGCGCGCGCCGCGTGGCGTGCGCAAAGCGGGTTCCAGCACGTGCGAATGCCCGACCGAGCCGCGTGCGTGGGTGCGTTCCGGCTGCCACTGGCCACGCAACTGCGCCCACATGCGTTCACCCTCGATGCCATGCCATGCGCAACGCAGGGTGTGCCTGTTTGCGGCGGTGAGTTGCGCGACGGTGTCGATGCCGACCCCGTGCAGGCGCGCCTGCATCGACGCGCTGATGCCGCACAGGTCGGTCAGTTCCAGCGAGTGCAGGATCTGCGGCAGATCCTTCTGCTCGATCACCACCAGCCCGTCGGGTTTTTGCATGTCGGTGCCGGTCTTGGCCAACCACGCGTTGGGGGCGATGCCGATCGAACAGCGGAGCGCGCCGTTTGGCGCCGCGGCCGCGACTTCGCGTTTGACCGCGTGCGCCACCTCGATCGCGTTTTCGCGCCGGCACTGGCGGCCGATCAGCTCGCACGCCGCTTCGTCCACCGAATGTACCTGGGCAATCGGGATGGCGTTCCCGATCGCCGCCATCAGCCGCCGATGCCAGGCCACATACAGCGACGGACGCGCCTCCACCACCGCGATCTCCGGGCACAGCCGCTTCGCATCGCGCACCAGGGAGCCGGTCCGCACCCCGAAGGCCTTGGCCTCGACGCTGGCCGCGATGCAGCATCCGGTCGGCGCCACCACCGGCGTCACCGCGACTGGCCGGCCGCGCAGGCGCGGGTTGTCCTCCTGCTCGACCGAGGCGAAATAACTGTTGAAGTCGACAAACAAGCTGCGCAGGGTCATGGCTCGGCCTTCCACGGGGACCCGGGTTGTATAGGCTACCCCCGTCGCATGTTCGGAGACGGTTAACCGGCTGGCCGGGCCGCTACACGACGCAGCATCGCGGCGCGCAAGCCGGGATCGCCGCGCTGGGAATTTGTTGCGCATGCTAGGCTGCCGCCAATCCTCGCCGACCCCCCCGAAATCCGCCCTGCACATGATCCGAGCGCATCGAATCCCGTGGTTGCCCGTGGCCTTGTCGGGGCTGATTCCCCTGCTGTCCTTCGCGCAGACTCCGCCGGCGCAGACTCCGCCAGCGCCGCCGCCATCCGCAGCATCGACGAGCGCCGCAGTGGAAGCCAACTCCGATCAGGCGGACCTGGTGCGCGAGGTAGCGGCGGCCACCGGCAAGGATCCGGCAGCGTTGAACGCGCTGCTGGACAGCGCGGTGGTCAAGCAAAGCATTCTCGATGCGATGGCGCGCCCGGCCGAGAGCAAGCCGTGGAGCGCGTACCGCCCGATCTTCGTGAACGCGGAACGGATCGAGGAAGGGGTCTCGTTTTATCGGCAGCACCACGCGCTGCTTGAACAGATCGGCAAGCAATACGGCGTGGCGCCGCAATATATCGTCGCGATCATCGGTGTCGAGACCAACTACGGCGCCAACACCGGCAGCTTCCGGGTGCTGGACGCACTGGTGACGCTGGGTTTCCACTACCCGCCGCGCGCGAAATATTTTCGCGCTGAATTGAAAACCCTGCTGGAATTGCCGGCCAACAAACTTCCCGGCCCGATTCCGGAAATCTACGGTTCGTACGCGGGCGCCGAGGGCCTCGGACAGTTCATGCCTTCCAGCATCCGCGATTACGGGGTGGATGCCGACGGCGACGGTCACATCAACCTGTTCGCATCGCTGCCGGATGCCTTCGCCAGCATCGCCAACTACTTCCGGGCGCACGGCTGGCAAGCCGGCCAGCCGGTTGCGGTCCGCGCGGCCGCGAGCGCAACCGCCGCGCCGCCGCCTGCGTACCAGAACGTCAACCCGCAAACACCGCTCGAACAGTTCACCGCCAACGGTTACGCACCGACCTCGCAGGAGGACCCCGGCCGGCCGGCCAACCTGTTGACCCTGGACGGCGCGGACGGTCCCGAATACTGGCTGACCTTCCAGAACTTCTACGTGATTACCCGCTACAACAGCAGCCCGATGTACGCGATGGCGGTGGCCCAACTGGCCGACGCGATCGCGCGCGGCGTCGCTGCGACGCCCGCGACGCAATGAAAGGCCTGCTGCGCGACGTCCTGCCACTTGCGTTGCTGGCGCTGGCCGCGTGCTCGTCGAATCCCTCGCGCCATGTGCAGCCGCCGCGTGGCAGCCGGGTGTCGCAGCCGCCATGGCGCGACAACACCAGCCTGTCGCAGTCGGATCGCTACCATCAGCGCGACGACTCGACGCCGGACATCGCGGGCGTGGACTTCGGCAAGATTCCCGAGCCAATACCCAAGCCGGAGCCGCAGTCGCGCTACGGCAACAAGTCGTCGTACAGCGTTCGCGGCCAGACCTATCGCGTGCTGCAAACCGCGGCCGGCTATGACGAACGCGGCATCGCCTCGTACTACGGCAACAAGTTCAACGGTTACAAAACCTCCGATTTCGAAACGTACGACATGTACAAGTTCAGCGCGGCCAGCAAAGTGCTCCCGCTGCCGAGTTTCGCGCGTGTCACCAATCTCGAGAACGGCAAGAGCGTGATCGTGCGGGTCAACGACCGCGGCCCGTTCGTGCCCAACCGCGTGATCGACCTGTCGCTCGCGGCGGCGGTGCGGATCGGAATCTGGCCCAAGGGAACCGGCCTCGTTGAGGTGCAGGGCATCGACCCCACGCGTCCCGATGCGGAACCTGCGCCGGCCACGGCGGTCACACCCCGGACGGGAAGGCAACCACAACTGTATGTACAGGTCGGCGCGTTTGGCGATGCGGACAATGCGAATCGATTGGCGGCGCGCCTGCGCGGGCTGAACGTCGGTCAGGTGCGCGTGGTCGCGGCCAGCCTGAATGGCCGAACCCTGCAACGAGTCCAGATCGGTCCTCTGCCCGACGTGGACGCGGTCGATCGCACCACCGCCCGGCTCGACGCGCTCGGCCTGCCGCATGCCAGCGTCGCGATACAGTGAGGGAACAACTGGACAATGCCCTGTGTTTGTCGAAACCCTGACACAAGGCAGTTTTTGTGAAAAGTCGGGCCACGGAGCTTCGGGCCATGGATGACGGCTTTGGCCGTTCTGATGTCCAAGGTTCACGGATGTTCGGTATGAGTGGTTCAACGATGCAGCGATCAGGGACGATCGCACAATCTCGAATCAGGGACGAGCGTTCTGATCTTCATGTGCGCGAACTGGTCGCGTAACATGGGCAATCCCGCAGTACCGCGATCACGGACGATCGCACAAAACACGAGAGACTGGATGAAAATCGCACGTTCCCTGATGATGGCTTCCCTGGTTGCGTTCACCGGCGTGCTGTTCGCGCAAGCGATTCCGCCGGCGCCGCCGAAACCCGTGCCGACGATTCCGCAGGCGCCGATCCCGCCGGCGCCCCAACCCAATGCGGCTTCCTGGGTGTTGATGGATTACGCCAACGGCCAGATCCTGGCTTCCAGCAACATGGACGCGCGCCGCGCACCGGCCTCGCTGACCAAGATCATGACCGAGTACGTGGTCGACGCCGAACTCGCCGCCGGCAAGATCCACATGAACGACCAGGTCCACATCAGCGAACACGCCTGGCGCGCGGGTGGCGCCGGCACCGACGGTTCGACCAGCTTCCTCAAACTCAATTCGGAAGTGCCGCTGAAGGATCTGTTGTACGGCATGATCATCCAGTCCGGCAACGACGCCGCGATCGCACTGGCCGAACACGTAGCCGGCTCCGAGCAGGCCTTCGCCCAGATGATGAACACGTACGCGCAGCGGCTCGGCATGACCGGCACGCACTTCAGCAACGCCTCGGGTTATCCCGCGCCCGACCACTACAGCACCGCACGCGATATCGCGATCTTGTCGCGCGCGCTGATCAGGAACTTCCCCGAGGAATACAAGATTTCGGCAATCAAGTCGTTCCAGTGGAACGGCATCACCCAGCAGAATCGCAATAGCTTGCTGTGGACCGATTCGTCCGTTGACGGCATCAAGACCGGATCGACCAAGGAAGCCGGCTACTGCCTCGCCGCCTCGGCGCTGCGCAACGGCATGCGCCTGATCGCGGTCACCATGGGCGGTCCCGACATGAACGCGGCATCCACCGGCGACGAGGCCCTGTTCAACTGGGGTTTCAACTTCTACCGTACCCACAAGTTGTACGCCGCCGGCCAGGTACTGGCCACGCCGCGACTGTGGAAGGGCGACGCCAATACCGTCGACCTCGGCATCGCCGAGGACGCCTCCGTGACGATCCCGCGTGGCCAGTACGACAAGCTCAACGCCACGCTGGAAATGCCCGCGACGTTGATCGCCCCGTTCAAGAAAGGCCAGCAGGTTGGCACGCTGAAGGTGGCTTTCGACGGCAAACCGCTCGTCACCGAACCGCTGGTGGTGTTGAAGGACGCCCCGCAGGGCGGCTTCTTCAAGCGCCTGTGGGACGCGATCCTGCTGTGGTTCCACCACGGAAAGGGAACGACCACCACCCCGGCGCCCACCGTTTCGGTATCGTCGGCGTCCAGTGTCGCCGCGCCGGCCACACCGAAATAGGAACCATCGTGCGTGAACTCAACGACATCGAGAAAAACGCAGGCCAGGGTTTCCAGTTCCCCGGCAGCTTCGAGATCACCGCGATGGGCAACGCCAATGCGAACCTGCGCGAGCGCGTGCAGGAAATCTTGCGCGAGCTCGGCCTGTCGGTACTGGAAGCCAGCGTGCGCGAGCGATCCTCGCGCGAGGGCAATTACGTGTCGGTGAGTGTGGTGTTCACCTGTCCCTCGCGCGAGAAATACGACGCCGCGCACGCCGCGCTGCGCGCCGACCCGGATATCCGTTACACGCTGTGATGATGTCCATGCATGCACCTAATCCCTCCCCTCCGGAACGAAGGGGGTCGACGCGTCAGCGCCAGGGGGATGTGAAAGAGTCATCCCCTCGGTCCGCCTTCGTTCCGAAGGGGGAAGCTGTGAGCCTGGACGCCGCGCAATCCGATGACGCCTGACACCAGCCAATTCGAATCCCGGGAGCTGCTGATTCGCCGCCTTGGACGGCAGGCGTACCAACCTGTCTGGCACTCGATGCAGGCGTTCACCGACGAGCGCGGCCCCGACACGCCCGACGAGTTGTGGCTGGTCGAACACGATCCGGTTTTCACCCTGGGACAGGCCGGCAAGCCCGAACACGTCCTCGCACCCGGCGCGATCCCGGTCATCCACGTCGACCGCGGCGGCCAGGTGACGTACCATGGCCCCGGCCAGATCGTCGCCTACCCGCTGCTGGATCTGCGCCGTCTGCACATCGGCGTGCGCGAGCTGGTCCGCCGGATCGAGCAGGCGCTCATCGACACGCTGGCTGAATGGAACATCCAGGCTGCGCGCCACGATGGCGCCCCCGGCGTATATGTCGCGGACGCCAAGATCGCGGCGCTTGGCCTTCGGGTCCGGCGCGGCTGCTGTTTCCACGGCCTCGCCTTCAACGTCGCGATGGACCTGGAACCGTTCCAGCGCATCAATCCCTGCGGCTATGCAGGCCTCCGGGTCACGCAAATGCTAGACTTGGGCGGCCCGTCACGACTGGCGGACGTCGAGGAAGTACTGATTGCTCAGTTGGGCCGACAATTCGGACTGTCGCCGCAGGATGCGGATCCCGCTCTGCCCCGCGCTACCGCGTGACCACCGGCCATATCCGGTCACCGCGTTTTCCGTTACCTTGGCGTTGGGCCGCGCCCAGACGAGTCTCATCCACCCGAACCACGCAGCCGAACGCGCCAGCGAACGGCTGCGCATTTTTTCATTACCCATCGCGCCCCGGCGCATGCGACCGGCCTGACCGGCCGCCCAAGGAAAGTCCATGTTGCAGCGTGTTTTCGTTGTCCTGATTGCCATCGTCGTTTCACTCGGTGCACGTGCCGAAACCGCCGCGCCCTCGTCCGCGGCTGCCTGCCCGGCTTCGTCCGCCAGCGTGCTGGCCACGCCGGTCGCGAAGTACAAGATGACGCCGGCGAAGGTGCTGAAGCCGACCGCAGCGCAAGGGCAAGCGGCGATCCTCGCCGCGCGTCTGCTGACACGCTTTCAGTACGAAGCGCTGCCGCTCGACGACGCGATGTCGCAGAAGATATTCACGGCCTACTTCAAGGCCCTGGATGGCAGCAAGCTGTTCTTCACCCAGCAGGACATCGACAAGTTCGCGCCCGACCGCACCAAGCTCGACGACGCCATCTGGAACGGCGACATGTCTATCCCGTTCCAGATCTTCAACCTCTACGAGAAACGGTCGGGCGAACGCACCGCCTACGCGCTGGCGTTGCTGAAGAAGGGCTTCGACCTCGACACCAACGCCACCTATACCTTCGACCGCGACAAGGCGCCGTGGGCCAAGGACACCGCCGCGCTGGATGAGTTGTGGACGAAACGCGTCGAGAACGACTGGATCCGCCTTAAGCTCGCGGGCAAGGACAATGCCGAAATCCGCAGGACGCTGTCGCGGCGCTACGAGAATTATCTCGATCGCGTGCACCAGCTCGACAGCGAGGACGTGTTCCAGACTTTCATGAACGCGTACGCGATGGCGATCGACCCGCACACCAATTACTTCGGGCCGCGCGCCAGCCAGAACTTCGACATCACCATGAAGCTGTCGCTGGAAGGCATCGGCGCGGTGCTGCAGGAACACGACGAGTACACCGTGATCCGCGAAGTCGTTCCGGGCGGCCCTGCCGCGAAATCCAGCAAGCTCGAGGTCGGCGACAAGATCGTCGGCGTGGGCCAGGGCCAATGTGGCGCGATCATGGATGTGGTCGGGTGGCGCATCGACGACGTGGTCGCCAAGATCCGCGGCCACAAGGGCACCGTGGTGCGGCTGGAAGTCCTGCCCGCCGAGGGCGGTCCGGACGCGAAACCGGTCATTGTCAAGATGGTGCGCAAGAAGGTCACCATCGCCGATTCGGCGGCCAAGAAGAAGGTGATCGATGTCAAGGAAGGCGGCCGCACGCTCAAGGTCGGCATCATCGATCTGCCGAGCTTCTACGAAGACTTCGCCGCGGCGCAACGTGGCGATCCCGACTACAAAAGTGCCACGCGCGACGTGGCCAAGCTGCTGGCCGAACTCAAGAAGGACAAGGTCAGCGCAGTGATCGTCGATCTGCGCGACAACGGCGGCGGCTCGCTGAGCGAAGCAGTGAATCTGTCCGGCCTGTTCATCGGCAAGGGCCCGGTCGTGCAGGTGCGCGACAACCGCGGCCAGGTCGAGGAGAAGGATTCCGACGAGACGATGGACTGGACGGGCCCGATGGCTGTGCTGGTCAACCGCGGTTCGGCGTCGGCCAGCGAGATCTTCACCGCTGCGATCCAGGATTACGGCCGCGGCCTGATCATCGGCGAACAGACCTTCGGCAAGGGCACGGTGCAGATCCTCAACAACCTCGACCGGCTCGCGATGAACGACAAGCCGGCCTTCGGCGAACTCAAGATGACCATCGCCGAGTTCTTCCGCGTCAATGGCGATTCGACGCAATTGCACGGGGTCACACCGGACATCAAGTTTCCGCACAGCATCGGTTACAAGGACTACGGCGAATCCAGCTATCCGAACGCGCTGAAGTGGACCCACATCGATCCGGCCGATTACACGCCCGTCGCCGACCAGAAACCCCTGATCGCGCCGCTGACGCAGGAACACGACGCACGCGCCCAGAACGATCCCGCCTGGAAACTGCTGCTGGACGAACTGGCCGCTGCGCGCAAACTGCACGACCAGAAAAGCATATCGCTCAACTACAAGGTGCGCGAAAGCGAGCGCAAACAGCAGGACGAACAGGATGCGGCCTTCAAGAAACGCCGCGAGGCGCTGGGCGACGTGTCCGCGATCAGCCTCGAACCGGACGACGGGCTGACCCCCGGCGAGCGCAACGTCAAGGCGTCCGTCGCGCGCGAAAAGGCCGCCAAGCAGGCCAAGGACATCGAACTCGATGAAGCCGCGCACATCATGGCGGATGAAGTGTCGTTGCTCGACAAGCAAACTACCCTTGCGCACGAAGCCTTGCCGAAACAGGATTTCACCAAATCGCTGTCGTTGACCAGTGCGGGCGCTTCCTCGGCACCGCCCGCGGCGCCCTCCAAACCTGCACCGGCTGCCGCGCCGGTTCCTGCGTCTGCCCCATTCAGCGCGCCCGCGTCCGTACCCGCCAGCGCAAGCAGTTCGCACTGACTTTTTCTGATCGCGCTCGCTCCCGCCGCTTGGCGGGAGTCGAGGCGCGACCACGATTCCTTATGGAGGTCGCGCGCGATTCGCAGCGGTCTCGAATGACGCTTGCTCCACCTTCCATGGAAGGGCGCGCACCGAACGACACGGCCTGGACGCTGCGCCATCCCGGGCGCATGCCGGGTTAGGCTGAGATCGCCAGCCTCTCCGAGCGATAGACCATCGCCGTGATCGCGCCCAGGACCAATGCGACCCCGAACCCGCACAACAGCGCGAGCCCGATGTCGCCCGCGTGCACGGGATTGCCGCGCAGTAGGTCGCTCACCCCGATTTGCTGGCCGAGCAGCGGCACCGCGTACATCCAGTGCGCGGGTTTCACCGGCATGAAGCTCATCAGCAGCGACGGCAGGATCGGCAGAATCATCAGCAAGCCGAGATACGTTTGCGCTTCGCGGTAGCTCTTGGCGAACGCGGCAACCAGCGTTTCGAGTACGGCAAACACTGCAATCAGCGGCAACTCGAGCAGGATCGCGTCTGCGATGAACGCGGGACCGAGGTCGAACGCCATGCCGAGCTTCTCTGCCGGCATGAACTTGCCGGCGATCGAAAAGGCCACCGCGGTCAATACCAGGCTGGCCAGGGAGAATGTGCAGATCGCACCGAGCTTGCCGATCAGGATTCGCCAGCGCGCCACCGGATTGGCAAATAACGGCTCCAGCGATTGCCGCTCGCGTTCGCCGGCGGTCAGATCGATGGCGAGGTACATGCCACCGATATAGATCGCGATCACGAAGAAGTACGGAAGGATGCCGAGCGCAAGGCCCGCGCGCGATTGCGGCGTGGACTGGTCGCGCTTGCTGACGACCACCGGTGCGGCGATGCCGGGTGAAAGCCCTCGCGCCAGCAACCGCAAGGCGCCTTGCTGACGGCTGTAATTCTTCAGCATGTCCTCCAGGCGTTCCCGCGGCGTGCTGGCGCCCATTTGCGAAGCGTCGTAGATCAGCTCGACCTGCGCGGGCTTGCCCGCCATCCAGGCCTTGCCGAAACTGGCGGGAATGCGCAGCACGACGTCCGTATCACGGTCGCGCACGGCCTTGTCGGGATTGGCGATCGGCGGCTGCGGGACGAGCCCCTGCTGCTTCAACGCGCCGATCAGATTGGGTGCGTATTCGGCGCCGATCACAGGCACCTTCAGCGGGCCCTCGGCCTTTTTCATCTCGCGGCCGACCATGGTGTTCATCAGCACCACGAACAAAACCGGCCCGATCAGCGGCCCATAGACCAACGCGCTGAATACCGTGCGTTTGTCGCGCAGGTTTTCCCGGACTTCCTTCCACAGAATCGTCAGCATCGCCTTCATGCGGCGCTCCCCGTTTGTCGCGGTGTCCCGTGTGTGGTCATGCCCATGCCGCGCTCTCCAATGACCGCGATTTCCCGCCTCTTGGCGCGCTCATGCTGCGAGTCCCTCTTCGCTGCCGATCAGTTTCACGAAGGCGTCTTCCAGATTGGTCTCTCCCGTCTGCGCGCGCAGCGCGTCGGGCGACTCGTCGGCAACCACACGGCCTGCCGCGATTACCACGATGCGATCGCACAGCATCGCGACTTCCTGCATGATGTGGCTGGAGAACAACACGCAGCGCCCCTCGGCTTTCAGGTTCCGCATGAACGCGCGCAGCCCGCGTGTCGCCATCACGTCGAGGCCGTTGGTAGGCTCGTCGAGGATCACGTTCTTCGGATCGTGGACCAGCGCGCGCGCGATGGCGGTCTTGACGCGCTGGCCTTGCGAGAAACCCTCGGTGCGCCGGTCGAGGATGTCGCGCATTTCCAGCGCATCGACCAGCGCATCGCGACGCTGGTGCATCAACCCTGTTTCGATGCCGTGCAGGCGCGCGAAGTAGTCGATGTTCTCGCGCGCGGTCAGTCGTTTGTAGAGACCGCGTGCGTCAGGCAAAACACCGAGCCTGCGCCGTACCGCCAAAGGGTCGGCCGCGGCATCGATGCCGTCCACCAGCACCTTGCCCGAGTCGGGCTTCATCAAGGTGTAGAGCATGCGCAGCGTGGTGGTCTTGCCGGCGCCGTTGGGGCCGAGCAGTCCGGTGATCTCGCCGTCGCGGGCGGCGAAGGTGACGCCGTCGACGGCTTTAACCTCCCCGAAAGCCTTGTGCAGATCTTTCACTTCGATCATGGCGCGGCTCCATTGAAATTGACGAATGCCGGAATCGGGCCTAGCCGATCGAGGCATTTCGCATCCAGTTGTTTGGGCTGTCGCTTGTCGATGAATTGTTCGACCAAGTTCGGCATGCAGCCGGCGTTGATGGCCTCGGCATGGCCCATGCCCTTGACCACCAGCGAGCGACCGTCCGACAGACCGTCAAGCACCTCGGCGGCATAACTCGGCGGGGTGACCGGATCGCGTTCGCCCGAAATCAACAGCGTCGGGAGCGAGGACTTGAACGGTGCATGGAAGTCCTTCGGCATCGGCCCGTGCGGCCAGACTTTGCACTCGGCCATGAAGCCTGCGATCAACTGGTTGCCCAGCAGTGTGTCGGCATCCTGCGGACGCGGTTTCAGCAGCGACGCGTCTTCGGTGCACAGCACCGACAGCTGCATGCCGCCATTCATCGACCCGGACAGATCGCCGGTCAGCAACTGCGACTGGCCCATCAACGGTGCGTAGTCGCCCTTGGATGCCTCGTTTACCGCCAGCGGCAACAGCGCCGCGGTGGCTGAGGAATAGGCGAAGAAGCGCACCACGCCCGCCAACGTATCCGCGGTGAGCGGACGCGTGATCGGTTTGTAGCTGTAGGGATCCTCGAAGGTGACTTCGACCGGCGGTCCGGATTTCAGCTTGGCGTGCAGTTGCTGCAAGGTCGCATACCAGTCACCGAATGCCTTCTTGCAGGCCGGCGTCGCATCGCAAGCGGCAGCCTGCAATTTCAGCGCATGCTGCAACGCCTCAGCGAAAGTTGCTCCGAGGATCATCTGGTTCGGCACCACGCCATCCAGCACGATGCTGCGTACCGCATCGGGATGCGCACTGGCGTAATGCTGAGCCATGCGGGTGCCGTAGGACACGCCGACCAGATCCAGCTTCGGTGCGCCCAGCGCTTCACGCAACGCTTCGAGGTCCGCGACCGCATCGGTGGTGGTGTAGTAACGCGGGTCGGAAGTCTTTTGCACTTCCGTAGCACACTTGGCCACAAGGTCCGCGCGCTGTTCGGGCGTCGTGACGATGCTGGCGAGCTTTTTCATCTGTTTTTCGAGCGCCGGACAGGTGAGCGGATGTGAACTGCCGGTGCCGCGCTGGTCCAGCAGCAACAGATCGTGATGCTTCAGCAAAGATGCGAACGCGGGCGCCATGTCGGGATAGGTCTCGATCGCCGATTGACCCGGGCCACCCGCGAGGTACACCACCAGGTCTTTTTCAGGAACCGCCGAATCGCTCTTGATGATCGCGAGCTTCAGCTCGATCCTGCGCGATTTCGGATCGGCACGGTTTTCGGGCACCGGGAATTTCGTGCAGAACGCGGCGATGGTCGCCGCCGAACCCTGACGCTTCAATTCACAAGCCGTCAGCGCAAGCTTGCCGACTTTCATGGTCGCTGGCGGCGCCGGTTTGACCGGCTTGACCGGCACGCTGGATGCCGACCCTGGCGGTGCAGCCGCGCTGCCGTTCGCGGCCGCATCCGTGGTCGGCGTTGAGGTGTTCTGCGAGTGGTTTTTGCTCCACCACTGCCAACCGAATACGCCTACCGCGACGACCACAACGGCGATCCGGAGGAGCATGCGCGGATTCGTCTTCATTCAGTGTCCCTCATCCGGTTCGAACATCGATTCAATGCGTTGCTTGAACAGCCGCGCCAGCTTGAACGCCAACGGCAGGCTGGGATCGTACTTGCCGGTCTCGATTGCATTGATCGTCTGGCGCGACACGTCGAGATGCCCACCCAGCGTGGCCTGAGACCAGCCATGCCTCTCGCGCAGCTCGCGCACGCGGTTTTTCATCAGCAGCCCCAGACATCCCAAGCTCCGGTCATCTTGCGGTTCAATCCCAGCCGGGTTAATCCATAGACCAGGCACAAGACCGGGAATACCCAGAACAACTCGCTTCCATCGCCGTGCCAGACCTTGGCCATGGCGAGAAACCCCGCGATCAGGCAGGCCGTCCCGACCAGCGCCGTGGCAACTCCCAATGCGATCAGATGCAGGCGTTGCTCCAGTTCATCGGCAAACATCACGCGACGCGCCATCAGCCAGACTACCCATGTCACCGGCACGGTCGGGCTCACCGCCAGCAGGATCTTCCACGTAACGTTGTGGGCATCGCGCGCATATGGCCAGACGAATGCCGTCAGCACGACATAGATCGTCATCAACAGCGCTACATAAACCTTGAATCGCCTGGAATTGAAGCGTGCCATCCCGTCCTCTGGGTTGTGTCAAGCAGACTTGACAACGCGACGATAACCGACGTTTTTGGCTGTGTCAAACATACTTGACACACCGCGCCCAGGTGCGACTGCTTCCAAAAAATCCGACCTCCCGCTATCGCTGTCGGCACAGGTGCGTCCTTTTCGGGCTGGCGTCCGGGTACGTTTACGCGCGCGGCGCAAACCGCGACAATGGTGCGATTGCCCACGTTCTCGTGCGGCGCACCGTCCACGCAGGAGTCCCCCATGACCGCAGCCACCCCCACGCCGCCCGCCAACGCAGGAAAAATCACCATCAGCGATGGCACGCTGAACGTACCCGATCACCCGGTGGTTCCATTCATCGAGGGCGACGGCACCGGACCGGACATCTGGCGCGCTTCGGTGCGCGTGTTCGACGCTGCGGTCAAATCGGCCTACGGCGACAGGCGCAAGCTCGGCTGGATGGAGGTACTGGCCGGGCAGAAGGCGTTCGATGCGACCGGAAACTGGCTGCCGGACGAGACCGTTGCCGCCTGTCGCGAATACCTGGTCGCGATCAAGGGCCCGTTAACGACACCGGTCGGCGGAGGCATCCGCTCGCTCAACGTGGCGTTGCGGCAAATGCTCGATCTCTACTGCTGTGTCCGTCCGGTGCGCTGGTTCAAGGGTGTACCTTCACCGGTCAAGAAACCTCAGGACGTGGACATGGTGATCTACCGCGAGAACACCGAGGACATCTACGCCGGTATCGAATTCCAGCAGGGCACCGAGGATGCGGCGAAATTCAGGAAGCTGCTCGAGGACAACTTCCCGAAGCTGTTCGCCAAGGTGCGCTTTCCGGACACGTCGGGCTTCGGCATCAAGCCGGTCTCGATCGAAGGCACCGAACGGCTGGTGCGCGCGGCGATCCACAACGCGATCGACAACGACCGCAAGTCAGTGACGCTGGTGCACAAGGGCAACATCATGAAGTTCACCGAGGGTTCTTTCCGCGACTGGGGCTACGCGCTCGCCAGGAAGGAATTCGGCGCGGTGGAGATCGACGGCGGTCCATGGTGCACGTTCAAGAATCCGAAGAATGGCCACGAGATCATCATGAAGGACGTGATCGCGGATGCCTTCCTGCAGCAGATCCTGACCCGCGCCGGCGAGTACGAAATCATCGCCACCCTGAACTTGAACGGAGACTACGTATCCGACGCGCTGGCCGCGGAAGTCGGCGGCATCGGGATCGCGCCCGGCGGCAACATCAACTACGTCAGCGGTCACGCGGTGTTCGAGGCGACCCACGGCACCGCGCCGAAGTATGCGGGCCAGGACAAGGTCAATCCCGGTTCGTTGATCCTTTCGGGCGAAATGATGCTGCGCTACCTCGGCTGGACCGAAGCCGCCGACGCAATCATCTCCGCGATGGACAAGGTGATCGCCGCCAAGACCGTCACCTACGATTTCGCGCGCATGATGGAGGGCGCGAAGCTGTTGAAATGCTCCGAGTTTGGCGATGCGCTGATCGAAGCGATGTGACGTTCGGAACCCGGCGTTCTGGCAAGTGGGAATGGCCTTATCCCACTCCAAATGACGGGGTGTCGCGCGTTCGTGGGGCCCGGACTGCGTGACAAGGCCGGGTGTCCTGCATTCCGTCTTTACGGAGGCGCTCGGCATGGCCCTCCCACGCCCAGGGGGCAGGGCTTGGCGCCTGCCATCGAGTCCGCAGGTTTTTCGCCATACCTGGTCGCTACACGCTCAGCCACGTGCGGGCGCGCGCACGAGTGCCCAAACGTCGACCCGCGCGACCCCGGCTCGCTTGAGCCTCCGCGCGCACTCGGCCAGTGTTGCGCCGGTCGTGCATACATCGTCGAGCACGGCGACGTGTTCGGGAACTTCGCCGTCGAGCCGTGCGGCGAATGCGCCGCGCACATTGCGACGGCGTTGCACGGCGTTCAATTCGGTCTGCGCGCCAGTGGCGCGGCTGCGCAGCAAAACGTCGCGCCGCAAGCGCACGCCGAAATGCTTCGCCAAGGGTCTGGCCAATTCCAGCACCTGGTTGTAGCCGCGCCGGCGCAGGCGTGAGCGGTGCAACGGCACCGGCACGATCGTCTGGGGAGGTTCGATCGGACACGACGACGCACACCACAGCAGCGCCAGGGTGCGCCCCGCGGCAAGGTCGCCGCCGAACTTGAAGCGTGATTCCAGTTGAGCCAGCGGCCATTCGTAACGGAATAGCGCCCACGCGGCGTCCCATGGTGGCGCGCGCCTGACGCAGCGCCCGCACAATGCGGCCGGGGTCTCCAGCGGCAACGCGCAACGCGCGCAGCAGACCGCGTTGCGGGGCACTTCCGCTGCGCAGGCCTCACACAGGCTCAAGCCCCCCTGCCCGCGTGCCCCGCACAACAGGCAGTGCGAGGGCAGCAGCGCATCCAGGGCGCTGTCAACCAACCGGCGTGATTTCAAGTTGACAGGCATCTCCCCAGCCCACGAAACTTGGCAATCACTGTAACGCGGATGACCAGCGATGGACGGAATGCCCGTGGATGCAACCGTTCGGCATGACTGGGCTCTCGACGAAATCGAAAGCCTGTTCAATTTGCCCTTCATGGATCTTTTGGCACGCGCCCACGCGGTGCACGCGGCCAACCATGATCCGAACGCAGTACAAATTTCGACCTTGCTGTCGATCAAGACCGGCGGTTGTCCCGAGGATTGCGCGTACTGCCCGCAGGCTCAGCGTTACCAGACCGGCGTCGAAGCACAAAAACTGATGGATGTGGACGACGTGCTTGAACGCGCGCGCGCGGCGAAAGCGGCCGGTGCATCGCGCTTCTGCATGGGCGCGGCGTGGCGCGGGCCCAAGGATCGCGACATTCCAAAAGTGGCCGAAATCGTCCGCGAGGTGAAAAGCCTCGGCATGGAAACCTGTGCGACCCTCGGGCTGCTGGGCGACGGCCATGCACAGGCACTGAGGGACGCCGGCCTCGATTACTACAACCACAACATCGACACCTCGCCCGACTTTTACGGCGAGATCATCCACACCCGCGAATTCCAGGATCGGCTCGACACGCTGGAGGACATCCGCGCGGCGGGCCTGAAGACCTGCTGCGGCGGCATTGTCGGCATGGGCGAGACGCGCGGGCAACGCGCCGGTTTGCTGCAGGCACTCGCCAACCTGCCAGAGCACCCGCAATCGGTGCCGATCAATCAACTGGTGCCGGTTTCGGGCACGCCGCTTGCGGACGCCAAACCCCTCGACCCATTCGAATTCGTGCGTACAATCGCCGTGGCGCGGATCGCGATGCCGAAATCAGTCGTGCGTCTGTCAGCGGGCCGCCAGCAGATGAGCGACGAGTTGCAGGCAATGTGTTTCTTCGCGGGCGCCGGCTCGATCTTCATGGGCGAGAAATTGTTGACCACCGGCAACCCGGACGTCGAGCACGATCACGCACTGTTCGCGCGTCTGGATCTACGTCCGATGCAAGTGGATGTCGCGGGGCAGGCAGGCGTCACCGTGCACGCCGATATTCTTGAACATCAATCGCACGCGGCCTGAGTGCGCCTCGGTATGGTCCCTTCTTTTGTCATTCCGTGGCCTGCGCCAGCGTCACCGGCGCAGGAACCCGGAATCCAGGCAGCGCGCGCGAAAGCGGAAAAACCGGATTCCGGATCTTGCCCACTGCGTGGGCCCGTCTGGAATGACAAAGCCGTGCATGCAGCGGCGCGATAGACCGTGCGCCCAAACCTGCTGAGATCTCTGGCCACTCGTGTCGCCGAACGCGAGTATGCGGGATTGCTGCGGCGCGCGCGTGCGCTCGATTCGACATCCGGCACGCGTGTCGCCATCAACGGCCACGAGCTGCTGAACTTCTGCAGCAACGACTACCTCGGCCTGGCGCAGGATCCGCGAATCGTCAAGGTGCTGCAGGATGCCGCGAACGATTACGGCATCGGCGGCACCGCGTCGCATCTGGTCTGTGGGCACCACCGTGAGCACGAACAACTCGAACAAGCCCTGTGCGAATGGACCGGACGCGATGCCGCGCTGTTGTTTTCGTCGGGCTGGCTGGCCAATCTCGGCGCAATGCAGGCGTTGCTGAATCGCGACAGCGTCTGCGTCCAGGACAAACTCAATCACGCGAGCCTCCTGGATGCCGCTCAACTTTCAGGCGCCACGTTGAAACGGTATCCCCACGTCGATCACGACGGCGCGGCGCGTCAGCTCGCCAGCATCAGCGACAAGCCGGCGTTGCTGGCCACCGATGGCGTGTTCAGCATGGACGGCGACGTGGCGCCGCTGCGCGAACTGGCCGCATCGTGTACTCGCGAAAACGCGACGCTGATGGCCGACGACGCGCACGGCCTCGGCGTATTGGGCGCGCACGGTGCCGGCAGCGTCAACGCAGTTGGACTGGATCAGGAGGATGTTCCGGTGTTGATGGCGACGCTGGGCAAGGCGCTCGGCTGCATGGGCGCGTTCGTGGCCGGCAGCGCGGCACTCGTCGAGGGACTGACCCAGTTCGCGCGTACCTTCGTCTATACGACGGCGATGCCGCCGGCGCTCGCAGCGGCGGCATGCGAAGCCATCCGGATCGCACGCGCGGAAGACTGGCGGCGAGAGAAATTGCGCGCACTGATCACCCGCTTTCGCGACGGCGCCGCGCAGCTCGGCTTGCCATTGATGGATTCGCCAACCGCGATCCAGCCGATCATGCTGAATGATGCCGCGCGTACCATCGAGGCATCGCGTGCCCTGGAAGCTTCGGGTCTGCTCGTCACAGCGATCAGACCGCCCACGGTACCTGCCGGCAAAGCGAGACTGCGCGTCACCCTGTCCGCGGCGCATGGGGAACAGGATGTCGATCGACTGCTGGACGCCTTGTCGTGTCTCGCGCTCCTTGGTCTTTCGGGGCTGCCGAAAGCAGAACCCGGCATCCATGCCGATAACCGCAAGGCCCTAAAATGGATTCCGGATCGCCGCTGACGCGGCATCCGGAATGACGAGCGCAGAGAGGTATCCGCGGTTTTCAGAATGACGACGGCTCATGATGCCGTGCTCCCGTTCCCTGTTCTTCATGTTTTCCTCCATGTCCGATCTTTACGTTCAAACCGAAGGAAGCGGCGACGCCCATGTCGTGCTGTTGCACGGCTGGGCCATGCATGGCGGCGTGTTCGCACCGCTGGTCGAGGCCCTGCGCGAGCGCTGCGCGTTGCACGTCGTCGATCTGCCGGGACACGGCCGGTCACGCGACTGCGAAACATCGCTGCAGCCTGCCGATTGCGCACGCGCGATCGCCGAACGCACGCCACCCGCCATCTGGCTGGGCTGGTCGATGGGCGGTTTGTATGCGCTGCAAGGCGCGCTGGACTTTCCGGGGCAGGTGCGCGGACTCGTAATGCTGTGCGCCTCGCCACGTTTCGTGCGCGACGAAGGCCACGGTGATCAAAGCTGGCCGTACGCGGTGTCGCAGGAAATCCTCGCTGATTTCGGTCGCGACCTCGGGACCGATTACGAAGGCACTCTTGAACGTTTCCTCGCGTTGGAGGCACTGGGCAGCGACTGCGCACAGGCCGACCTGCGCAAGTTGCGTACCCACACCTTCAGCGAACATCCGCCACAGGTGCGCGCACTGGTCGAGGGTCTGGATGTACTTGAACACACCGACCTGCGCGCACGCGTCAACGAACTCACGCTGCCAAGCGCGTGGATCGCCGGACGCCGCGACCGACTGATCCCGTGGCAGGCGATGCGGTGGGGCGCCGAGCAATGCGATGGCGCGTTCACCCGGATCGACGGTGGCGGCCACGCTCCCTTCATCGGGCATACGAACGAAGTGGTCACGGCGATCGAGCCGCTGCTGTCGGACGCACGGGCATGAGCGACGAACGGCTCGACCTGCCCAGGGTGCGGCGCGCGTTCGCGCGTTCCGCAAAAAGTTACGAACAGCACGACGCCTTGCAGCGCGAGGTCGAGGCACGCCTGTTTGAAAGCCTGGACTACTACGAAAGTGCGCCTGCGCAAGTGCTCGATGTCGGCTGCGGCACGGCCCGCGGGGCCTCCCGCCTGAAAAAGCGCTGGCGCGGCGCACAGGTGATCGCACTCGACGTGTCGTTGCCGATGCTGCATCAGGCGCGCGGGCGCGCGGGCTGGTGGAAGCCGTTCGCACGGGTTGGCGCCGATGCCCTTGCGCTGCCTTTCCCCGATCACAGCATGGATGTGGTGTATTCCAACCTGTGCATGCAGTGGTGCGATGCGCCGCGTCCGTTCCTCGCGGAGATGAGTCGCGTACTGAAACCTGGCGGCCTGCTGGTGGCCTCCAGCCTCGGCCCCGACACCCTTTGCGAGTTGCGCGCGGCCTGGGCCGAAGCGGATGCAGAGCTGCCGCACGTGGGCCGTTTCCTCGACATGCACGACATCGGCGACGCGGCGCTTGCCGCGGGCTTGCAGGACCCGGTGTTGGATGCCGACCACATCACCCTCGAGTACCCGGATGTCACAGCCTTGTTACGCGACCTCAAGGGCCTTGGCGCGACCAACGCGGATCGCGAGCGTCAGCGCGGTCTGACCGGCAAGGTACGCTTCAAGGTCATGCTGGACGCCTACGAAGCCCGGCGCAGGCACGGCAAGATCCCGGCCACCTGGGAAGTAGTGACCATGCACGCATGGGGCACGCCGGAAGGCGCCATGCCGCTGTACGGCGGACGCGAAACCCGGTTTGAAGTCATCGAACGGCGCGAGCCGCGCCCGCCACGCGACTAGCCACCTCGACCCGTTGCCCGGATTCCGCTGCGCTGCATCCGGGCTATGCAACCGCGCGCACGCGGCACCCGATTTTCTTGCCGCTGGACGTCCGTTCCGTTTGCGCCGTATCCTGCGTGATCATTTTTTTCGGCGTCCGCATGACCCAACGTTCCGCAATCGATCGTGGCGCCCTGATCGCGTTGCTGATCCTCACCATCGTCTGGAGCCTCAACTGGACGGTGATGAAGGTCGCGATGCGTTACAGCGGGCCGTTCACGTTCAGTGCGCAACGTTACGTGCTAGGCACCGCGGTGCTGTTCGCGTTGCTCTGGCTCAGGCGCAACAAGCTAGCACCGACGCCATGGCTGCCGACCATTGCGATCGGGCTGACCCAGACCACCGCATTCCAGGCCATGGCGCAGTGGGCGCTGGTCTCGGGCGGCGCAGGCAAGACCGCGTTGCTCGCTTACACGATGCCCTTCTGGGTGGTGCCGCTGGCTTGGTGGTGGGTTCAGGAAAAACCGGAATGGCAACGGTGGGGATGCATTGTGCTGGCCGCCGCGGGCTTTGTCTGCGTGGTCGAGCCGTGGCGTCCGATTGGCGCGCCGCACAGTGTTGTGCTGGCCATCCTCGCCGGGCTCGCGTGGGCGATCGCGACGGTGCTGTCCAAACGTTTGTTCCAGAAACACCCCGAGGTCACGCCGCTGCGTCTGACGGCATGGCAGATGCTGGTCGGCACCCTTGGCCTGATCGTCGTGGCGCTTGCCACACACGAGCGGGCGGTGACGTGGAGCGGCGGGTACGTGGCCGCATTGCTCTACAACGGCCTGTTGTCATCAGGCGTGTGCTGGGTATTGTGGGCGCTGGTGGTGCAGCGCCTGTCGGCAAATGTCGCCGGGTTGACCAGCTTGGCTGTACCCGTTGTCGGCGTGCTCTTCGCGTGGGGTTTGTTGCACGAACGCCCCTCCGTCCCGGAATGGATCGGCATTGTGTTGATCGCGTTGGCGTTGCTGGCCTTGAATTTTTCCCGTCGCGTGCCAGCATAGGCCGCTTCACGCGGTTCGCGTGGGCTTGCTGCCGCGCTGAACCCATACTTCCAAGGAACGACATGGTTGCCGCTGCACTGCCCCTCTCGGAGAACATCCGCCTCGCCGTCATCGGTCTCGGTTACGTTGGCCTGCCGCTGGCAGTCGGTTTCGGACGGAAGCTGCCCACGCTCGGCTTCGACGTCAACGCCGCGCGGATCGATGAGCTGAAACAACACCGTGACCACACGCTGGAGGTCACGCCCGATGAATTGCAAACGGCGAAGCAACTCGTTTTCAGCGGTACCCCCGACGATCTCAAGGGTCGCAACGTCTTCATCGTAACGGTCCCGACGCCGATCGACCACGCCAAGCGGCCCGACCTCACGCCGCTTATGGCGGCCAGCTGCACCGTCGGCAAAGCCATTGGCCACGGCAACGTGGTGATTTATGAATCGACCGTGTATCCGGGCGCGACCGAGGAGGTCTGCGTGCCCATCATCGAGCGCGAATCGGGACTGAAATTCAACGAGGACTTCTATGCGGGTTACAGTCCCGAGCGGATCAACCCGGGCGACAAGGAACACCGGCTCGACACCATCAAGAAAGTCACTTCCGGTTCGACACCGCAGGTCGCCGATTTCGTGGATGCGCTGTACCGACAAGTCGTGAGTGCTGGTACGCACAAGGCGTCGTCCATCAAGGTGGCCGAAGCCGCCAAGGTGATCGAGAACACCCAGCGCGACCTCAACATCGCGCTGATCAACGAGCTCGCTCTCATTTTCCACCGTCTGGGCATCGATACCCTCGATGTGCTGGAAGCGGCCGGCACCAAGTGGAACTTCCTGCCTTTCCGACCGGGACTGGTGGGCGGCCACTGCATCGGCGTCGATCCGTACTACCTGACCCACAAGGCGCAGGAAATCGGCTATCACCCCGAAGTGATACTGTCCGGACGCCGCATCAACGATGGCATGGGCCGGCATGTGTCCGAGCGGGTAGTCCGGCTGATGCTGCAAAAACGAATCCACGTCGCCGGCGCCAAGGTGCTTGTGCTGGGGCTGACGTTCAAGGAAAACTGCCCGGACCTGCGCAATACCCGAGTCACCGACATCATCGACGAATTCAAATCGTTTCACGCCGACATCGATGTCTACGATCCATGGGTCGATCCGGCTGAGGCACAACACGAATATGGCATCGACCTCGAGGCCGAGCTGCGCCCCGACACGTACGACGCCATCGTACTGGCGGTCGCGCACCACCAATTCACCGACATGGGCGCAGCGGCACTGCGCGCATTGGGCAAGCCCGAATGCGTACTGTTCGACGTCAAGAATGTGCTGCCGCGCGCTGCAGTGGATGACAGGTTGTAGTCAAAGATCCCGCAGGTACGCTGGTCATTCCGGCCAAGCGCACGAAGTGGGCGAGATCCGGAATCCAGCCTTTAAAGCCCTTGCAGATACAGCGTGGATTCCGGGTTCCGACCGCAACCTGCGCGGACGGTCCCGGAATGACAAAAGCTGCAGGATGCCGCGGCTGAACTCGGCACCGATCGGAAGGTAATCACATGCGCATTCTCGTCACCGGCGCCGCCGGCTTCATCGGATCCACTCTCAGCCTGCGATTGCTGGCGCGCGGTGACGCGGTGCTCGGCGTCGACAATCTCAACGATTACTACGACGTGACGCTCAAGCAGGCGCGGCTGGATCGCCTGACGCCGCATCCGGGATTCAGCTTTGCCAAAGTGGGCATCGAGGATCGGCCTGCGCTCGAGGATGTATTCAACAACTTCCGGCCAGTGCGCGTGGTCAACCTCGCCGCGCAGGCCGGCGTGCGTTACTCCATCGAAAACCCCTACGCCTACGTCGAAACCAACCTGGTTGGTTTCATCAACATCCTGGAAGCCTGCCGGCACGGCAAGGTCGCACACCTGGTCTACGCCTCATCCAGTTCGGTATACGGCGCCAACCGCAAGTTGCCGTTCTCGGTACAGGATCCGGTCGACCACCCTGTCAGCCTGTATGCGGCCACCAAGAAGGCCAACGAGCTGATGGCGCACACCTACAGCCACCTGTACGCGTTGCCAACCACCGGCCTGCGTTTCTTCACGGTATACGGGCCGTGGGGGCGCCCGGACATGGCGTTGTTCCTGTTCACCCGGAAAATCCTGGCCGGGGAGCCGATCGACGTGTTCAACCACGGCCACCACACGCGCGATTTCACCTATATCGATGACATCGTTGAAGGCGTGATCCGCACGCTGGATCGCGTGCCCGCGCCCGACCCCGGTTACGACGCGCTGCATCCGACACCGGCCTCTTCCTCGGCGCCGTATCGCCTTTACAACATCGGCAACCACAATCCGATACAGCTCTCCCGTTACATCGAGGTGCTGGAGAAGTGCCTTGGCCGCAAGGCCGAGCAGAACCTGCTACCGCTGCAGCCGGGGGACGTGCCCGACACCAGCGCGGAAGTCGCTGAACTGATGGCCGACACAGGCTATCAACCGGCCACACGGGTTGAGGTGGGGATTGAACGTTTTGTCGAGTGGTACCGGGGTTACTATGGCGTCTGAGTCGTTTGCGCGCGGCGCGAGTGTCGCCACTCCAGTACTGCGTATTCCACCTCGCCGAGCAACTCGTGCAGGGCGATCGACGCAGTCGTAACCGACCAGCCCTGCGGTATGAAAATCCCCGGGCCGAAACGCAGGCGGGCGTCCCGCAAACCACTCGGCCACGCACAAGGCTCGAAGCCCCACGCGCGGAATGCGCCCAGCGCGCGCGGCAGATGCAAGGCCGAACTGACCAGCCAGATGCGTTTGGGCACAGGCGGCGACAGCGCCGCGACATAGCGCGCATTCTCCCACGTGCTGCGCGAACGATCCTCGATTTCGATGGCTGCTGCGGGCACACCCATCAGCTCGGCGAGGTTCGCCATCGGCACGGCTTCGGGAATGCGCCAGCGCCCGCCACCTGAAATCACCATGCGCGCGCCGGGCAGCTTGTGCCACAAGGCAACGCCGGCGAACAAACGCCGCAGGCTCAAAAGACGCAAGGCTTCGTAATCGTCGGACGCGGCGGGCCGGTGGTCGAAGCCCGCCGACAGCACCACGATCGTGGTCGGCTCAGGCGCTGCGCACGTATGCACTGGCGGCAGGCGCGCCTCGATCACGCGCACCAGCGCGGTGGCGCCCAACGGCGTCATCAACACCATCAACAAAACCTCCACCGCAACCGCCGGGTACCGTACGACGCGCGGCAACCAGTGCCAGCACAGCACCAGCAGCGCAAGAAGCAACACTGCATACGGCAACGGGGATGTGGCGTATATCGGAACTCTCATGCGTTTGGCGTCACGCGCTGGCGGTCCGGAACTTTCAAATGGTCAGTGGCCACCGGTCACCGACTTGCGTTCCCACGCCAGCGCCGTGCGCGCGATGAAGTCGAGGTCGTCGTGGCGCGGCTGCCACCCAAGCGTGGTTCGGATCCGGCCCGACGCCGCGATCAGCGACGGCGGATCCCCCGCACGCCGCGGTTCTTCGGTGTACGGCACAGGTGACCCGTGCGCGCGGCCGACCGCAGCCAGCACCTCGCGTACCGAATAGCCGTGTCCGTAACCGCAGTTCAACGTGGCCGATTCGCCACCGTCGCGCAGATAACGCAGCGCGTCGAGGTGCGCGCGCGCCAGATCATCCACGTGGATGTAATCGCGCACCCCGGTCCCGTCGGGCGTATCGTAATCGGTGCCGTAGATCGACAGCCGCTGGCGCTTGCCCAATGCCGCTTCGCAGGCGACTTTGACCAGCAACGTGGCGTGCTTCGTGGACTGTCCGATGCGCCCCGCGGGGTCGCAGCCCGCGACGTTGAAATAACGCAACGCGACGTAACGTGGTCCACCGGCCGCAGCGAGATCGCGCAGCATCCATTCGCTCATCAGCTTCGAACTGCCGTAGGGATTGATCGGCGCGAGCGGTGCATCCTCGCTGGCCACGCCGCCCGGGGGAATTCCGTACACCGCGGCGGTCGATGAAAACACGATTTGCGCGACACCGGCATCCTTGCAACACGCCAGCAGGCTGCGTGTCGCGCAGGTGTTGTTGCCGTAATAGCGCAACGGGTCGACCACCGATTCCGGCACGATGGTGCGTGCGGCAAAGTGCAGCACGGTGTCGACGCCACGCTCCTGCAGGACCTTCGCCACCAGTGCCTGCTCCCCCACGTTGCCGACGATCAGTTCGGCGCCGATGACCGCGTCGCGAAAGCCGGTGCTGAGATCGTCCAGCACCGCCACGCGCTCACCCGCCTCGACAAGTTGCAGAACGACGTGGCTGCCGATATATCCGGCGCCACCGGTAACCAGGATGGTGGAATGACGCGGCGTCTGTGTTTGATTCACTTCGGCTCCTTGGAATGGGTCAGCTTCGGAAACCGCCGGCACCACGCATTGCGCAGGTGCCATCCGGGTCCATCAAAGCATGGTACCTTGCGGAGGGTTCGGCCACGCCCTTGACATCATGGATATGCTTGATCTGCCTGTTGCCGTTGCCCGCGCATGAACCACGACGCCACCCAGCCACGGCGCATCGATCCGCACCTGTTCCGGCAGGTGATGGGACGCTTCGCGACCGGCGTGACCGTGGTGAGTTTCCTGCGCAACGGAGTTCCCGCCGGCATGACGGTCAACGCATTCCTGTCGGTGTCGCTGGAGCCCCCGCTGGTCCTGATCTCCGTGCGCAAGGCGTCGAATTTTGTCGATCACGTGGCAGTCGGCGACCGTTGCGGCATCAGCATTCTGTCTGAGCGACAGCGCAAGCTCGGCCCGCACTTCGCCGGAGGGGACGAGCGCGAGATCACGGCGGAGTTTCGTGACCGCGCCGGCATCCCGATGCTCGCGGGAAGCCTTGCCGAAATCATCGCACGGGTCGTCGACATCCATCCGGCCGGCGATCACCTGCTCTACATCGCAGAAATCGAACACCTGATGCATGGTCCCGAAACGCAACCGCTGATTTTCTTCAGCGGTCGCTACAAGCAGATCCATGCCCACGATCCGATACTGGGATGGGAGGCCGTGGATGGGCGGTGACGCCCATCCGGCGCCTCCATCCCCGCGAGCCGACCCGCCGTCCGGTCAAGCGGCAAGTCGCGACTTCGAACCTGGATCAGAGCACAAAAAAGCAATCCCCGTTGCCGGGGATTGCTTCGAGTGCTGATTCAAGCTGGCCACGAGTCACTTCCAGGGGCTGTGTGTCGTGCCTTACGCCGCGTCATTGGTCCGCGGCTTCTGGCGACGCCGCTGCAAACCGTAGCCCACGCCAATGGCAAGCAAGCCCAGTCCAAACAGGCCCAGCTCACCCGGTTCGGGTACGGATACGGTTACGTCGGCGTAGCCGGGATTTTGTTTGAAGTCGGTGATCAGATAAAAGGCGGTGTTCTTCTCGACCGACGCGAAGAACGACAGGTCAAGCTCTTGGCCTTCCGTCAGAGTCGTATTCGTTGGGCAGTTGTTCGTTGCAAAGCCGAGTGGCTGGCTACTGCACTGAAGTAAATCACTGTCATCGTACGACCCGCCGCCGGGAACGTCGAACACGAACGTAAACTTGCTGAGCGATCCTGGGGTGACGTTGATCAAATAGAGACACCAACCTGCGGACGGATTTGATAAGCCACTAAGGGTCGTACAGTCTACAAAAGCCACCGAATAGACGGTATTGAGTTTGCTGACGTTGCAGGGTGTGTAATTATTTAGACTGCCGTCGCTTATGGTGCAATCGGTGCCGGCCGAGGGGCCAACGCCCGAGGGCGGGGGAGAAGGCGGATCGAAAATCACCTTGGTCGCGAAGGCACTCGGAGCAGCGAGGACTAGCGCTAAGGCTGCGAGTGCCAAAACCAGACAGCGTTTCATCGTCGAATACCCCTCTCGATTTCGCAGCTTTTGTGGCGAAGCCGCGACTATGGAAGTTTCTTTCTGTGGATTCCATATACTGCATGTCGCATGCCAACTCTTAACTTATTGTTTTTATTAGCATGCGAGGCGACCTATTCATTAAATGTGTAAACTTCTCCGACATATGATTTCAATTCCGTGGCCGGGTTAACCGTTCAGGATCCTGTTTTCCAACAGCTTTTCCAACGTTCTGGGGCCAAGACAAAAATGTAAGGTCTCCCGACAACCACGCGATCGTACGCACCGGCTCGACTAGGACCCCGATCAAACGTCCCACCCAAGCAGATCCGCCCATCGGGCGCGGCACGCCGCAAGCCATGCAGCGTGCCTGCCTGTCCGAATCAGACAGCCTCGATCCTGGAATTTCTGAGCCTCATCACCGAACCCTGAGCGGCACCGGCCAACCGCGGCAGTTGCGGACACTTCACCAAACCAGCGGTTGATCAATGCCCGCCGGCGCTGGCCGCAGCATCCAGCGGCTGGCCAGGCAACGGCAAGCCCACTTGCTTGCATAACGCGGCAAAGCGCGGATCGTGCTGATAGGCCAGCACGAACGGATCGGTGAGCAGCATGCTGGATAACGTTGGATCGTGCTGGGTCCAGGCACGCTGCAACCAGTCGAACATTTCGTCGGGATGCTTGCGCAACGCGTACAGGTCGGCGACGAGATAAGGCTGATCCTTGCCTTGCTTGGCGATGTAATCGCGCAACGCCGCATCGGCTTGCTTGCGATTGGAGCCGATCTGTTGCGCCAATGCCCGTGCCCAAGGTCCGTCAGACGCATCGGTCTCTTTCGCGGCGTCTTGTTGTGCGGCGGCCGCATCGCCACGCAAGACAGCGACCTGGGTCAGCGTTGCATACAAACCCGGATAATTCGGCTGCAAGGCCAACGCCTTGCGGATGACTTGCTCGGCTGCATCGAGCTGGCGTTGCCCCAACAGGGCGAGCGCCAGATTGAAATAAATATCGGCGCGCAACGGCTCGGTGGCGAGGATCTTGCGGTACATCTCGACCGCCGGCTGCAGTTGCCCCAGGTTTTCCAGTCCGCCGGCCACATAATTCATGCTGGTGGTGTTGTTCGGAGCCAGCGCAAGGGCCCGTTTGTACTCGGCCAGCGCACCAATGGGATCGTTGTCGAGTGTCGCCAACAGGTACCCACGATCGGTGTGGGTAAACGCCGCCTCCGGCGCCAGCGCCTGCTCCCTGTCCACCGCCACGCGCGCCTGTGCAAAGGCCTGCTGGCGCGCATCGCCGGTCAGAAACAACACTCCCAGGTTGACCCATCCATTGGACAGCAAACCCCAGGCATAGGCATAGTTCGGATCGAGCTTGAGCACCTGCTGGAACATCGTGATGCCCTGGCGGATGCTGTCTTCGGTGCCGCGGCGGTAGATGTCGCGCCCCTGAAGCACGAGCTGGTAGGCCTCGATATTGCCGCTGGGTGGCTTGTCGTCGGACACGATGGTCTGACCCATCAGCCTGACCTTGAGCGCCGCGGCCACGGCCTGGCCGATTTTCGACTGGATCGCGAACACGTCTTTCAATTGTTCGTCATAACTGTGCGACCACACGCTGGCACCGTCGGTTGCGCGGATCATGCCGACCGTGACGCGAATGCGATTGCCTTGCTGGAACACCGAGCCGTGGATCAGGTTGGCCACGCCGAGCGTCGCGCCGATCTGCGCCGGGCTGTCCTTGGAATCGCGGAACTTGAAGCTGGAATACTCGCCGATCACCTTCAGACCATTGACCTGGGTGAGGTCGGAGATCAGCTCCTTCGACAGGCCGTCGACAAAGTACTGTTGGTTCTTGTCGTCGCTGTCGTTGGTCAGCGGCATCACCGCGACGGATTTTTCCGGAACCTTGGCGAGCGCCGCGGCGATGGCCTTGGCATCCGCGGCATTGGCCTGACTGTTCACGTCGCGGTGCAGCACGAACTGGTTGGTGACAAGCAGCACCACGGCCACGACAAGAATGCCGATGATCGCAAAATCCAGTTTTCGGCCGGAATGCTGCGCAACCGAATCGGCCGGCGCAATCTCGCTTTCGCGCTTCAGACCGGTTGGCGTGAACTCGTAGAACCAGGCGAGCGCCAGCCAGAACGGGAAGCCGATGATGCAGGCGATCACGAACCATTGCGTCACCCAGTTCGGGGCGTTGAATACGGGCAAGAGCTGCGCCAGGCCCTGCGACAACGCCCACGCAGCCGCAGCGTAGAACGCTCCGGCACGCAGTACGTTGCGACGCTTGAGTTCGTGAAAAAACGAGCCTGCCTTCAAGTGAGCCGCTCCTTGTGGCGGGATTCAAGGACCTGCGCCGCAGATTGTACTGTGGCGGCTATTCGCGCGAGCCAGTGCCAGCCGACCCTACGCGCCTGTGATCGCAACTCGTGCAGGATTCAATCAGAGTCTCATTGCTTCATGCCCAACTTCCTCGGGCAAACGGTCGGCAACCGATCCACGGGCATCTCCCCCATACCTATACTGAACGTGCGTCCGGCATGCGCGGACACCGCCTCCCATGACATCACCGCCAGTTGATAATCAGGCCCGATCAGGCAATGGGTTGAAGTGACTATGCTCCGTATCTGGCATGCGTTGACCTATCTTGGCGACGGTGCAGTGCTGTTGCCGTGCACGCTGCTGCTGCTTGTTTGGTTGATTGCGGCCCCGACCTCGCGTCGCACGGGATGGCTCTGGCTGGTGGCACTGATGGTGGTGGGTGGCGGCGTGGCGCTGAGCAAGGTGCTGTACATGGTTTCGGGATGGCACCCTGCGGGATGGGATTTCATCGGCCTGAGTGGACATGCTGCGCTCTCGTTCCTGTTCTGGCCTTCAGCAGGCGCACTTGTGACGGAGCGCAAACGGACTGGACTGCGCGCCGCCATGGTCGCGCTTGGCGTATGTCTCGCCTTGGCCATCTCTGCATCGAGTTGGGTGCTGCGCGATCATTCCCTGTCCGAAGTCGCTCTGGGAGGGTTATGGGGCGCACTGGTTGCGACGGCTTTTCTGACGCTCACCTGGCAGCAATTGACGGGAGCACCGAGGCTGCGCGAATGGATGATCGCGGGCGTGCTGCTGATAGTGTTTATCGCGTTCGGGCACGAGTTCCCATCCACACGCGTTCTGAGATGTATTGCATCGCAAGTGAGTGGACGCGCGGGCATCCATACGCGAAGAGATCTGGGTCCGCAGGCACAGTTGTCAGAGAAGGAAGCTGGTGGCCTTAACAAGGATTTGCCCACGGCACGACCCCGCACTCCGCCGTAAAGAATTGCAAGGCCCGCGCGAGAAAGGGCAGACTTTGCGCAAGCATGCGCTCCGGATTCGAAACAGCCTGAGCAACGTTCGATCGCACTTGGGCCACCATATCCAGCGGCCCATTTTTTGGTCCCGTATTGCGCGACCCCATACGGCCGTGATACTTGGTGGGCGCACCTCCATTGCCCGCCCCTCTTGGGCCATCCCCCGCCGTCCCGGCTATGGAACCCGGAATGACGAAAATGGAAGCTGTCGCAGCCGAGGATGAGGCACGGGCAGCAAGCGCGGAGTGTCGCAACGCCGCTGGTACACTCGACACAATACGAAACCCGGGGGAAGTACCTCGCCATGAAGCGGCTCAGGATTGACTTGATTGCGGCCGCGCGGCCGAACTTCATGAAGGTCGCGCCGCTGTTCCATGAACTTCGCGAGCAACCGTGGTGCAGCCTGCGGCTGGTGCATACCGGCCAGCATTACGACGAGAACATGTCGGAGGCCTTTTTCCGCGACCTGAAGCTGCCGCCACCGGACTTGCACCTGGGCGTGGGCAGCGGCAGCCACGCCGAACAGACCGCCAACGTGATGCTCGCCTATGAAGGCGCTTGCGCTGCGGATCGACCGGACCTGATCGTGGTGGTGGGAGATGTCAATTCGACGCTTGCGTGCGCACTGGTCGGCACGAAACTGTGCGTCCCGGTGGCGCATCTGGAGGCCGGGTTGCGCAGCCGCGACCGCCGTATGCCCGAAGAAATCAACCGGCTGGTAACCGATGCGATAGCCGACATATTGTGGACGCCGTCGCCGGATGGCGACGAGAACCTCGCCGCCGAGGGTCTGCCGCCAGAAAAGATCACGCGCGTTGGCAACATCATGATCGACTCCTACGAACTCATGCGCTCGCGTATCGACGCGAGCGGCGAGCGGAATCGGCTCGGAATGAAGAAGCAGGAATACACGGTGGTGACCTTGCACCGTCCCTCCAACGTGGACGCGCCCGCGCTGCTCGCGTCACTGGTTGCCCAACTGAAAAGCATCGCAGCCAGGTTGCCATTGGTGTTTCCGGTGCACCCACGCACCCGCAAGAATCTGGAGGCCTTCGGTCTCTGGGCGGATCTTGCCGAAGCACCTGGCCTGAAAGCGGTCGAGCCGCTCGGCTACGTGGATTTCATGAATCTTGTCTGCGATGCGCGCCTGATCATCACGGATTCGGGCGGCGTCCAGGAAGAAACCACTTATCTCGGCATTCCCTGCCTGACATTGCGCACCACCACCGAACGTCCAATCACCGTCACCGAGGGAACCAACCGGCTGGTGACCGCCGCCGGGCTGGTGCCGGCGGTGGACGAGATTCTCTCCGGTCGCTGGCAGCATGGACGCAAGCCCGAGCTTTGGGACGGCCACACCGCGGCGCGGGTGGCGGCCGACATTCGCCGTCGCCTGCTGGCTGCTGCGCCGGGGGTTGACGGAAATGGGGGGGCCTCCGAAACATCCCGCCAGCACGCACTCGGCAATGCCTGAACCCGGGAGATGGCACGTGTACGGTTGAATGCAGACAACCGCGCCGGGCACCCGCAGCCATGCACACAATCATCATCGCCAGTTACCTGATCGCCGCCGCCGCGTTCCTCGTGGGCACGGCGCTGCTGGCATTTAGTTGGCGCGGCCAGCGTACCGGGGCCCTGCTGATTCTGGCCACGACGGTCATGATCGCATGGGGCGCGTTTCTGGCTTACGCCGAATGGCAGAACACGGTGGCGGTCAACTGGGTGCTGATGGCCGAGGCGCTTCGCTACGGCGCGTGGCTCGTCTTCCTGAGTGCGTTGATCGGCGCGTGGCCAATATCCGGCCTGCTGCGCGGTTTGCGCGTCGTTGCATACGTGATCTGGATTCTGCTGGCACTCTACTGTCTGCTGCCGGCGATAGGGTTGCCGCAATCCGTCGCCTTGCCGTTCAGCGTCAACGTGCCGCTGGTTGGCGTGCTGGTCCTGGCCTTGATTGGCGTCGTATTTCTCGAACAGATCTACCGCAACATTGATCCGGAACAGCGCTGGGCGCTCAAGTTTCTGGTGATCGCGCTTGGCGTGCTGTTTGCCTACGACATCTTCCTCTACTCCTATGCGGTGCTTTACCGGCAGTTCAACATCAGCGCATGGGCGGCGCGCGGCTTCATCGATGCGTTGCTGGTCCCGCTGCTGGTGGTGGCGGCGGCGCGCAACCCGGAATGGTCGTTGGATGTCGGGGTTTCTCGACGTGCGGTGTTTTATTCCACCAGCCTGCTGGTGATCGCGTTCTACATCATCGCGACCGCGGTGGGTGGCTATTACGTTCGCCTGTACGGAGGCAACTGGGGACGCGTTGCGGAAATCACGCTCATTTGTTTCGCGCTCCTGATCGTGGTGTTGATCGCATCCTCCGGACACGCGCGCTCGCGTCTGCGCGTATTCCTGCACAAGAACTTCTTCAGCTTTCACCACGACTATCGCGAGGAATGGCTGCGACTTACGGCCACGCTGTCGGCTGGCGAGACGGAGCTGCCACTGCGCGCGATTCGCGCGATGGCGCAGATCATGGACAGTCCGGCCGGCGCGCTGTTCATGCGCAACGAAACGGATGAATTCGTAACGGAAGCACGCTGGAACATGCCGACGCCGGCGGATCTGAGGTTTCCTGCCCACCTGCCTGCGCTCGAGTTCATGTGCGAACGCCGGTGGATTTACGATTTGAGCGAACTGTCGCCCCTGGGCGACGAACTGTTGCGGGTGCCGCCGGAATTGGCCGCTTTGCCGCGCGCGTGGTTGCTGGTGCCGCTAGTGCTGGAAGACCGGCTTGTCGGATTCGTGGTACTGGCGCAGGCACGCGCACGCCGCGCATTCGACTGGGAAGATATCGATCTGCTGCGGGCTGCAGGCAGTCAGGTGGCTGGCACTTTGGCGCAGGCTGCCGACGCCCAGCGCCTTGCCGAGACGCGCCAGTTCGAAGGCTTCAACCGCCTCACCGCTTTCCTGATGCACGACCTGAAAAATATTGCTGCACAACAATCGTTGCTGCTGCAAAACGCCGAACGCCACAAACATAACCCTGCGTTCGTGGACGACATGCTCACGACGGTCGCGAATTCGGTGCACCGCATCTCACGGCTGCTCGAGCAGTTGCGCGGCGACGCGGCGCCGGCCTCGAACGGCCGCGTGCAGCTCACGGCGGTGCTCGACAAGGCGCTCGGCGAGTGTCGGGCACAGTCGCCGCTGCCGGAGTACCAGCCAGCCGCGGAGGACCTCTGGGTGCAGGCAAATACCGAACAGCTTGCCACCGTGCTGGGACACGTGATCCGCAACGCCCAGGATGCGGCGACGCCCCATGGTCATGTTACGCTGAGAGTCAAACGCGCATCCGGACACGCTGCGATCGAAATCGAGGACGATGGAGCGGGCATGGATGAAGACTTCATCCGCAACCGGCTGTTCAAGCCATTCTTCACCACCAAGGCAAGCAGGGGCATGGGTATCGGCGCTTATCAGGCCCGCGAGCACGTACGCTCACTGGGCGGGACAATGAGCGTGAGCAGCACGCCAGCCCAGGGGACAGTGTTCACGATTCAGTTGCCGCTGGCCGGGGCCGCTGGCGATGCCATCGTGCCTGACACGCTGAGGGCCGCGTCATGAACCAGCCGCAGCGCTGTCTGCTGATCGTCGAGGACGATACAGGCCTGCGCAGCCAGTTGCGCTGGAGCTTCGAAGATTACGAGGTCGTCATGGCCGGCGACCGGCAGGTGGCGCTCGACATGTTGCGCCGTCACGAACCCGCAGTGGTGCTGCAGGATCTCGGCCTGCCGCCGGACGCGACCGGCACCACCGAGGGCTTCGCCACGATCACGGACATCCTGGAGGAGGCGCCTCACACCAAGATCATCGTGGTCACCGGCAACGGCGACCGCGACAACGCGGTCAAGGCCATCGGCTGCGGTGCCTTCGATTTCTGCTCCAAGCCGCTGGACCTGGAAGTGTTGCGCCTGGTCGTCAGCCGCGCCTTCCGGGTGCACGAACTCGAAGCCGAGAACCGCAAGCTGCGCAGCCAGTCGGCCATGGCGCTCGACGGCATCATCGGCGTCAGTGAGCCGATGCGCGATGCGTGCCGGCTGATCGAAAAGGTCGGCCCCACCAGCGCCAGCGTGATGCTGCTCGGCGAAACCGGCACCGGCAAGGAGTTGTTCGCACGCGCGTTGCACCGCCTGAGCGCGCGCCGCGACGGGCCGTTCGTCGCGATCAATTGCGCGGCCATTCCCGAGCCGCTGCTGGAAGCCGAGCTGTTCGGCTTCGAGAAGGGCGCGTATACCGGCGCGCACAAGCAGACCAAGGGCAAGGTCGAGCTGGCCGAGGGAGGCACCCTGCTGCTGGATGAAATCGGCGACATGCCGATGGCATTGCAGGCCAAGCTGCTGCGCTTCCTGCAGGAACGCGTGATCGAACGCATCGGCGGGCGCGAACCGATCCCGGTGGACGTGCGCATCATCTGCGCCACCCATCAGGAGTTGCCGACGCTGATCCGCGACGGACGTTTTCGCGAGGATCTGTTCTATCGCGTCAGCGAGGTCAGCATCCGGCTGCCGCCGCTGCGCGATCGCGCCGGCGATACGGTGCTGCTCGCGCAACATTTCCTGGAACAAGCGGGCAGCCGCCACCACAAGCTTGTGCGAAGTTTCTCCGCCAAGGCGATCAAGGCGATCGAGGCGTATCCGTGGCGCGGCAACGTGCGCGAGCTCGAGAACGCCATCAACGGTGCGGTGATCCTCGCCGAGGGCAAGCAGATCCATCCGGCGGACCTGCACCT